>NZ_LMLM01000002.1:0-308054 GCF_001421905.1 Duganella sp. Leaf61
GCGAGCCGCCGGCCGTGTAGCCGATCACGGTAATAAAAGCGGTGCACCGGTATAACTGGATACGACCGCATCAGTTCAACCAGGGACTGGCGCCGGCTGTCGCCGAAGAAAAACTTAACGTAGTGTCCGGGATGGGTTGACCACTACATTCCCGCAAAAAGACACGCGTCAACTCATAAACAGTGGCAATACTACTCGGATCGACATTGATTTACAGGAGGAGATGATGTGTCGAAAGTTTTGCGGGTATGAGTCGGCACGGGGTCAAAGTCATACCCGCATCCATACCCAAAAAAACACCGGCTTTCAGCGTACTGCTGTGCACGCTAGCGGACGCCGGATAACAAAAAACCCCCAGGCTTCACTATGAGCGGTGGGGGTTTTAGGACGTTGCTGAAACTCAGCGAACGTTTAACTGGCGGAGACGGTGGGATTCGAACCCACGATACAGGTATAAGCCGTATGCATCCTTAGCAGGGATGTGCCTTCGGCCACTCGGCCACGTCTCCTAGTCGATCACTCAACTATGTCTGCTTCACCAAACTACGCTGCAGCAGACGACCGTCATAGTATAGACCAGGACCGTTTCGGTCAAGGCTAGCCAACGGTTTTTTTAGAAATATTTATGCTTTTTCCAGTTCGAACGCTTTGTGCAGCGCGCGCACGGCCAACTCCATGTACTTCTCGTCGATCAGTACCGAGATTTTGATTTCCGACGTCGAGATCATCATGATGTTGATGCCCTCTTCCGACAGCGTACGGAACATCTGCGAGGCCACGCCCACGTGCGAGCGCATGCCTACGCCCACCACGGAGATTTTCGAGACCTTGGCGTCGCCGGTCACGCTGGCGGCGCCCAGTTCTTCGCGGGTGCCGTTGAGGACGTCGATGGCGCGCTGGTAGTCGTTGCGCGACACGGTGAACGTGAAGTCGGTTTTACCTTCGACCGACTGGTTCTGTATGATCATGTCCACTTCGATGTTGGCATCGGCCACTGGTCCGAGGATGTGGTATGCCACGCCTGGACGGTCTGGCACGCCCAGCACGGTGATTTTGGCCTCGTCGCGGTTGAACGCGATACCGGAGATGACTGCTTGTTCCATGTGTTTGTCTTCCTCAAACGAAATCAGGGTGCCAGAGTTGGCTTCTTCTTCGATGTCGAGCATCGGGTCGGTCAGCGACGACAGCACGCGGGTAGGCACGCGATAGTTGCCGGCGAATTCCACCGAACGGGTTTGCAGCACTTTCGAACCCAGCGATGCCAGTTCCAGCATTTCTTCGAACGTGATCGCCTTGAGGCGGCGCGCTTCGGACACCACGCGCGGATCGGTCGTGTACACGCCGTCGACGTCGGTGAAGATCAGGCATTCGTCGGCCTTCATGGCGGCGGCAATCGCCACGGCCGAGGTATCGGAACCACCACGGCCGAGCGTGGCGATATTGCCGAGGTCGTCAACGCCCTGGAAGCCGGTGATGATGACGATCTTGCCGTCGTCGAGGTCGCGGTTGACCTTGGCGTCGTCGATCGACTGGATGCGGGCCTTGGTGTAGGCGGAATCGGTTTTAATCGCGACTTGCCAGCCGGCGTAGGAAACGGCTTGCTTGCCGATCGCCAGCAGCGCCATGGCCAGCAGGCCGACCGAGACTTGCTCGCCGGTGGAGGCGATCATGTCCAGTTCGCGTGGATCGGGCTGGGATTGAATTTCTTTGGCCAAGCCGATCAGGCGGTTGGTCTCGCCCGACATTGCCGAAGGTACCACGACGATGCGGTGACCGGCGTCATGCCACTTGGCGACACGCCGCGCGACGTTCTTGATACGGTCCGTCGAACCCATCGACGTACCGCCATATTTGTGCACGATTAAAGCCATAACAGAGAGTTTTCCGCTCATTAAAGGTAAATGGAACCCTAAACTCTACATGCGGCAGTGCAAAATAACAAGTCACAAAGCTCATATTCTCATACCGTATAGGCATATGCACATACAAAATTCGGCAAATGTGCCGAATTCCTACACAGCCTGCCAACGCAGCCGGATCCGCCCTGCTCCGGCGCCCAAATGCTTGCAATCCATGCCGATGCCGGCCGCGAAAATCAGCTCCTTGCCTGCGTGGACAACCGGCAAACGGCCGCGCTCCCAGGCCGGGATATTGAGTTCCTGGAAGTGGTACTTCAGGGGCCGGGTCGGGCGGTTTTCGGCACGTTTGAGGCGTTCGCCGCCACGGCGGAACTCGATCAGTAGTGGCTGGCTGCGCAGCCAGTTTGCGTCGACGCCGGGCGGCAGCGCGTTTGCGGTATCGAGGCCGGCCGACAACGGATTACCGGCATCGATGCTGGACGGCGCTGAAACGATGACATCGACAGCAGCGCTCGGAGCTGCGGTGACGTCAGCGCCCTCGCCCGGCTCCGCAGCGACCGCCGCCACCACATCGAAGTGCAACACACCGCCGTAAGCGGGAAACGCCATCTGCGCCTCACCATTCCAGCGGAACGGCGTGCCCGGGGTCTGGTCGAACTGGTCTTCGCGCGTGCCTTCCAGGTCGGCCAGCTTCGGTGTCAGGTGCAGGCGGTCGCGGTAGCGGCGCACGTGGCAGTCGGGATGCGTGACCAGCACTTGGGCGTCGTCGCGGGCTTCCAGCAGCTGGGTGACGGTTTCCGCCAGCCAGGCCGCGCTCGGCATGCGCAGGCCACGGGTGCCGAACCAGTGGCGCAACAGGTTGTGGATGCGATCCAGGCTAAGCAGGCGCAGCTGACGCATGTCGAGACAGTCGCCATCGAGACACAGGGCCAGGTCTTGCTGCGCCAGTTCGGTCAACAGGCGCTGGGCGGACTGGGCGTGCGATGCGCTGCGCGCCAGCCGCTCCTGGAAGCCGGGGAAGGCATCGGCCAGGGCCGGCATGATGGTGCGGCGCAGCGCATTGCGGGCGAAGCGCGGGTCGTCGTTCGATTCGTCGTAAATATGGGTGATACCGTGCGCGGCCACGTACTGGTCCAGCTGCTTGCGCGATGCGGTGAGCAGTGGCCGCGCCATCACCAGCTGGTCGTTGGCCAGCAGGCTGGCGGCGGTGTTGGCGGCGTCCATGCCCGACAGGCCCGCAGGGCCGGAGCCACGCAGCAGTTGCAGCAGCACGGTCTCGGCCTGGTCGTCCTGGTGGTGTGCGGTAAGCAGCAGTTCGATGCCTTGCTCGCGGCACAGTGCGCCCAAGGCGGCGTAGCGGGCCTTGCGGGCCGCTTCCTCGGTGCCGGTCTTGTCCTTGCGTACCAATTCGACGCGACGTGACTGGAACGGCACGCCAAGGGCGGCGCAGGCTTGTTCGCAGTGGGCCAGCCAGGCGTCGGCGTTGGGGCTGATGCCATGGTGGATGTGGAAGGCGTGCAGTTCGACGCCTTGCTCGGCGGCGTGGGCGTGGGCCAGGTGCAGCAGGGCCGAGGAGTCGAGGCCGCCGCTGAGGGCGATGGCGACTTTTTCGGTGTTGCCGGCTTGTGCGCGGGCGGCGCTGACCGCCTGGGCGAAGGTGCTGGCGAGCGTGGGGATTTGCTGCTTCATTATGTGATTCCAAATGCGAACCGGGGGCGACGCGTTTGCGTGCCCCCGGTTAGGTTCTATGGGTCCCCGCGTGCGCGGCGGTCGGCCGGTGCGGGACACTGATGCTGACGGTCGCGCTGCTGCACCGGCTGACGGCGCATGCGCTCGGTTCTTATTCCTGCGGCGTGGTTTCCTTGAACTTGCCGTAGCCCAGCAGCTTCTGGTGGCGGGCTTCGATCAGGTCCTTGGTTTTCATGCCGTGGAACTGGCGCAGCGAGTCGGCCAGTGCGCGCTTGAGCATGGTGGCCATGGCTTTCGGATCGCGGTGGGCGCCGCCCAGCGGTTCGTTGATGATCTTGTCGATCAGGCCGATGGCTTTCAGACGGTGCGCGGTCAGGCCCAGCGCTTCGGCGGCATCGGCCGCGCGCTCGGACGTTTTCCACAGGATCGAGGCGCAACCTTCGGGCGAGATCACCGAGTAGGTCGAATATTGCAGCATCAGCACCGAGTCGCCCACGGCAATCGCCAGCGCGCCGCCGGAGCCGCCTTCGCCGATGATGGTGGCGATCAGCGGCACTTTCAGTTCCGCCATCACGTACAGGTTGTGGCCGATGGCTTCGGACTGGCCGCGCTCTTCGGCGTCGATGCCGGGGAACGCGCCCGGGGTATCGACGAACGTGAAGATCGGGATGCCGAATTTTTCAGCCAGCTTCATCAGGCGCATGGCCTTGCGGTAGCCTTCTGGCTTCGGCATGCCGAAGTTGCGCATGGCGCGCTCTTTCGTATCGCGGCCCTTCTGGTGGCCGATCACCATGCAAGCCTGGCCGTTGAAGCGAGCCAGGCCGCCGACGATGGACTGGTCGTCCGCATAGGTGCGGTCGCCGTGCAGTTCGTGGAAGTCGGTAAAGATTTCGTTCACATAGTCCATGGTGTATGGACGCTGCGGGTGGCGCGCGATTTGCGCGACCTGCCAGGGCGTGAGCTTGGCGTAGATGTCTTTGGTCAGCTGCTGGCTCTTCTTGGCCAGACGGTCGATCTCCTCCGAGATGTCGACGGCCGAATCGTCCTGAACGAAGCGCAGCTCTTCGATTTTGCCATCGAGCTCGGCAATCGGTTGCTCAAAATTGAGGAAAGTCGTTTTGGTCATTGTACCTCCGGGATTATTCTTGGCTGCGCCCCTCAAGGGAACCGATCAGGACGGGCAAAAACGGCCTCGCACAGCGATAAAAGGGGACCTCGAAAAACCGTAGCGAGCGGTTCGTTATCGTCGCGAGTAGCGCAAGCGTACGGAGGTACGCTGAGCAACGCAGCGGCGATAGCGGACCGCGCAGTAGGTTTGTCGAGGTTCCCTAGAGTGGTTATTCTACAGTAACCGGGTCCAGACTACGCCATAAGTACCACGTTGCCACGGTGCGCCAGGGTTCCCAGTTGGCCGACACTTCGCGCGCATCGCTGCGCGAAACAGGTTCACCTGAGAAATAGTTCTGGCTGATGCCCTGGATCAAACCTGGGTCATCAAGCGGCAAAACATTGGGACGCAGCAAATTAAATATCAAAAACATCTCCGCTGTCCAGCGCCCGATACCACGAATTTGCACCAGCTCGGCAATCACGGCTTCGTCTTCCATCTGGCCCCAGAGGGCGCTGTGGACCCGTTTGTTCTTGAAGTGGTCGGCCAGGTCGAGAATGTACTCGGTCTTGCGCTTGGACAAGCCACAGGCGGACAGCTGCTCGGCGCCGGCCTTGATCACTTGCGCGGGCGTGCACTTGGGACACGCGAGCAGCAGCTTGCGCCAGGCGGCGTCGGCCACCTTGGGCGTGACCTGCTGGCCCACGATGGAGCGCGCCAGCGTGGTAAACGGGTCGTCGTGCCCCACCAGGTGCAGGTCGCCGAACTGCGGGATCAGCTTTTTCATGATGCGGTCGCGCTTCATCAGCTCGATCTTGGCCTGTTCCCAGTACGGCGGCACGGCCGATAGCGGACCGGTGGCATCGGGCGCGGAGGCCCCGTTATCCTTGGCGGTGACCATTATGCGCGGCGCCAGTTGGTCGTGCCGTCGGGTTTGTCCTCGAGGATGATGCCGGCGGCCAGCAGGTCGGCGCGGATCTGGTCCGATTCGGCGAAGTTGCGCGCCTTCTTGGCTGCTGCCCGCTGCGCGATTTGCGCGGCAATGGCGGCGTCGCCGGTGGTATCGGTTTCACCGACAGCCGCCTGCAGGAATTGCTGGGCGCTGCGGCCCAGCAAGCCAATCACGTCGGCCAGGCCTTTCAATTGACGCACCAGCGCCGGCGACTTGCTCTTGTTGATCTCGCTGGCGAGGTCGAACAGCACGGCAATCGCCACCGGCGTATTGAAATCGTCGTCCATTGCTTGCGCGAAGCGCACGGCGTGGGCTTCGGTCCAGTCGAGGTGGGCGCCATCGCCGTCCACGCCGTCAAGCGCGGTGTACAGGCGCGTCAGGGCCACGCGGGCGTCGTCGAGGTGGGCATCGGAGTAATTGAGCGGGCTGCGGTAGTGGGCGCGCATGATGAAGAAGCGGATCACTTCGGCATCGAATTTTTTCAGCACGTCGCGGATGGTGAAGAAGTTGCCCAGCGATTTGGACATCTTTTCGTTATCGACGCGCACAAAGCCGTTGTGCACCCAGTAATTGACCATGGTGCGGCCGAACGCGCCTTCGGACTGGGCGATCTCGTTTTCGTGGTGCGGGAACTGCAAGTCAGCGCCGCCGCCGTGGATGTCGAAATGTTCGCCGAGCAACGCCGAGCACATGGCCGAGCACTCGATGTGCCAGCCCGGACGGCCCTTGCCCCACTTGGAATCCCATTTTACTTCTTCCGGCTCGGATTCCTTCGACGCTTTCCACAGCACGAAGTCGAGCGGATCGCGCTTGCCGGTGTTGACATCGACGCGCTCGCCGGCGCGCAGGTCGTCGAGCGACTTGCCGGACAGGCGGCCGTAATTGGGGAAGTTGCGCACCGCGTAGTTGACGTCGCCGTCGGTGCCCTGGTAAGCCAGGTCTTTTTGCTCGAGCGTTTCGATCAGCGCCAGCATTTGCGGCACGTATTCGGTGGCGCGCGGCACCAGCGTGGGCGGCAAAATGCCGAGCGCGCCCGTATCTTCGTCCATGTATTGCGTGAAGCGCGTGGTCAGCTGCGAGATGGTTTCGCCGTTTTCCACCGCGCGGCGGATGATTTTGTCGTCGATGTCGGTGATGTTGCGGGCGTACGTAACGTCGTAGCCGGTGGCCAGCAACCAGCGGTACATCACGTCGAACGCCATCATCATGCGCGCGTGGCCAATGTGGCAGTAGTCATAAATGGTCATGCCGCACACATACATGCGGACTTTGCCAGCCTCGATGGGAACGAACGTCTGCTTGTCACGCGCCAGCGTGTTGTAAATCTTTAAATTGCTCATCGGACTCTTGCGTATTCTTGTCGTGATGCCACGTGCTTCGACAATACGAAAGACGGGCGCGGCACCGTAAGGGCGCACCTGGATTCGCTTTGCCTTGGAAGACTGCCGGGCCTCGGTCGTGTTATTGTTTCCACCTGCCAGCAGGTAGAATGGCATGGTTTTGGAGAAGTATAGCATTGATAAAAACCGCATAGTCCACTAAAGGAAGTCCACATGCATCAAACCCAGCCTTCATTGTTCGGCCGTGTCGGCGCCCTGCTCGCCGGCCTGGCCCTGTCCGGCGCTGTCGCCATGACCGCTACCGCTGCAACAGCAGCCCCGGCCGAGCCGGCCACCCACCCGCAGGTGGAACTCAAGACCACCATGGGCAACATCGTGCTGGAGCTGGACCGCGAGAAAGCGCCTAAGTCGGTTGACAACTTCCTCGCCTACGTCAAGTCGGGCTATTACAAGGGCACCATCTTCCACCGCGTGATCGACGGCTTCATGATCCAGGGCGGCGGCTACGATGAAAAACTCAAGAGCAAACCAACGCGCAAGAATGTTCCGAGCGAATCGCAAAACGGCCTGACCAACGATGCCTACACCATCGCCATGGCGCGCATGGACGATCCCAATTCGGCCAACTCGCAGTTTTTCATCAACGTGGCTGATAACCAGGGCCTCAATTTCCCCGGCAGCGACGGCGTCGGCTACACCGTCTTTGGCAAGGTAATCGACGGCCGCGAGACCGTTGACAAGATCAAGGGCGTGCTGGTGGACGACAAGGGCATGTTCCAGAATATCCCTGTCACGCCCATCTTCGTCAAGTCGGCCACCATTTTGAAAACCCCGATCGTGCCCAAAAATGTAGAATAGCGCCCTGCCGCTGCTTCGATACTTATTGATAAATTAATTAAGGAATATCATGACCAAAGTCATCATCACCACCAACAAGGGCAAAATGGTTGCCGAGCTGAACGAACAACTGGCGCCTAAATCGGTGGAAAACTTCCTGGCCTACATGAACGCCGGCCACTACACCAACACCATCTTCCACCGCGTGATCGACGGTTTCATGATCCAAGGCGGCGGTTTCGAACCAGGCATGAAGCAAAAGCCAGCTGATGCCACCGTGGAAAACGAAGCCAAGAACGGCCTGAAAAACGAGCCATACACGTTGGCCATGGCCCGCACCTCGGCGCCGCACTCGGCCTCGGCCCAGTTCTTCATCAACATCAAGAACAACTCGTTCCTCGACTACCCGGGCCAGGACGGCTGGGGCTACGCCGTGTTCGGTAAAGTTGTCGAAGGCACCGAAGTCGTCGACGAAATCCGTAAAGTCAAAACCACCCGCAGCGGCATGTTTGCCGACGTGCCAGCAGAAGACGTGATCATCGAAAGCATCGAACTGGCTGCCTGATTCTTGATGAGCAATACCCTGACCGGCGCGCGCGCGTCCGACGTAAGCGCGCTGTTCATTTCAGACCTGCACTTGCAGGCCGCGCAGCCCGCCATCACGGCAGCGTTCCACGACTTCCTGGAACGCCATGCGCGGCATGCGCCCCAGCTGTACCTGCTCGGCGACCTGTTCGAGTACTGGGCCGGCGACGACGACCTCGACGATCCCTTCAACCGCGACATCATCACCGCGCTGCGCCGCGTCAGCGATGCGGGCACCGCCATCTACTGGATTGCCGGCAACCGTGATTTTCTGGTCGGTGCGGACTTTGCCGCAGCCGCTGGCGTGACCTTGCTGCCGGAAGTGTTCGTGACGAACATCGGCGGCCAGCGCCTGGTGCTGGTGCACGGCGACGCCCAGTGCACCGAAGACGTCAAATACATGGAATTTCGCGCCATGGTGCGGCAACCGGCATGGCAGCAGCAGTTCGTGGCAATGCCGCTGGCGCAGCGCAAGGCCATCATCGCCGGCATGCGCGAAAACAGCCGCAAGGATCAGGGCGCCAAGACCATGGAGATCATGGATGTGACGCCGCAGGCAATTGCCGACCTGTTTGCGCAAACCAATACGAACATCATGATCCACGGCCACACCCACCGCCCTGCCCTGCACTTGGCGGGCGCTACGCGCCGCTACGTGCTGCCCGACTGGGAGCCGGAAGCGACGCCGCCGCGCGGTGGCTGGATTGCCATCGATAGTGCTGGCGTAATCACGCGCCACGATGTACGTGGCGCAGTTATTTCCTGAGTTTTAACGCAACGCCGCCATTGCCGCATTCAGCCGCTTGATCAGCGGCTGGTTCAGATCCCGCGTTTGCGGCGTCCAGCGCTCGATGGTGCGGCGCAGTTCCACTTCCAGCGCGCGCGCCTTGTCGGCATCGCCGGCGCCGGCCGCCCAGATCGCGTATTCCGCCTGGGTGGTAAAACCGCTGTAGCGGCTCAACGCGTGCTCGAACTCGGCGCGCGCCTCGTCCTGGCGCCCCGCCGCTGCCCACGCCTGCGCCAGCAACAGCGACACTTGCTCGGCCCGGAAGCCGTCGTTGGCGGCGCGGATGGTTTGCAGGTGTTTTACCGCATCGTCGGCGCGGCCGGCAGCGAACGTGGCGCGCGCGGCACCAAAGCGGATTTCCAGGTCGCCCGAGAACGGGCCCTGCAGGCAAGCCTCATAAGTTGTCGCCGCCTCCGCAGCATTGCCGCCTTCGAGCAGCGCGCTGGCCAGGCGCATCTGGTTTTGCGCGGTGGGCGTGTAGTCGTAGGCTTCGCGCGCTTCGCGCAGTTCGCGGCCCGGGTCCAGGGTCTTGACGGCCACGTTGGCGACCTTGCGCGCGCCCTGGTTGATGCGCGAGCTGGGCAGGTAGATGGCGATGAAGTAAACCACGCTGCCGATCAGCGGAAACATGAACAGGATCAGCAGCCAGTAAATCGGCTGGCCATTGCGCACCGCGTGCACGGCAAAGAAGATCGCCACCAGGATGTGGATGCCGATGCCAAAAATTTCCATTTGCTGCCTCTACAGTATCGTCAAGGGAGCGATTGTAGAAGCTTCGCCGCGCCATCACAACCCTGGTTAATTAAGGACGGGGCCGCGCATGGCGAAACTGAAGGTCGTGGCGGCGTCATCGGACACCACGGCGATCTCGCCACCATGCGACTTGGCAATCTCGGCGACGATGAACAAACCGAGGCCCAGGCCCTTTTCGCGGCTGCCCGGATTACCACGGAAGAACGGTTTGAATAGCTGGGCGGCCAGCTCCGGGGCAATCGGTTCGCCCTGGTTGGAGACCTTTAAGTCGAGCTGCCCGTCGGCCTGGCGCACGGTGACCAGCACCGGCTGCGCCGGGTCGCCGTGCACCAGCGCGTTTTTAAGTAGATTGGACAGCAGTTGCCCGAGCCGCCCGGCGTCGGCCATCACGCCGCCCTGCATATCGAACTCGGCGACGATGGCGCTGTGCGGATGGGCGCCGCTCAGCTCGGCAATCACCTGCTCGAAACTCGCTTGCAGCGCATGCTGCGGTTCCATCGTCACCGCGATGCCGCCGCCCATGCGGCCCCGGGTAAAGTCCACGACATCGTCCACCAGGCCGGCGATGCGCATGGCGCTGCGGCGGATACGGTCCACCACCTTGCGCGACGCCGGCGTCAGGTTGCCCATGCCGAGCAAATCGGCGCCGCTGACGATGGAGCTGAGCGGCGTGCGCAAATCGTGGCCCAGCACCGCAATGAACTGCTCGCGCAACTCGCCCGACAGCTGCTCGTTCGACAGCGCGTGTTCCGCCTCGGCCAGCTTGCGGTCGTTTTCCAGCTGCACCGAGATAAGCTGGGCGAACAGCTTGAGGGTACTGGTCACCTTGTGCGTGGATAACTCGTTGGGTACCGGGTCGAGCCCGCACAGGGTGCCGAAATAGGCGCCGTCGGGGCGGAACAGCGGTATCGAAAAATAACTCTGAAAGCCGTAGATGCGCGGCGTGTGATGGTGGCGGTAGCGGTCGTCGTCGGCCACGCTGTCAATCACCACCGGCAGCCGGGTATCGCGCACTTCCTCGCAAATGGTGGTGGTAATGTCGAGGCCATCGCCTACCTTGAGACCGATGTCGAGCCGGTCGAGCACCGCACAGGTGGTCCACGAATCGGCCGTCACCCGCGCCACGCAGACGAAGCGCAGCCCGGTCAGGGCCGCCACCGTTTCGAGAATGGTGGGGACGGCCTCGATCGACTGGATCTGCGCAATGTCGGCGGCGATGCCGTGCTGCAACGGTAAGCCGGGCATGTCAGCGGCCACCGGGGGCCGATTCCGCCGGCCGCAGCCGCGCCACCAGCGCGCCGGGACGGGTATCAATGGCCGTCAGCTCGAACTGCACGCCGGCATAGCGCAAGTCTTCCGGCTTGAAGGTGTGCAAGGCCACGTTTTTCACCAGGGTGTCGCTGAGCAGGTTGGCCACGCTGGCCAATTGCGTCTGCTTGCCGGCGTCCATATTATCGAGCGCAAACCGGTCCACATGGGTGTCGGCGATGTACACGGTATTGCGCACAGGATCGACGTTAAGACGGCCCGACACCGCCATCGCGCCGCGCCACGACTGCCGCCCCAGCAGTGGCGTGACGTTCAGATCGAAGGTCAGCGCCACCCGGTTGTTCTCGGCCAGGATGGCCAGTTGCGGACGACTGAGCTCGACGTCGAAAATGCCCAGCACGCGGTGGTGCATGGGAAACTTGCGGTCCAGGTTCTGTTGCAGCTTTTCCTGCCTGACTTCGACGTCGCGCGGGCCGATCAACCCGGCGCAGGCCGACAGCACGCCGGCCAGTACCAGCAACGACAGGGACAGCGAAAAATAGCGTTTCAGCTTGGTCATGGTGGTTCCATCGATGAGATAGCGCCATTATGACCCACCTGCCGCGCGGTGTCGCGGGAACTAGGCCGCGATGTGGAGCGGACGCTGCGGATCGAAGGTATCGGGCGCCACCAGCTCGCCGAACGCCACGTTGCGCGAGGCGATGTCGTGGAAGGCGCCCACCAGGCCGATCTCGCCGCGCCGGATGGCGGACCGCAGGAACTCGCTGCCGTCGATAATTTCCGCTAAGGAATTTTCGACGTTGTGGCGCGCCACGCGGTCGCGCAGTTCCTTGTCGCCCAGATGGCTGTGTTCGCCGCATTGGTGGATCGCCCACTGGATCTTGCCGGTGATGGCGCCGATGCTGTGCGAACCTTCCTGCTGCATGGCCAGGCCGATTGCGCCGCACGACGAGTGGCCTTTCACCACGATCAGCTTGGCGCCAAGCTTGGCGGCGATTTCCAGGCTGCCGATGATTTCGCGGCTGATCACGTTGCCGGCAATGCGGATAGTGAGCAGGTCACCGAGGCCCGCATCGAAAATGATTTCAGGCGACGTGCGCGAGTCGATGCAATTGACCACCACCGCCATCGGATGTTGGCCGCCAGCCGTGGCGCTTGCCTGGTGCACATAATCGTTCTCGAAGCGCCGTCCCTCGCGAAAGCGCTGGTTGCCCTCCTTGAGCACTTGCAGCACGGCCTCGGGCGCCAGCTTTTTCTGGGTGGCGTGGTCGAGCACCGGTACGAACTGGTCGGGCGCATCCTGGCGATACACCTCGCGCAGGCCCACCACGCTCAGCTGCACGTCGCGCTCGGCCGCCACGGTGCGGTAGTCTTCGATCACTTCCATCGCATCGTGGTCGATATAGTCGGTGCCAGATGCGTTGATCACCACCTGCGAGCCGGCAGGGATGTTCCACAGCGCTTCCTTGATGGTGGCCTTGTTCAGGAACGACACCTGGTTCGGCAATTCCATCTTGATCACGTCGCCGATATGCAGCTTGTACTGCTGCAGCGAGTACGGGTTGCGGAAGTTGCTGCGCAGCAGATAGAACAGGCCGGCAACCAGGCCGATCACCACGCCGGTCAGGAGGTCGGTCGCGACAATCGCCACCACGGTGATCACGAACGGCATGAACTGCGTGCCGCCTTTGCCGTACATCTCGCGGAACACGGCGACGTTGGCCAGCTTGTAGCCGGTGGTGATCAGGATCGCGGCCAGGGCCGCCAACGGGATCATGTTCAGCACGGGGCTGAGCAACAGCACGCCGCCCAGCAGGAACACGCCGTGCAGCACGGCCGAGACCTTGGTCCGGTTGCCGGACTGGACATTGACGGTGCTGCGCACGATGACGGACGTCACCGGCAAACCGCCGAGCAGGCCGGCCAGCATATTGCCCACGCCCTGGGCCAGCAGTTCGCGGTTGGCCGGCGTTTCTCGTTTTAGCGGATCGACCTTGTCCACGGCTTCTACGTTGAGCAGGGTTTCCAGCGACGCCACGATGGCAATCGTGATGCCCACCAGCCAGACGTCGAGGTTGGCCAGGTGGCGCAGGTCGGGCAGCAGCAGGAAGGCGCCGGGGTTGCTGGCGTCAAGCGGCGGCAAATCGACCAGGTGGGTCGCGGAAATTGCCAGCGACGGCACAAAGGCAGCGAAAAAGGCGTTCAGTCCGATGGCAAACGCCACCACGAACAGCGGCGCCGGCAGCATCTTGAATCGTCCGAGCGGCGTTTTGCCCCAATACACCAGCATGAGGATCGACAGCGCCGAAATGAGCAGCGCGCCCGGCGTGATGAACTCGACCGCCCGGCCCAGCATCGAGACCAGGTTCTCGCCATTGCCCTGGAAGAAGGAGAAATTGTCGGCGTTCTTCGGATCGTAACCGAACGCGTGCGGAATCTGGGTCAGGATCAGCAAGATGCCGATCGCCGCCAGCAGCCCCTTGATCACGCTCGACGGCACGTAATTGGCGATAAAGCCGGCGCGGCACCAGCCCATCACCACTTGCAGCGCGCCGGCGATCAGGATTGCCACCAGCAGGATCTCGAAGCCGCCGAGCTTGGTCACCGACGCCAGCACCACCGCCGCCAGGCCGGCCGCCGGGCCGCTGACACTGGTTTGGGAGCCGCTGAGAGCGCCCACCACGATGCCGCCGATAATGCCGGAGATAATCCCCGACATCAGCGGCGCGCCGGAAGCGAGCGCAATGCCCAGGCAGAGCGGCAAAGCCACGAGAAAGACCACGAGGGCGGCCGGAATATCATATTTAAGATTCTTCATGATGGGCGTCCATATTAAAAATGTGAATGGCGGCCGGCGCAATAAATCAAGGCGCAGGACGTCCTCCCGGGTAAGATGGGATAAAACAGAAACAAGGAGGAATACAAAGTTTTTATATTGCGCTGCGGTTATTCCGCGCGCAATGTCCTGCTCTGTCATGCCGAAGGATCACCTGGCATTGATGGAGGACTTGTCTGGCGTTGAGCTTGAAAAGAAATATAGCATGGACTTTTGCAGTGCACAAAAGTTTTTCACGTGAATTTGCATTAATATTTTTATTGCCAGCACTTAAAATTTTTCACTCAGATATTCAAATTATCCATTGGAAATTAAAAGATTTTTATTCTCGGCAATGTGAATAATCTTTATGCAAATCCAAATAAAACCATGCTCAGTATTATTACGTAGTTGATTGTACGTAGTGAATCGTGGCGTGGCATGGCGTCATAAACAGAGTCGGGCGCCGCGTTTGCGCGCAGCGCCCTACAATGCTGAATGAACAACACCATCCGCATCGGCTGTGCCGGCTGGAGTATCGGCCGCGACGTGGCCCCCTCCTTTCCCGGCGCCGGCAGCCATCTCGAACGCTATGCGCGCGTGCTGAACGCGGTGGAAATCAATTCGTCTTTCTACAAGCCGCACCAGGCTTCCACGTACGCGCGCTGGGCCGCCAGCGTGCCCGACGGTTTTGGGTTTGCCGTGAAGCTGCCGCGCAGTATCAGCCACGACCAGCGGCTGGTCGAAATCGAGGCGCTGCTGGCCGCGTTTGCCGGGCAAGCCAAATCGCTTGGCGACAAGCTTGGCTGCATCCTGGTGCAACTGCCGCCCAGCCTGCGATTCGATACCAGCGTGGCCGAGGATTTCTTCACCCGCCTGCGCCGGCACTTTGCCTGTGCCCTGGCCTGCGAGGCGCGCCATGGCAGCTGGTTCGGGGACGACGCCACGGCGCTGCTGCGCGCCCACGGCATTACCCGCGTGATCGCCGATCCGCCGGCAGGTGCACCGGGGCCGTTCGTGCCCACGACCGACATGGTGTACGCGCGCCTGCACGGCAGTCCGCGCATGTATTACTCGTCGTACGCCGACGCGTACCTGGACCAGGTGGCAGCCTGGATCACCGGGCGCGATGCCTGGTGCATCTTCGACAATACGGCCTCCGGCGCGGCGCTGCCGAACGCGTTGGACCTGCAACGCCGCGGTGTAGAGCTTCAACGTTAACTTTGCCCTGGCAGTTTGGACAGCAGCTTATCGAGCGTGATCGGATAGTCACGCACGCGGGCGCCGGTGGCGTTGTAGATGGCGTTGGCAATGGCAGCGCCCACGCCGCACAGTCCCAGCTCGCCCACGCCCTTGGCCTTCATCGGCGACGACAACGGATCGGTTTCGTCGAGGAAGATCACCTCCTGGTGCGGAATGTCGGCATGCACCGGCACTTCGTAGCCAGCGAGGTCGTGGTTCACAAAAATGCCGGCGCGCTGGTCCACCGCCAGTTCTTCCATCAGCGCCGCGCCCACGCCCATGGTCATGGCGCCGATCACCTGGCTGCGCGCCGACTTGGGGTTGAGGATGCGGCCTGCCGCGCACACGGCCAGCATGCGGCGGATGCGCGTCTCGCCCGTGTCAACATCCACGCCCACTTCCACGAAGTGCGCGCCGAACGTCGATTGCTGGAATTTTTTGGCCAGGTCGCCGTATTCCATCATGTCTTCGGCCACGAGTTCGCCCGCTTCGGCCGCCTGGCGCAGCGGCAGCGATTTGCCGCCGGCGCTGACCTGGCCGCCGCTGAACTCGGTGGTCTCGGGATCGAGCCCCAACTGGCGGCTCACTGCCTCGCGCAGCTTTACGCACGCGGCGTATACGCCGGCCGTGGAACTGTTGGCGCCCCACTGGCCGCCGGAACCGGCCGACACCGGATAGTCCGAGTCGCCCAGGCGCACGATCACGTCTTTTACGTCCAGGCCCATCATCTCCGCTGCCGTCTGGGCAATGATGGTGTAGCTGCCGGTGCCAATGTCGGTCATGTCGGTGTCCACCGTCACCTTGCCCTGGCGATCAAGTTTGACGCGCGCGCCCGACTTCATCACCATGTTGTTACGGAAGGCCACCGCCACGCCCATGCCGACCAGCCAGCGGCCGTCGCGCACCTGGCCCGGCCTGGCCTTGCGCGCACTCCAGCCGAAGCGCTCGGCGCCAGTGCGCAGGCACTGCACCAGCTGGCGCTGCGAAAAGCGCCGCTCGCGCTTGGCGGGATCGACCTTGATGTCGTTGATGATGCGGAACTGCACCGGGTCGAGCTTGAGCTTTTCCGCCATCTCGTCCATCGCCATTTCCAGCGCCATCAGTCCCGGCGCCTCGCCCGGCGCGCGCATCGCATTCCCTTCGGGCAGATCGAGCAGCGCCAGGCGCACGCCGGTCAGGCGGTTGGCGCCTGCGTACAGCAGGTCGGTCTGCTGCACCGCGTTCTCGGGTTTGCCGCCATCGAGGTTGCCGGACCAGCTTTCATGGCCGATGGGCTCGCCCGGTTCGAGCACCGTATCGAGGTGCGGAGTGTCGCCCGGCAGGCGGTGGAAGTCGGCAATCGGAATTACCCGCGCAGTGCCATCGGCGCGCACCGTTTCCACGGTGGCGTCCAGCACGCGCATGGCCACGGCCATATCGCTTGGATGGGTGGCGATGCAGGCGCTGCTCGAGCCGATCACCGCGTGCTGGCGATTGACGCCGCCGATGGCCGAACAGCCGCTGCCCGGCACGCGCTTGTTGCACGGCTGGTTCGTGTCATAGAAATACGGGCAGCGCGTGCGCTGCAGCAGGTTGCCGGCCGTGGTGGCCTTGTTGCGCAACTGCCCCGACGCGCCGGCCAGCAGTGCACGCGACAGCACGCCGTAATCCTGGCGCACGCGCGGATCGGCCGCCAGGTCGGTATTGCTTACCAGCGCGCCGATGCGCAGGCCGCCGTCCGGCGTGGCTTCGATTTTGTCGAATCCCAGGCCGTTGACGTCGATCAGGTGCGAAGGCGTCTCGATCTCGAGCTTCATCAGGTCCAGCAGATTGGTGCCGCCAGCGATAAAGCGGGCGCCGGGCGTGCGGACAAACGCCTCGGCGGCGGCGGCCGGGGTAGCGGCGCGCTGGTAGGCGAACGCTCTCATGCTGTACCGACGGCTGGGCGCCGGCCAGCGATGGCACGACGGCGGCAGTCGCCGATGCAGCTCCCGCTTTCAGTACGTCGCGCCGGCTGAGTTTGAAATCGGTAAGGTCATTCATGTGGGACTCCCTGAGGTAGTACATCTGACGGCATTATTTGGCTGGCTGCTGGTCCAGCGCCGTACGCGCACGGGCAGCGGCTTCCGGTCCCACGCGTTTGGCCAGCACCTCGGCAAACTGGCGCAGTTGCTGGTGCGTGAGTCCCTGATGGAGACTGATCTGCGTATGCGACAGCAGTTGCGGTTCCACGCCAGTCATGGCGGCCAGCGCAGCAACGGTGGCCAGCTCGCGGCTTTGCCAGTCGAGATTGGTGCGCGCAAAAATATCGCCGAACAGATGGGTTTTCAGGTACTGGTCGATGGCCGGGGCGAATTCGAACACGGGGCCCTTGACCGGGGCGCCGGTCAGCCTGGTCTGGTTGGCGGTGCCCACGGCCAGCAATTCTGCACCCTCCGGTATCGGTCCGGGGCCGGCGCCTTCCGGGTCGTTGATGCCGCGCTGCTTGCGCGCTTCCACGGTTTTCATCAACACTCCGAGCGCATTGAGGGCGCGCGGGAAGCCGGCATAGGCATACATCTGCACCAGGATTTCCTTGCAGTCGCCCACCGACAGGCCGGCATCGAGGCCGCTGTCGAGCGCAGCGCCCAGGCGTGGCAGGTCGCCGGTGGCGGCAAAGGCGGCAATCGGACCGATGGCCTGCTGTTTGGGGGAAAGGCGGGAAGTGACGGTTTCAGTAGTCATGGAAGCTTGCTCCGGTGGGGCTGCGCTGGCGGAAGTGGTGAATGCCATGAGCGCCAACATTACCGGCAACACAGCAGCGCAAAAATTAACGGGACTGATATTGTTCATCGGTGACCTTTTCTTGCCATTGGACGCTCTTGCCAGCCTGGCTGCCGGTGACGGCAATATGGGTGAGCGCGGTGGTGGGACCAGCGCCATGCCAGTGCTTGACGCCCGGCGGGCACCACACCACGTCACCGGCCCGCAGTTCCTGCACCGGCTTGCCCCATTCCTGGGTCAGGCCGGCGCCAGCCGTGACCACCAGGTACTGGCCGGCCGGATGCGTATGCCAGGCCGACCGCGCACCGGGCTCGAAGGTGACGTAAGCGGTAGAGGTGTTGATCGACTCGTTGGTGGCGGTGAGCGGATCCACCCGCACCCGGCCCGTGAAATTCTCGGCCGGGCCGGCCACCGAGGCCACCGTGCCGGACTTGATGATGCGCTGGGCCGGTGCGGTAGCAGCCGGTTGCTGCGGTTGAGCCTGGGCCAGGCCGGCCAGCAGCGTCACCGCCAGCGGCAGAATGCGCCAGATACGTATAACCATGTGTGAGTTCCTTGATCGAATAGTGTCAACGTGCAGAAAACCCAATGTAGCTGCTCCGCTATCGAGCGCATAGAGGCAAAAAGCGCATGGGCTTATTAGCGTGGCTCATCAATCCGACAATTCAGGGTAATGGACGTTGGCCAAAGCCGATTAGCCTCACGGCATGCCAGGAGTTGCTGGTATCCTTGCAGATCACGAAATTCCCCCCTCGCCACTGTGATACAGCTAGATCCTACGACCATCGTTCTGACTTCGACTCTCATGGCGGCGGCGATGACCATCGTGTTGTTTTCCGCCTACCGCAGCTTCCCTGCCGACGTGCGAGGGTTGGGCCATCAGTCGCTTGGCATGTTATCGCTGACGGCGAGCGGCTTGCTATTCTGCGCAGGGCCACTGATGCCGGAGGCGGTGTTGCTGTTCGTGGCCAATAGCACGATGCTGGGCGCCGCCGGGCTAATGCTGATCGGCACCCAGATCTTCTACGGCCGCAAGCCAAGCTGGTGGTGGCTGGCGCTGGCGTGGGTAGCCGGCATGGTCTGTCTGATCGGCTGGTATGTGATCACCCAGGACTACGCGTTGCGGGTGGCAGTGTTTTCATCGTTGACGCTGTCGTTCTACGTGGCGCAACTGGTGCTGCTGGTGCGCCATGGCGAACGCCACTTCTCCAGCTGGTTCTTCGGCGCGCTGTTGCTGGTGCAGTCGCTGGTGCTGCTGGTGCGGTTGCTCGCGGCGCTCAGCGGCGCGGTCGGCACCAGCAACGCCAGCAACGGCGCGGTACAGGGCATTTTCCTGTTGACCGCCAACTTCATGACGCTGATGTTGGCGGTCGGCTTCATGACCGTCGCCACGCGGCGCCTGCAGGTTGTGATGGAGCATCGCTCCAACTCGGACCCGCTGACCGGGGTGCTGAACCGGCGCGGTTTCGCCGACGCCTACCGCCGCGAGGTAGCGCGGATGAAACGCCATGGCCAGCCGATCACCCTGCTCAGCATCGACCTCGACTACTTCAAGGCCATCAACGACCAGCACGGCCACGCAGTCGGCGACCAAGTGCTGGTGCATGCGGCACGCACTACCGTCTCGGCCCTGCGCGAGATCGACCTCGTTGCGCGCTTCGGCGGCGAGGAATTCATCGTGCTGCTATCGGGCACCACGGCCGAGCAGGCCAAAGCGATGGCGCAACGCATCCATGGGTTGCTGTTCGCAGCGCGCGGCGGCAACGTGCCGGACTACACGGTCAGCATCGGCATCGCCAGCCAGCAGTCGCCAGACGAGAGCCTGGAAGCGCTGATGGCGCGCGCTGACGCCGCCCTCTACCGCGCCAAGGCCGCCGGCCGCGACCGCAGCGAGACGGTGTAAGCGCGCAGGCCGGCGCTAGCCGGCCGAGACCATCCCCCTGTGCAAAATGATTGTCTTTTTGATTTTTGGTGTTATAGTTCACTACAACACCATATCAAAAGGACTCCATGTATGTCAGCGACAGACTGGAATGACAACGCGCCGATTTATCGGCAGTTGAAGGACAAGGTGGTCGGCATGATGCTCGACGGCTTGCTCAAGGCAGGCGATGCCCTGCCGTCGGTGCGCCAGGTGGCGGCCGATTATCAACTCAACCCAATCACGGTGTCGCGCGCCTACCAGGAACTGGTGGACGAGGCGCTGGTGGAAAAACGCAGGGGGCTAGGCATGTATGTAACCGAAGGTGCACACGACAAACTGCTGGCGAGCGAACGCGAGCGCTTCATGCGCGAAGAATGGCCGGCCATGCTCGAACGCATCCGCCGCCTCGGCCTCGACACTGCTGCCCTGCTCGGCGCCGCCGCGCCGGCACCATCGGGAGCGCAGCCATGAACGCCGCACTGAATCCGGATGCCGTGATCACCGCCACCGGCATCAGCAAGTGCTACGGCAAACATACCGCGCTCGACAACGTCAGCTTTACCATTGGCGCCGGCCGCATCGTCGGCCTGGTCGGACCGAATGGCTCGGGCAAGACCACCACGCTCAAGGCCATCCTGGGCCTGACGCCGTTCGAGGGCGGCTTGTCGGTACTGGGCCGCGACCCGCGCACCGAGCGCGAACTGCTGATGAACGACGTGTGCTTCATCGCCGACGTCGCCATCCTGCCGAAGTGGCTCAAGGTCAAAGACGCGATCGACTTCGTGGCCGGCGTGCACCCGCGCTTCGACCGCGCCCGCGCCGAGCAGTACATTGCCAACACCAAGCTCACGCCGAACATGAAGGTCAATGCCATGTCCAAGGGCATGGTGGTGCAGCTGCACCTGGCGCTGGTGATGGCGATCGACGCCAAATTGCTGGTGCTCGACGAACCCACGCTGGGTCTGGACATCCTGTACCGCAAGCAGTTCTACCAGAACCTGCTGGAAGACTATTTCGACGAACAGAAGACCATCGTCATCACCACCCACCAGATCGAGGAAGTCGAGCACATCCTGTCGGACTTGATGTTCATCGAGAACGGCCGTATCGTGCTGGCCGCCAGCATGGATGAAGTGGGCGAACGCTATGCCGAGGTGATGGTCGAGCCGCAGTTCGTGGCCGTGGCCAGCGCCCTGGGCCCGATCTCGCAGCGCACGGTGTTTGGCAAATCGGTGATGCTGTTCGACCGCGCCGACCGTACCCAACTGGCCACCTTCGGCGAAGTGCGCACGCCCAGCGTGGCCGACCTGTTTGTCGCCACCATGAAAGGACAACCACAATGAAGACCATGAAATGGCTGATCAAGCGCGAATTGTGGGAGCACAAGGGCATGCTGGTGTGGACGCCGCTGGTGATTGCGGGACTGATCGCGGCGCTGGCGCTGCTGGCGGTATTCATCGGCAAGGACATCCAGTTGTCCGGCGACGCCATCACCGCGCAAAGCTTCACGGTCAGCATCCAGGGCCAGGCGCGCGCTACCCTGGTGAGCACGCTGGCCCAAGGCTATATCGTCTCTGCCGTGCCGGTGTACCTGGTGCTCGGCTTCCTGGTGTTTTTCTACTGCCTCGGTGCGCTCAACGACGAGCGCCGCGACCGCAGCATCCTGTTCTGGAAATCGTTGCCGGTATCGGACCAGACCACGGTGCTGTCCAAGGTTGTCACGGCGCTGGTGGTCGCGCCGCTGATCGTGGTCGGTATCGCAGTTGCGCTGTCGCTGGTACTGCTGCTGGCGGTGGCGGCCAAGCTGTCGCTGCACGGCACGGTGCTGTTCGGCGACCTGCTGGCCTCGCCCGAGCTGTACCTGACGCCGCTGCGCGTGCTCGGTCTGCTGCCCGTCTACATGCTGTGGGCGCTGCCCACGGTGGGCTGGCTGCTGATGATCTCGAGCATGGTGCGCTCGAAAGTGTTCGTGTGGGCCGTGGGCCTGCCGGTAGGCGTGGGGCTGCTGCTGGTGTGGATGCAGAAGGTGCTGGGCTTCGATCTCAACGTCGGCTGGTTCATCAGCAACGTTACCAACCGCCTGTTGCTGGGCGTGGTGCCGGGATCGTGGATGTGGTTCGACCGCAGCCGGCTGGCGCTGTCGGAAGAACACGGCCTGCCCACGCCGACCGACGCCTTCCTGTATTCGTGGTCCACGCTGGCTAACGTGGGGTTGTGGGTCGGCGTGGTCGCGGGTGTGGCGATGATTGCGGTGGCAATACGCGTGCGCCGCCGCCGCGAAGAGGGCTAAGCGCCTGATCCAGCCTCCAGCGCGGCGTTGCAACTCCTAGCCGTACGTTCGTACTGTCTTCGTCGCTGCGCCTTGCTCTGAAGGCTAGATCAGGCGCTTGCAGCGTTTCTGATTATTCAAACTGCTGGCGGAAGGCGGCGAACTGCGCCGTCAAGTCCTCGACCTGGCGGCGCAGCTGCTGCACTTCCTGCTCCAGCGCGCCGATTTTTGTCCCCTGCCCCGCACCGCCGACCGAGCCGCCCAGGCTGGTGGCGGTTTCCTCGCGTGCCAGCGCTTCTTCACCGGCCAGCAGGTGGCCGTAGCGCGGCTCCTTGGTGCCGGGCGCCAGCGGCAGTTTCGACACCAGCGGCGGATATTTATCGATCAAAAACTGCAGCGCATGCTCCACCTCGGCCACCGACTTGAAGTCGTGCAGGCGGCCGCTGCGGGTGCGGATTTCGCCGGCCGTCTGCAGGCCGCGCAGCATCAGCATGGTCAGCACGGCCAGCTTGTCCTGCTCCAGCGTGAACTTGATGCGCAGGCGGTGCTCGTACTTGGTCACGCGCGCGCCGGCCTGGGTGATGCCGTTGACGTACTTGGCCTGCATCAGCCGCTGCAACACCTCGGCCACCGTGTCTTCCGAAATCGACATCACCGGGTCGCGGCTCGACAGCTGGTTGCAGCCATTGACCAGCGCGTTCAGTGACAGCGGATAGTTGTCGGGCGTGAGCGCTTCCTTCTCGGCCAGCACGGCCAGCACGCGCAACTCGAACGGATCCAGAATGTCAGTGCCTTCGGGCGTTGTTTCCATGTGCAGCGTTCCTTCTTGTGGTTAATCGCGTTATTCGACGAGCTTGTTCAATTGATCGGAATTTAATTTATCACATTCAGGCACGCCCTGGCACTCGAGCCCGGCAGCGCGCATGGTGGCCATCAGCCGCTCGATGCGCGCTTCCTGTTTGACGGCGTTTTCGATCAGGCCGCGCAAGGCTTTCGACAGCGGATCGTCGCCGTTTGGCGTGACGCCGTACGCGGCAAACGGATTGGCGGCAGCACCGAGCAAATCCTTCTGGACGACGTGGGCCGGATTGCCGACGGCAGTGGCGCCCGCAGGTACCGGTTTGAGCAGCACCGCGTTCGAGCCCACCTTGGCATAGTCGCCCACGGTAAAACCGCCGAGCACCTGGGCGCCGGCGCCGATGATCACGCCCCGTCCCAACGTCGGATGTCGCTTGGCGCCCGTGTGCAGCGACGTGCCGCCGAGGGTGACGCCCTGGTAGATGGTGCAGTCGTCGCCGATCTCGGCAGTCTCGCCGATCACCACGCCGAAGCCGTGGTCGATGAACACGCGGCGGCCGATGGTGGCGCCGGGATGGATTTCGATGCCGGTGACGATGCGCGCGCCATACGAGATGAAGCGACCCAGCCACTTGGCGCCGTGCCACCAGCACCAAGACGCCCAGCGGTGCATGACGATTGCCTGCAAACCGGGATAACAGGTGAGCACTTCCCAGGCGTTGCGGGCAGCGGGGTCGCGTTCGATGATGCTGTTGATGTCTTGGCGCAGATGGTGGAACATGGGTGTTCGAGTGACAACGGAAACGCGTATGGTAGCGTATCTGGAGGGGGCGTGCCGGAGTGTGTTGCAAGGGCCTCCCGGCAGGAGGCCCCGTGATAATTAAGCTTCTTTGGCGATGCGCTGGCGGCGCGCTTCGTACAGGCAGACGCCCGACGCCACCGACACGTTCAGACTCTCAACCGAGCCGAACATTGGAATGCTCACCAGCACGTCGCAGGTCTCGCGCGTGAGGCGGCGCATGCCCTCGCCTTCCGAACCCATGACCAGCGCGGTCGGGCCGGTGAAGTCGGCTTCGTACAGGCCCTTCTCGCCGTCGTCGGACGTGCCGATCAGCCAGATGTCGCGCTCTTTCAGCTCGCGCAGGGTACGCGCCAGATTGGTCACCGTGATGTAAGGCACGGTTTCGGCGGCGCCGCTGGCCACCTTGGCGGCAGTGGCGTTCAGGCCCACGGCGCGGTCTTTCGGTACGATCACCGCGTGTGCGCCGACACCGTCGGCCACCCGCAGGCAGGCGCCCAGGTTGTGCGGATCGGTAATGCCGTCGAGCACCAGCAGCAGCGGCGGACCGTCGATGGCGTCGAGCAGCTCATCGAGGTTGCGCGCCAGCGCCAGCTGCGACGCAAAGGCGATCACGCCCTGGTGGCGGCGGGTGCCGACGATCTTGTCCAGGCGGGCCGAATCGACCGGCATGATGCGCACACCGGCAGCCTTGGCGTTGGCCACCAGGTCTTTCATGCGGCGGTCGTCGCGCGTGGCGTCGATGAAAATCTCTTCCACCGACGACGCCTCGTGACGCAAGCGCGAGGTCACCGCGTGGAAACCAAAAATCATTTTGTTCTTCATTTACTTATCGCTTCTTCTTACTTTTTGCGGCAGGTTTTGCTGCCTGGGGTGCTGCCGGGGCAGACGCCGCGGCATTGTTCTTGCTGCGACCGCCACGCGAGCGGGACTTGGGTTTGCTGCCGCCGTTGTTGCCACCATGATGGTCCGCTGCCGTGGTTTTCACCTCGTGGCGCTGCGACGTGGTCGGACCGGGCTTGATGTTGGTCTTGCGATCCTTGCCGCCAGTGTTGCCACTGCCTTCCGGCTTTGGCGGCGGCGCGTCGGGACCGGACAAGCGCAGGTCGATCTTGCGCATTTCCAGGTCCACCCGCACCACTTGCACGGTCACGCGGTCGGTCAGCTGGAAGCGCTTGCCGGTGCGTTCGCCTTTCAGTTCGTGGCGGGCGTCGTCGTACTGGAAGTAGTCGGAGCCGAGGTCGGTCACGTGGACCATGCCTTCGACAAACAGCTGGTCGAGCTGGACGAAAATGCCGAACGTGGCCACGCCGGTGATGATGCCGGTGAATTCCTCGCCCAGCTTATCCTGCATGAAGTAGCACTTGAGCCAGGCTTCGACGTCGCGCGACGCTTCGTCGGCGCGGCGTTCGTTGGCCGAGCAGTGCACGCCCAGCGCATCCCAGATCGTCAGGTCGGCAGCTTTTTTCTCTTTGCCTTCGGCCTTGTCCTTGGCCTGCTGCTTGCGCGTGGCGTTCGACACATTGGTGTTCAATACGCTCGACTCGGGAATCTTCGGCTCGTATTTTTTGCCGGCCAAAATCGCCTTGATGGCGCGGTGCGTCAGCAGGTCGGGATAGCGGCGGATCGGGCTGGTGAAGTGGGCATATGCTTCGTACGCCAGGCCGAAGTGGCCGATATTATCCGGGCTGTACACGGCTTGCTGCATCGAGCGCAGCAGCATGGTTTGCAGCAGCGACGCGTCCGGGCGTTCCTTGATCTGGCGCATCAGCGACGCGTAGTCGCCGGCGGCCGGCTTGTCGCCGCCCTCCAGGGTCAGGTTCACCTGCTTGAGGAACGTGCGCACCTGCTTGAGTTTTTCAGCGGTGGGGCTGGCGTGGATACGGTAGGTGCCCGGATGCTTGTTACGGATCAGCAGATCAGCCGCGCAGACGTTGGCGGTCAACATGCATTCCTCGATCAGACGGTGCGCATCGTTACGGGTGCGCGGGATGATCTTTTCGATCTTGCCGGTTGATGGATTGCTGACGATATAGGTTTCGGTGGTCTCGAAGTCGATCGCGCCGCGTTCGCTGCGCGCTTTCAACAAGGCCTGGAACACGTCGTACAGGTTGTCCAGGTGCGGCACCAGGCCCGGGCGGCGCTTGGCAGCCGGTCCCTTCCTGTCGCCGAGGATGTCCGCCACTTCGGTATAGGTCAGGCGCGCGGCCGAGTGGATCACGGCAGGATAAAACTGGTACGCCTTGATTTCGCCCTTGGCGGTGATCACGGCGTCGCAGACCAGCGTCAGGCGATCGACCGCCGGGTTCAGCGAGCACAGGCCGTTCGACAATTTTTCCGGCAGCATCGGGATCACGCGGCGCGGGAAGTACACCGACGTGCTGCGCTCCAATGCGTCGGTATCGAGCGCATCGTTCGGTTTGACGTAGTGGCTCACATCGGCAATCGCGACGATCAGGCGGTAGCCGTTGGCGCGGCCGATCTTGACCGGTTCGCAATAGACCGCATCGTCGAAGTCGCGCGCATCTTCGCCGTCGATGGTGACCAGCGGCACGTCGCGCAAATCGACGCGCTCGCCCAGGTCGGCTTCGCGCACGTGGTCGGGCAACTTGTTGGCCTGCTTGAGGGCTGCTGGCGAAAACACGTGCGGCACGTTGAACTTGCGCACGGCGATTTCGATCTCCATGCCCGGGTCATCAAGCGAGCCGAGAATTTCAACGATTTTGCCCACTGGCTGCTTGAAACGCATCGGTTGCTCGGTCAGCTCCACGCTGACGACCTGCCCGGCCTTGGCCTTGCCGACCGAACCTTCCACCAGGACGTCCTGGCCGATGCGCTGGTCTTCGGGCGCCACCACCCAGGTGCCGTTTTCGTTGAGCAGGCGGCCGATGATGTGGGTATTGGCGCGGCTGACGACTTCGACAATCGTGCCTTCCTTGCGGCCGCGGCGATCGACACCGACCACCTTGGCCATCACGCGGTCGCCGTGCAGCACTTTCTGCATTTCTTTCTCTGGCAGGAACAGGTCTTCGCCCGGCTCATCCGGGATCACGAAGCCGAAACCGTCGCGGTGGCTGCTGACCTTGCCGGCGATGAAACCGGTGTCTTCAGCAAGGGTGAAATTGCCGGCGTCATCGACGACGATCTGGCCGTCGCGCTGCATGGCGTTCAGGCGGCGCGACAGCACGGCCTGGGCGTCGGTCGCTACGTCGAGCGACTTCGCTACCGCGAGCAGGTCAAGCGACCGTTGGGCGCTGCGGAAGATGCCGAGAATTTCCTCACGGCTTGGAATGGTGTGTGTAATTTGGCTCAAAAGTTATTTCTATGGTGTTGTTATTGACAGTATTGGGTAAATCCGGCCTGGCAAAAATCGTCGGGGATACTGATATTGTGCATATATATGCCAGACGACAGCCGTAGTGTACTTGGAAACGCGGCGATAGCCTAATTCGTACGCACTATGGGCAATTTTTCAAACATTTTCTGAAAATGACGTTTGACATCGCGCAAGATTGCTCTATAATCTTGGTCTCTTGCAGCGACAACGTTGAAAAACGAAAGCAAAGCAGGAATGCTAGACCGGGTTGATGTGCAGTATGGAACGCAAGTTCATCTGGCACGAAACCTACCCTTTTTAGCATATGCAGCATCAGTGCCCACGTGGCGGAATTGGTAGACGCGCATGGTTCAGGTCCATGTGCCGCAAGGTGTGGGGGTTCGAGTCCCTCCGTGGGCACCACAGAATTCCNCCCACGTGGCGGAATTGGTAGACGCGCATGGTTCAGGTCCATGTGCCGCAAGGTGTGGGGGTTCGAGTCCCTCCGTGGGCACCACAGAATTCCGCAAAGAAGCCGCAGACTTTTCACCGAGTCTGCGGCTTTTTTCATGCCCGTACGCGTTGAACGCAAATAATTTCGAGCGAATGCTTGACGACTTGCGCAGTGTCCCGTATAGTTCTGGCCTCTGATGCAGAACACGCAGCAGAACAAGCAGTAAATTAGCAGCAACAGTGCCCACGTGGCGGAATTGGTAGACGCGCATGGTTCAGGTCCATGTGCCGCAAGGTGTGGGGGTTCGAGTCCCTCCGTGGGCACCACNAGTGCCCACGTGGCGGAATTGGTAGACGCGCATGGTTCAGGTCCATGTGCCGCAAGGTGTGGGGGTTCGAGTCCCTCCGTGGGCACCACAGAATTCCGCGAAAAAGCCGCAGACTTTTCATCGAGTCTGCGGCTTTTTTCATTCCCGACCGCACCATAAATTAATTTCACAAAAGCATGCTCATGCCCTTGACGCAGTGCCAGTGCTACTTTAAGATTCGGGCCTCTGTTGCAGAACACGTAGCAGAGAGCAGCAAAGCAGCAACAGTGCCCACGTGGCGGAATTGGTAGACGCGCATGGTTCAGGTCCATGTGCCGCAAGGTGTGGGGGTTCGAGTCCCTCCGTGGGCACCACNAAGCAGCAACAGTGCCCACGTGGCGGAATTGGTAGACGCGCATGGTTCAGGTCCATGTGCCGCAAGGTGTGGGGGTTCGAGTCCCTCCGTGGGCACCACAGAATTCCGCAAAAAGCCGCAGCCCTCTTTCGAGGTCTGCGGCTTTTTTCATGCTCAGGCCAAAGCGGCTTTCACGGCATCGGCCAGCGGCTGGGTCGGACGGCCGATCAGCTTGCCCAGCGTGCCGCTGTCGTCGAACAACGCGCCCTTGGAAGCGGCGAAGTCGGAATTGGCCAGCAGGTCGGCTACTGCCGGCGGCAGGCCCACCGTCACCAGCAGTTCGCGGTACTCGTGCTGGCCCAGGTTGTGGTACGGCAACTCGCGGCCAGCCTGCTTGCCCGTCTCCGCCGCCAGGTCGCTCAGCGTGAAGGACGTATCGCCCGCCAGTTCATACACCTGCGCTACCGGCTGGCCGCTGGCCAGCACCACGGCAGCGGCTTGCGCATAATCGTCGCGCGCGGCGGCGGCAATCTCGCCGTCCGAGGCGGCGCCGCTCAGCGCGCCATGTTCGAGGGCGCCCTTCAGGCCGGCCGTGTAGTTTTCCAGGTACCAGCCATTGCGCAGCAAGGTGTAGGTCAGGCCCGAGGCGCGGATCGCGTCTTCGGTTTCGCGGTGTTCGCTGGCCAGTCCGAGCAGACTGGTGTCGGCGTGCAGCACGCTGGTGTAAGCCAGCAGTGCAGCGCTGGCGCGCACGGCCGCATCGATTACGTTCTGGTGCTGGGCGGTGCGGTTACCGATATCGTTGGAAGAAATCAGCAAGACCTTGCTGGCGCCGGCAAAGGCCGTGTCGAGCGAGGCCGGATCGTTGTAATCGGCCTGGCGCACGTGCACGCCCAGCGCCTGCAAATCGGCAGCCTTGGCCGGATCGCGCACGGCGGCAACGATTTGCCCGGAAGGCGTGGTTTTCAGCAGGTGGGAAATGACGAGGCGGCCCAGTTGGCCGGTAGCACCGGTAATGACGATCATGTTGTTTCCTTTTTTAAATTCGATAAGCACCAGCGTAAAGTGGCACGGTTAGGTTTGTCTTAAGGTGAACTGACAGCGTCCATGGTAATCGCTGTACTTACTTTTTGTAAGTACATACAATTTGGTAAGTACACCTCCGACTTTGGATAGATGATGAACGAACAAAAATCGCTGCGTGCGGCTTTGCGCGACAACCAGTTGCAGCCGCGCGTGCTGGCGGCCGAATGCCCGTCGCGCGCCGTGCTCGGCCACATTACCAGCCGCTGGGGCGTGCTGGTGCTGATCGTGCTGCTCGACCGCACCCACCGTTTCAGCGAGTTGCGACGCGCGATCGGCGGTGTGAGCGAGAAAATGCTGGCGCAAACGCTCGACGCCCTCGCCTATGATGGCCTGGTGCTGCGCGTGGCGCAGCAAGTCGTGCCACCGCACGTGGAATACAGCCTGACCACGCTGGGCCGCGAGGCGGCCACGCGACTGGAAGTACTGGTGGACTGGATCGAGAACAATTTCCCGCTGATCGAGCAAGCCCAGAAAGCCGCCGCCATCGAGGCGGCATGAATTCGATCTTCGCCGCCGATCTTGTAATACACTAACCATGCCATGACGCTGACGCCCTCCTCCGCTACGCCGCACACGATACTGGTTGCCACCAGTTCGGCGTACGACCACGCCGGCCTGGAGCAGACACTGGCGCGCCACGGCTACCATGTGCGCGTCGTCAGCCGCGGCAACGAGGCGCTGGAGGTGGCGCGCAGCGGCGACGTGGCGCTGGCCGTCGTCGATGTGGCGCTGGCCGGCAGCGCCAGCCTGGAGCTCTGTCAACTGGTGCGCCAGTTGTGCGGCCCCCAGGTGCCGCTCTACCTGCTCTCCACCGCGCCCCATCCCGAGGAACACGCGCGCGCGCTCCACATCGGCGCCACCGACTACCTGCCGCTCTCGATGGAGGCGGACGACCTGGCCGAAAAAATCCTGGTACGCCTGCACGCGATATTACCTGCGCCAGCCACGCGCGCGCTGCCCACCATGGCCACGCTGGAAGTCAACTATCACACCATGCTGGCCGGCTCGCCCGACACCATCCTGCTGATGCAGCGCGGCACCAACCTGCTGCTCGACGTCAATCGTCGCGCGCGCCAGCATTTCGGCCTGACCGAGGCGGAGCTGGTGCAAACCGACCTGCCCTCGCTGTGCCCGCCGTTGCAGCCCGATGGCCGCACCTCGAACGCGGTGTTTGCCGAGCAGGTGGCAGCGGTGATGGGCGGCGCCACGCAAATGGTGGCGCTGACCATGCGGCACAGCACCGGCCGCCTGATCGACTGCGAACTGCGCATGGTGCCGCTCAATTCCGGCGAGCACCGGCTGATGCATGTGCGGGTGGTCGATGTCACGGCCCGCAACCGGGCGGCAGCGCTGCGCGACGGCAAGAACAAGCTGCTGGAAATGATCGCCCGTTCGGCGCCGCAGGGCGAGATCATGGAGCGGCTGATGCTGCTGATCGAGTCGCAATCGCCGGATGTCATTTGCACGGTGATGCTGCTGGGTCCGGACGGACGCACAGTGGCAGCCGCAACCGGCCCACGCATGCCGCGCGCGTATCTCGATGCGCTGGTCGGACTGCCCATCGGCCCTTCGGCAGGCTCGTGCGGTACAGCCATGTACCGCCGCGCCACCGTGATCGTGGCCGACATCGACCATGACCCGCTATGGACGCCCTACCGCGAGGTGGCCGCGCGCTTCGGCCTGCGCGCCTGCTGGTCGATTCCCATCATGCAGGACAGCAGCACGGTGATCGGTTCGTTTGCCATGTACTACCGCACCGCGCGCACACCGGCCGACGACGAACTGGACCTTATCGGCACCGCCTCGCACCTGGCCGGGATTGCCATCACCCGCGCCCGGCGCGAGGAAGAATTGCTGCGCCACCGCGAGCACCTGGAAGAGCTGGTGGCGGCGCGCACGCTGGAACTGCTGCAATCGAAGGAGCAGGCCGAGCAGGTCAACGAAGAACTGACGGCCGCGCTGGAAAACCTCAGCCTGACCCAGGAGGAGCTGGTGCGCCGCGACAAGCTGGCCGCGCTGGGCGCGCTGGTGGCGGGCGTGGCGCACGAACTGAACACGCCAATCGGCAACAGCCTGGTCATGGCCAGCACCATGAGCGAACGCACGGCCGAACTGCGGCGCGAGCTCGAAGGCGGCCTGCGCCGCTCGGTGCTGGAAACCTATCTCGACCAGGCCGCCAGCGCCGACCAGGTGGTGCTGCGCAACCTGAACCGGGCGGCAGCGCTGGTGGCCAGCTTCCGCCATATCGCGGTCGATGGCGCCAACTCCCAGCGCAGCCGTTTTCTGCTGGGCGAACAGGTGGGGCATTTACTGCATGCCATGGAAGCCGACCTGCGCCGGCAGGGCGTCACGCTCGAACAGGAAATCGACCAGTCGCTCAAGCTCGACAGCTACGCCACCCCGCTGCTGCAGGCGCTGCGACAGCTGATCGACAACGCCGTGGTACACGGCTTCGGCAGCGGCAAGCTTGGCAAGGCCGGCACCTTGCGGGTGGCAGCCTACGACAGCAGCGGCGGTGGCGACAGCGGTGGCGAGATCGCCATCGACGTCATCGACGACGGCATCGGCATCCCCGGCGGCAACCTGCCGCGCATTTACGATCCGTTCTTCACCACCCGCATGGGCGCTGGCGGTTCGGGGCTGGGCCTGTACGTCACGCACAACATCGTCACTGGCGTGCTGGGTGGTCACATCGACGTGGCCAGCAAGGTGGGGCTGGGCACCCGGTTCACCCTGCGCCTGCCAAAAACCGCACCACTTTGAGGGCGCGGCGATTTGCTGTACTCTTGCGCCATGACTAAATACTTTCTCGGAGTCATAACATTATTGTCGCTGGCTATGACCTGTGGGCAACTTCAGGCCGGGCCGGCGCAGTACTGGCAATGGCAAAGCATCGTCGATGCCAAGGTGCTGACCTGCTCGCCCACGCAACTGGGGCCGGGCTGGAAAAAGTTCCGTGGTCCGTTCAGGGACAGCCGTTGCGAAAAACTGGTTATTATTTACTAAAAAGCCAATAACAACATGGGGACCACCCCGGAGCATCAGCCCATCATTCACATGAGGAGACCGTATGTTCACCAATCCCGAGCAGTTTGCCAACGCCACCAAAGCCCTGTTTGAATTTCAACTGGAAACCTTCAATACCCTGACCGCCCGCGCGGTGCAAGGCGTGGAGCAAGTCGTCGCCCTCAATATGGCCACCGCCAAATCGAATATGGCCGACGGCCTGGCCACCGGCAAGGAAATCAGCCAGGCCGCCGATCCCAAGGCCGCGATGAGCCTGGCGGCCGCCAAGGTGCAGCCGGGCGTGGCCGGCGCCACCGCATACAACCAGCAACTGGGCGCCATCATTGCCGACATCCGCGAAGAATTCACGCGCGCCGCCGATGCCCACATGGCCGAAGCCAAGACCAACCTTTCCGCGCTGATCTACGACGTCACCAAGAACGTGCGCCCCGGCTCGGAAAACGCGGTGCAAATCGTCAAGGCCGCGATCGACAACGCCTTCACCGGCTACGAGCAGGTGACCAAGGCCACCAAGCAGGCGGTGCAGTCGGTCGAAGAGCAAATCGCCAAAGCCAATGCGCTGGTCGAGCAAAAGGCGGCCGAAGCGGCCAAGGCAGCCGGCGCTGCAGCCAACGCCAGCAACGGCTAACAGACATTTCACTGGGCATTGGCAGCGGAAAGCGATACACTGTACATAAATACAGCCATCGCCTCTCCCTGCCGTGCCCGCAATGACCCCAGTTTTCTCCAATCCGCTCGATAACCCGTTCTACTACCTGGAAAATTTTCACCGGGTACTGACGTGGATCGCCGACCGTTACGACGACCTGCTCACGGCCGACGAGCGCGATTTCCTGCACCGCTTTCCCACCCTGCCGCAGGCCTCGCGGGCCCTGCTGGTACGGATGGTCATGCGCAAGGGCACGGTCTTTCGGGCCAGTAAATTAAGCTATGCCGAAATCGGCGACACCCACGCCGCCGCCCTGCCGCTGGCCGGGCTGGGCCTGATCGAACCCGATCCTCACCTCGACCTCGACCAGCTGTTCGAGCTGCTGCAAAAACCTGAAATCAGCAAAATTTTTCAGCTCGGCGCCAACGTGCGCCACCTGCGCAAGGCCGACCAGCTGGCCGCGCTGCGCGAACAGTTCGGTACGCCGCAGCCGTATTCGCAGTGGTGGCCCGAGTCCGGCGACCACGCCTACCGCAACCTGGTGCAAGACCTGTGCGACCGCCTGCGCCTGATCTTCTTTGGCAACTTCCACCAGGACTGGACCGAGTTCGTGCTGTCGGACCTCGGCATCTTCCAGTACGAAAAGGTGGAGTTTCCAGCAGCGGCACGCGGCTTTCGCACGCGGCGCGATATCGACGATTTCCTGGCCCTGCACCGCTGCCGCGAACGCTTCGAGCTCGGTGAAGACCCGGCCACCATCATGGCCGACCTGCCCGCCTGCGCCGAGGACAACGAATGGCTGCTCAGCCGCCGCCACAAGTTTACGTTTGCCATCGGCCAGCACCTGGAAAAACTGCGCGACTGGCCGGGCGCACACGCCGTGTATGCCGCATGCCCGTACCCGGGCGCACGCGCCCGCGCCATCCGCGTGCTGGAAAAGGACGAGCAGCCGCGCGCCGCCTTCGACCTGCTGCAGCAAGCCATGGAAGCACCGGAAACCGAGGCCGAACGCCAGCAACTGCTGCGCATGGCGCCACGGCTGGCGCGCAAGCTCGGTCACGCCAAGCCGCCACCTGTGCCGCCCGCCAAACCGCTGCGCATCGACCTGAGCCTGCCATTGCCCACCGAGCACCACTACGTGGAATTCGTCGTGCGCGACCACCTGGCACGCGACGATGCCCCGGTGTACTACGTGGAAAATTCGCTGATCAATTCGCTGTTCGGGCTGCTGTGCTGGGAAGCCGTGTTCTGCCCGGTGCCGGGCGCCTTTTTCCACCCGTACCACCGGGCCCCGGCCGACCTGCACAGCGCCGATTTCCAGCGCCGCCGCGCCGCGCAATTTTCCGCCTGCTTCGCCCAGCTCGACAGCGGCGATTATCGCGCCACCATCCGCGCCAACCACGGTGCCAAGCGCGGCATCCAGTCCCCCTTCCTGCACTGGCAGGCGCTCAGCGACGATTTGCTGGACCTGGCGCTCGAGTGCATTCCGCCCGTGCACCTGCGCCGCGCCTTCGAGCGCATCCTGCAAGACATCAAGTCCAACCGCACCGGCTTCCCCGACCTGATCCAGTTCTGGCCCGCCGAGCGGCGCTACACGATGATCGAAGTCAAAGGTCCGGGCGACCGCCTGCAGGACAACCAGCTGCGCTGGATCGACTACTGCGCCACGCACGAAATGCCGGTGGCCGTGTGCTACCTGCAGTGGGCGGCCTGACATGGAAACCGCCGGCACCTACACCATCGCCGTGCGCGCGCTGTGCGAGTTCACCGCCAAGGCGGGCGACCTCGATCTGCGCTTCACGCCGTCGCCCACGGCGCAGGAAGGCATCGCCGGCCACGCGGTGGTGGCAGCACGCCGCGCCGACGGTTACGAGACCGAGATCTCCTTGTCCGGCGACTTCGGTCCGCTGCACGTGCGCGGCCGCGCCGACGGCTACGACCCGCGCACCAACCGCCTCGAAGAGGTCAAGACCTATCGCGGCGACCTGGCGCGCATGGCAGACAACCAGCGCCAGCTGCACTGGGCGCAGGTAAAAATCTATGGCTACCTGTTTTGCAGCAATCGCGGGCTCGACACCATCAAGCTGGCCCTCGTGTATTTCGACATCGCCAGTCAGAAGGAAACCCGCCTGCAGGAAGAGTACAGCGCGCTGGACCTGCAGGAATACTTCCAGCAGCAATGCGGCCTGTTCCTCGACTGGGCGCGGCAGGAACTGGCGCACCGCGCCGCCCGCGACGAACAGCTGAAAGCGATGCGCTTTCCGCATGCGGACTTTCGCCCCGGCCAGCGCCAGCTGGCCGAAGCCATGTACAAGGCCAGCAACCGCCGCGTATGCTTGCTGGCGCAGGCGCCCACCGGCATCGGCAAGACCGTGGGCAGCCTGTTCCCGATGTTGAAAGGCGCGTGCGCACATGGCGTCGATAAAGTGTTTTTCCTGGCTGCCAAAACCTCGGGCCGGCAAATGGCGCTCGACGCGGTGGACGTGATCCGCCACGGCGCCCCGCTGCTGCCGCTGCGCACGCTGGAGCTGGCATCGAAGTCCACCGCCTGCGTCAATCCGGACAAGGCCTGCCATGGCGAGTCGTGCCCGCTGGCCAGGGGGTTTTATGACCGTCTGCCGGCTGCGCGCCAATCGGCGCTCGATATCACCAACCCGCCGGCCGACGGCGTGGCGTTTTTATCGCTCGACCGCGAAACCTTGCGCGCGGTGGCGCTGGCCCACGACGTCTGTCCGTACTACCTGGGCACCGAACTGGCGCGCTGGTGCGACGTGGTCATCGGCGACTATAACTATTATTTCGACCTGAGCGCCATGCTGCACAGCCTGACGGTACTGAACGACTGGAAGGTCAGCGTGCTGGTGGACGAGGCGCACAACATGGTGTCGCGCGCGCGCAAGATGTATTCGGCCGAACTCGAACACGCCAGCCTGCGCCTGCTGCGCAAGACCGCGCCGCCCGAACTGAAAAAGCCGCTCGACCGCGTGCACAAGCTGTGGAACCAGCTCGAAAAAGAGCAGGACGTCGACTATAAATCGTACGCCACGCTGCCCGAAAAATTCATGATCGCGCTGCAAACCACGGCTGCCGCCATCTCCGACTACATGGCCGAGCATCCCACCCACCACGATCCAGAACTGCAGGAGTTTTATTTCGGCGCGCTGCTGTTCGGGCGCCTTGGCGAATCGTTTGGCGACCATGCGCTGTTCGATATCGAAAAAACCGAGGGCGCGCGCGCCAGCCATGCCGATTCGCTGCTGTGCATCCGCAACATCGTGCCGGCGCCGTTTTTGAAACCGCGCTTCGACAGCACTCACACCACGGCGCTGTTTTCGGCCACGCTCAGTCCCTGGAATTATTTCGGCGACATGCTGGGCATGCCCGAATCCACCGCGTGGGTGGACGTGGAGTCGCCATTCGTGGCCGAGCAGTTGTCGGTGCAGGTGGCGTCGCACATCTCCACCCGTTACCAGCACCGCCAGCAATCGTTGAAACCAATTGCCGCGCTGATGGGCGAACAGTACCTGCGCCAGCCCGGCAACTACCTGGCGTTCTTCAGCAGTTTCGATTACATGGAAAAGGCGGCCAATGCGTTTGCCGAGCGCTACCCCGACGTGCCCACCTGGCGCCAGTCGCGCCGCATGGACGAAGCGGAACGCGCCCACTTCCTGGCGCGCTTCACGCTCGAGAGCCGGGGTATCGGTTTCGCGGTACTGGGCGGCTCGTTCGGCGAAGGCGTCGATTTGCCCGGCGCGCGCCTGATCGGCGCGTTTGTCGCCACGCTCGGCCTGCCGCAAATCAATCCCGTCAACGAGCAGATCCGCCTGCGCATGGACGCCATCTTCGGCGCCGGCTACGACTACACCTACACCTATCCCGGCATGCAGAAAGTGGTGCAGGCAGCAGGCCGCGTGATCCGCACCCAGTCCGACCAGGGCACCGTGTTCCTGATCGACGACCGCTTTGGCCGCCCCGAGATCCAGGCGCTGATGCCGGCGTGGTGGAGTATCGATAGGGCGGCGGTGCCGGTGGTATCGGCCTGACGAATTCCCGCGCGTTACTGAAAGTGCTGCTGGCGCAGGTCCTGGATCAATGACTGCGCGGCACGACGACGCGCCTGGCGCTGCCACAGCGTCGATGCGCAGCGCTAGAAACGCCGGGGGCAGCCTCCCATCAGCGGTTGGCCGAAGCTGGCGTGGCCAGAGCCCGCCGCGCTGTTGGCGCTCATACTGGCCTTCTCTGGATAAAACAAACAATACTCGCCTAGCGCGGTGATGATGCGGTAAATGCGCCTGGGGTCGTTGGGCGCGCTGAACAGCTCTATCTTTGCCGACTCGAACCATTTCGGTTTGACCGCCGCGCTGGCCTCGGCAAAGCCCCGTTCCAGGCGCGCCTGCGGTGTATCGAGCGGCGCGGCGATCAGCTTGCGTTCGCCGGCGCGCAGCTCGCGGTCGATGGCGCCGACAGCCTTGAGCGCCTGCTCGCGCACATCGGCGGGTAGCTCTGCGGGCCCAGGTTGCGCGGCCAGCGGATCGACGTAGGTCGTCTGCTCGGCCGGGGCAGCTGCGGGTGCTGAGGCTGTCGAAGTTGTTGCGGTTGTTGAGGTTGTTACGGCTGTTGAAGCTGCCGCTGCTGCCGACGCTGCCGGCATTTGGGGCGTAGTGGGCGTTGCGGGCCGCGCGGATACTGGCTTCGGCGGCCGGGCATCCGATGCCTCCGGCGCAACTGGAGCAGCCGATGACATCGGACTGGCCGCCTGCAAACGCTGCTGCACTACCGGACTTGGCACGGGTTCAGGCATCGGCAAGCGTTGCGCTGGCTGCACCCTCAGCGTGGCAGCGACCGGCGCTGCGGCCAACGGCAGCAGCTGTATCCATACCCGGCGTTCGCTTGAAACTGGCACCGGCACCGGCCGCATGGCCAGCCATAGCAGCGCCAGGTGCAGCGCCACCACCATGGCCGCTCCCGCCGCCAGGCGCGGACGCCGATCCGCATACGTCGTGTAGGCGGCAAAGGAAATCGGTGCGGAGAATGCTGTCATGGTGTGCCTGGTGCGTTAGCCACAATAAATCCAGGCGCAATTGTACTTTTCTCAAGTGCCGGGTCCGGCGCCGATCGCAGCGTCCCGCCAGGCGCTACCTACAGCAGCGCCGCGCGCACCTTTTGATAACCGCTGCGGCTGACCGGCAGCCGGCTGCCGTCCTTGAGGATGGCGACGTGGCTGTCGCGCGTGGCCTGCTCGATGCGATCGATGCGGCCGATGTTGACGATGCACGAGCGGTGGATGCGCAGGAAGCGCGCGCCGTCGAGCTGCTCTTCCAGCTCCGCCAGGCGCTGGCTTTTCAGATAGTCCTTGCCGTCGGCGCGGATGCGCACGTAATCGTCCTGCGCTTCGATGTAGTCGATCCGGTCGCAGGCCACCACGTGGACCCTGGCGCCGTCGCGGATCAGCACCCGGTCCAGCGGGTGCTTGCGGCTGGCGGCATCGCGCACCAGTCGTTCGATGGCGGCGTCGCCAGTGCCTTTGATAATATTGGCGCGCGCGTGGGCCAGTGCCTGGTCCAGCCGCTGCTGGCTGAAGGGTTTGAGCAGGTAGTCGAGCGCGTGGAATTCGAACGCCTTGATCGCGTACTGGTCGAACGCGGTGGCGAAGATGTAGCGGGTGTGGTTGCCGGCCAGTTCGGCCACCTCGAAGCCGTCGAGCTTGGGCATCTGGATGTCGAGCAGGACCAGGTCGGGCGCCAGCTCGGTAATGGCTTTTACCGCCTCGAAGCCGTTGGCGCATTCGCCGACGATCTCGATATCGGCATGCGCACCGAGGTACTCGCGCACCACCGCGCGCGCCAGCATTTCATCATCGACGATCAATACCCGCATCTGCTATTCCCTGTCGTCTGTGGTGTGCGCCGGCATGGCGATGTCCACGTTGAAGTTATTGTCCTGGCAGCCCCACCGGATGCTGGCCTCGTGCTTGTAGGCGCGGGCCAGGCGCTGGCGCACATTGGCCAGGCCGATGCCGCTGCCGCCGGTGCCTGCATGCAGATCCTCGTCCACCGGATTGTCCACCCGGATGTGCAGCAGCGAACCGGTGCGCTGCGCCGCGATGCGGATCACGCCGCCCTCGGGCAAGTTGCAGATGCCGTGCTTGACGGCGTTTTCCACCAGCGGCTGGATCAGCATGGGTGGCACCAGGCAGGATTGCGCCGCGTCGTCCACCGCGCACTCCACCCGCAACCGGTCGCCGAAGCGCACCTGTTCGATGGCGAGGAAATGCCGGATCAGCACCAGCTCCTCGCCCAGCGTGACCATCCTGTGCGCTTCCATGCCCAGGCTCTGACGAAAGAAGCTGGCCAGCTCCAGCGTCATGCGGCGCGCGGCGCCGGCGTCGCAGGAAGTGAGCGCGCTGATCGAATTGAGGCTGTTGAACAGAAAATGCGGATCGATCTGGGTGCGCAGCATGCGCAGTTCGGCCTCCTGCGCCAGCAATTGCGATTCGAGTTCGCGCCGCTCGGCGCTCCTGGCCCGCACGAATTCGATCACCAGGTAGTGCACTGCCGCCGCGCAGCCGTAGAGCAGTATGCCCAGGCCCACGATCAGCGCCGAGAGCTGCGGCGTGAGCACGATGCCGGCCCACTCCAGGTCTGGCAGCGCGGTCACCGCATTCCACAAGTGCCCGGCCAGCAGCCACAGCACGCCCGATACCACCGCTGCCACCGTCAGCACCGCAGCAACGGTGCCGGCCGGGCGCGCACCGAGCGGGTAGGCGCGGCACAGGTAGTAGGCGGAGTAGCCGGCCACCAGCGCATAGACCATGTTCAGCGGGATCGCGAACAGCATGGCGTTGGCCAGCGGCGTATCGCTGGTCAGCGCGATCACGCCACCGAGCGCCAGGCCGAAGAACAGCCACACCACCATGTAGATGGCGGCGCCGCGACGGTTCGAGAACGCTGCGAGCATCGTGGTACGGGCCTGCTAGTTGCGCACTTCCAGGCCGCCGAGGATGGCATAGCCGCGCACGACCAGGCGCTTGCCGGTGCCGGCGGGCGGCGCGGTCTTTTCTTCGAAGCCGCCGATGATCGCGGTACCCTCCATCACCACCACCCAGTCCACCGGCACCTTGATGGTGATGCCGCCGGCCAGCGAGAAGATATTGAGCACGGCATCGCCCTGAATCGAGGCCTGGCGCAGGTCGAGATCGGCGCTGCCGAGGATGGCGGTCACTTCGCCGCCGCGAAAATTCTGCGTATTCACGCGCCGGTTGGCCGTGCCCACCACCGAGACGAAGTTGATGACGTCGTCGCCGTCGGTGTCGCGCTGCGCCTTGACGTATTCGTCGCCGGGCACCTGGAACGCGGCCTTGGGATCGTCGCCGCCGGCCCAGTCGCCGCTGTTGCCGGTGCCATTGGCGGCATTGCTGGCTTTATAGACGATGCCAATACCGACAATGATCAGTACCACGGGCCAGATATCGCGCCAGTCGAAATCGAGGAAGCCGATGCCGCGCAACACGCCGATACTGCCCACGCAAACCAGCACCACGCCCACCACGTTGCCGGAATTGGTACGCGTGTGGGTGAGCTTGAGCACCCCGGCCAGCAGAAGCGCGGTGGGCACCAGCAGGCGGCGGAAATCGAGGTCGATCCAGCCCAGGTTATCGACCAGGAATAGCAGGCCGATGACGACCACCAGCAGGCCCAGCACCATTTGCGCCTTCGGATTGGTTTTGGCGATGCGGCTCATTTTTGCTCCTTGTGGGCGTCGAAGATATTTTCCAGCAGGGGGCGCAGCAGCAGGCCGACGCCGCAGGCTACGATCAGCGCCGGCCAGGTATCGCGGAAGCCCCAGCCCCAGATATGATTGAACGATACGTACCACCAGCCGGCAAAGAAAAAGCTCCACAGGCCGCTGAGCAGGTAGGCTGGCGTGGTGGGCGGAATCACTTGCGTCAGGCCGCTGATCACCAGCAGCCAGGGCCAGTAGCGCCACAGCTCGGACACGCGCAGATCGAGGTCGATCAGGTCCGCGCGCTGCAACAGCACGACCACCCCCACCACGATCAGGCCGATGCCCCACACCAGTTGCTGGCGCCATTTATAAACGGTTTCCACATTCATGTTCGGTTCCCCCTTGTGACATGACCATCACAATAACGGGGAACCGCCGGCTGGCAAACCACAAATCGGCGAATGACGGAAATGCACCGGTGAACGGCGCTCAGGCGAAAAAAAACCCACACCGCCGGTGGCGGGTGGGTTTTTGGATAAAGGCTGCAGTGCTTAGCGGCGGGAGCGTGGATTGGCCTTCACAGGAATGAGAGCAGGTTCAAACAACATCAGGCCCCAGCCCAGTTGACGGCGAATTTCCTCGGGCGTTGGCGGCGGCTTGAACTCACGCGTCCGGCGCTCTAGCCATGCTCGTACCAAATGCTTCGAAGGATGCAAAGTCTGCGACATGCCCGTCTCCCAAAAATTGAGTGAAGCAAATGTAGAATGTAGTGAAGCCTCGGGGGCCTCGCAAAACCGTAGCAGGCGGCGCAGTAGGTTTGGCGAGCCCCAACCAAAAAAAATTCTGGTGCCGGTACTTGAGGCTACCGGCTTACCTGCTGCCGAGCGACATCTGCAAGAATGCGCTCCAGGCACGCGCAGCCACTATAGCGTAGCGCTGCCGCATACTCTGTACGCGGCCTCACACTTGATGATAGTTATAACTTCTGCTGGAGAAAATCGAGGAAGCAACCGATGCGCCGCGCCAGTTGCGTGTTGCGGTAATAGACGGCGTGGATCTGCTGGCGGTAGCCGGTGTAGCTGTCTTCGAGCACCTTGACCAGGTGGCCGTCGGCGATGTCGGCGCGGGTCATGAAGTCGGCCAGGCACACGATGCCCTGCCCGGCCAGCGCCAGCTGGCGCAAGGTCTCGCCGCTGGAGGCCGACAATGAAGGCGTGATTACCAAGCTGTTGCCGTTGGCGTGTTGCAGCGGCCAGCTGTTGCCCTGCTCGTACTGGGCAAAGCCCAGCAGCGAATGGCCGGCCAGGTCTTCCGGCGTGCGCGGTGCACCGTGCCGCGCCAGGTAGTCGGGACTGGCCAGCACGTACAGCGGGCTGGCGGACAGCGCCCGCGCGTGCAAGGTGGAGTCGGGCAGCGTGCCGATGCGGATCGCAATGTCGGTGCGGTGTTCGATCAGGTCGGTGATCTGGTCGTTGCTGCTCAACTCGAGCCGGATCTCCGGGTACAGCGCGCGGAATTCCGCCACGTGCGGCACCACGCAATGGAGCATGAACGGCGAGGCCGCATCCACGCACAGGCGTCCGGCCGGCTGCTGGCGGCGGATGCGGATGGTTTCCTCGGCTTCTTCCATGGCGCCCAGGATGGCGCGCGCGCGCTCGAGGAACAACTGGCCTTCTTCGGTCAATTCCATGCGGCGCGTGGTGCGCGTGAGCAGCGAGGTAGCCAGCTTGTCCTCGAGCCGCGACAACGCCCGGCTCACGCCCGACGTGGTCTGGCCCAGGTGCACCGAGGCAGCGCTGAGGGTGCCGCTGTCGATCACGGTGATGAAGGTTTTCAGATCGTCCGAATTAATGTCCACTTGGTTCAACTCTACTTGATTGATCGTTCACGCCACGTACAACAGCACGGCGGCAAAGTGGCAGGCGCTCCCGCCCAGCACGAACAGGTGCCACACGCCGTGGCCGTAGCGCCACTTGTGATCGGTCACGAAAAAAGCGATGCCCACCGTGTACACCAGGCCGCCTCCGGCGATCCACAGGAAGCCGTCCAGGCCCAGCGCCGCAATCAGCGGTCTGGCGCCGATCACGCCCACCCAGCCCATGGCCACGTAAATCACCAGCGACAGGATGCGCTTGCCCTTGGCGAACCACAGCTCCTGCACGATGCCCACCAGCGCCAGTCCCCACACCACGCCGAACAATGACCAGCCCCACGGTCCGCGCAGGCTCACCAAAGTAAACGGCGTATAGGTCCCGGCGATGAGCAGGTAGATGGCGCAGTAATCCATCTGCCGCAGCACGTCCTTGGCGCGGCCGCGCAAGCTGTGATACAGCGTGGAGACCAGGTACAGTCCGAACAGGGTGGCGGCAAAAATGCTGAAGCTCACCACTTTCCAGGGGTCGCCGCTGCGCGCGGCCAGTACGATCAGCACAATGCCACCTGCCGCCGCCAGGGCTGCACCCACCGTGTGGGTAATGCTGTTGAAGCGCTCTCCGTAATACATAGGGCTTCCGATGCTGGTAAAGCGAACCATTGTATAGCGCGCCGGCTGCCGTGATACTTAGCAAAAACTTAATGGTAGCACATAAAAAATTTATTCAAAGCAATGTTACAAACTGCGACACTATCGCTTGACGATTGCGCGACAGATGTCGCACAATAACCCCACTCGTCGCAAAACAGGAAAATCCATGTTCAATCCCATCCCGTCGGTCAGCGAACTGACCTTGCTCAAGGCGCTGTGGAAGCAGCAACCGCTCAGCGCCCGCGAAATCCACGATGCCGCCGCCGACGAACTGGCGTGGTCGTTCTCATCGACCCGCAAGACGCTCGACCGCATGCTCGACAAGGACATGATCACGGTTCACGTCATGCACGGCGTCAATGTGTACAGCCCCCGGCTCGACAAGGTCGGCACGCTGGCCGCGTTTGCCCACGACTTCGGCCGCCGCGTGATGGAACTGGACGCACCGCTGCCAGTGGCGATGTTCACCGGCAGCAAGCTGGTGGACCAGCAGGAGCTGTCCCGGCTCGAACAAATGCTCAACGACTGGCCCGACGACGAGGCGGAACAGCCATGAGCGCGCTGACAATGGCAACGCCCACGCTGCTGCTATGGCAATGGCTGCTGGCCTGCTTCGGCTGCGTGCTGGCCGGCCTGCTGGTGCATGCGGTGCTCACACTGGCAGCACGCACCTGGCCGGCCCTGCGCGGCCAGCGCCTGGTGTGGCTGGCCGCGCAAGCCGTGGTAGCCGCGGTGACGCTGCTGCCGTTTCTGCCGGCGCTGGACCGGGCCATGGCGCCAACGTTGACTGTCGTCGTGCCCGCGCCGCTGGCCCCGGCGCTGCCTTCGTCAACCGTACGTGCCGGGACCATACCTGCTGCGGTCACTGCGCCGCCAGCCGCTTTCACTGCGGCCATAGGTGTGGTTGCCGATACCAGAATCAGGGCCGGTGCGAGCGCTGATACTACCGTTGCCACGCCTGCGACTGCGACTGCGACAGTCAATACCGCGCCATTCACCATTACCGCAGCGGCGCTGCTTGCCTGGGTACCGTTGCTCTGGGCCGCCATCTACTGCGCCGGCCTGGCCTGTGCCGTGCGGCGCCTGGCGCGCGCCTGGCGGTTGTGGCGCGGCCTGCTGGGCGGCGCGCGGCGTCTGTCGCGGCAGGCGCTGGGTGCGCACGGCGGCTTCGACGCGCGCCAACTGTATGACATCGCCCGCCATCGCGTGACGGTGATGGAAACCGATGCGGCGGTCTCGCCGATGCTGGTGGGCGCCTGGCGGCCGGTGCTGCTGCTGCCACGCCACCTGCGTGATTTTCCCGTGATCGAACAACAGATGGTCATCGCCCACGAACTGCAGCACCGCCGTGCGCGCGATCCCTGGCTGCTGGGCGTGTCGGCCCTGGTACAAACGCTGTTGTGGTTCAATCCTGCGCCACGCTGGTTCGGTGCGCGCCTGGCCTGGGCGGTGGAACTGGCGTGCGACCGCCGCGTGCTGGCCGGCCGCCCGCCGCAGCAGCGCAAACAGTACGCTGGCGCGCTGCTGGCCCAGTGGCGCGCGCAACTGCTTGCGCCGCCTGCAACCGCCCTCGCCTTTGGCGGCGCCGATGCCCACACGGTGGGTGAGCGTATCGAACAGCTGCGCCACGCCAAAACGCCAGCCTTGCCAGCTGCCGGCGCCTGGACCGTGGCGGCAATGCTAATCGGCGTGCTGACTGGCGGCGCATTGCTGCGCCCTGCACTGGCGGTAAGCACTCTGCCGCTATTGGCAGCGGGCACTTTGCCGGTGCCAGCAGGATCTGCCGGCCAAGCCACTGCGGCCGCTGTGGCTGCTGCGCCAGCGGCCTCGGTGTCAACGTCAGCACCCATCGCCTGGCACAACCCGCTCGACAAAATGCGTGTCTCCGGCTTTTTCGGCGTGATGCGCAGCGTTTCACCACGGCCCAACCAGGGTCTCGACTTGCCGGCGCCAGTGGGCACGCCGGTGCGCGCAGCTGCCGCCGGGACCGTGCTTGCTGCCGGCAAGCTCGATGAGAACAACGGCCGCTACGGCACCACCATCGTCATCGCCAGCGGTGATGGCAATGAGGCCACCCAGGCGCTCTACGCCCACCTGGACACCACGGCGGTGCACCCGGGCGCGAAGGTGGCGGCGGGCCAGGTCATCGGCACCGTCGGCGTGACCGGCTTTTCCACCGGCCCGCACCTGCACTTCCAGCTGCGCCAGAACGGCCGGGCCATCGATCCGGCCACCGTGCTTGCCGGTCTCGACCAGCATGCGACCGGGCGCGCACTTGCCGTGCGGCGCCAGCAACTGGGCTACTAACCACCGATAACCATGCCTGCATCCGCCACCCGACCGGTGGCGGACAGGACTCCTATCGCCCGCGTTTTGGCGATCCGTTTCAAGAACCCCGCACAGGAACCTCCATGTCACTTCCGATTCTTGCGGCCAGCATGCTGCTGGCCGCGCCATCGACGCCCGCCACGCCCATCGCTGCCGAAGCAACGCAGCAGATCGAAATCACCGCCGCCCGCGCCGACGTGCGCCAGCGCGAAACCACCACCGCCATCGTCGTCACTCACGCCGAGCTGGTACGCCAGGGCGATCAGACCCTGGCCGACGCCCTCAAGCGCCTGCCCGGCATCAGCATCTCGGGCGTGCCCGGCCAAGGAGGCGAGATCAGCATGCGCGGCCTGGGCAAGGGTTACACCCAGATCCTGCTCAACGGCGAGCCGGTGGCGACCGGCTTCTCGCTCGACTCGGTGGCGCCCGAGATGATCGAGCGGGTGGAAATCCTGCGCAGCGCCACGGCAGCGTCGAGCAACCAGGCGGTGGCCGGCAGCATCAACATCATCCTGAAAAAGGCGGTCAGGCGCGGCCAGCGGTCGCTGGCCGCCAGCGCCACCCGCCGTGGCGGCACCACGTCGCCCACGCTTACCGCGCAGTTGTCGGACCAGGCGGATAGCCTCTCGTACAGCATAGCCGCCACGCTGTCGCGCCAGCGCACCGAGGAAGCCATCGCCGACGACGAAACGCTGACCGACGCTGACGGCGTGGTCACGCTGCGGCGCCATACGCCGCAACCAAAGTCCATCCGCAACGACAATTTGACCTTGACGCCGCGCGCGAGCTGGGCCCTGGGCGGCGGCGACACCCTCGCCTGGCAGGGTTTCGCCAACCTGCGCCACTTCGATGTGCGCAACCGCGCCAACGAACAAACGCTGGTGGGCAGCGCCAGCGAATTTCCGCATTTTGTGTCGGACTACCACGCCCGCATCACCATGCTGCGCAGCGATCTGCAGTGGAACCATAATCTCGCCAACGGCGACAAGCTCGAAACCAAATTGGGCGCCAACAGCAACCGCCGCAGCACCGGCTACGACTTTTACGGCATGGACGCGAACGGCGCGCGGGCCGTGCACCGCCACGTCGATGCCGGTCCCGCCGAAACGGCCGTGACGTTCACCGGTACCTGGCGCCACCCGGTGGGCGCGCGCCACGCGCTGGCGATCGGCTGGGACGCCAGCCGGGCGCGCCGCGACGAAGACCGCAGCGAAACCATTTTCGACGGCGCCGGCATGCAGACGGAGGCCAGCAACGCCGACTACAGCGCCGTGGTCAAACGCCTGGCGCTGTTCGCGCAAGACGAATGGGAAATATCTAAACAGTTTTCGCTGTATGCGGGACTGCGCCACGAGCGCCTGCAAACGGCCAGTCGTGCGCTGGCAGCCAATTCGCCCGATGCGCTGGACGTCACGTCGGCCGTGTGGAGTCCGTCGCTGCAGGCACGCTACGCACTGCCGAACCGGGACGTGCTGCGCCTGGCGCTGGCGCGCACGTATAAGGCGCCGACGCTGGCCAAGCTGGTGCCGCGCCGCTACACCATGGACAATAACAACAACCCGACCAATCCCGACGAACAGGGCAACCCGCAGCTGCGCCCCGAGCTGGCCTGGGGCCTCGATGCCGCTTACGAGCGCTACCTGGGCGACGGCGCCCTGGCCAGCGTGAGCGTGTACTGGCGCCGCATCCGCGACGTCACGCAAACCCGCCTGTTCCAGGAGGGCAGCGTGTGGGTGGAGACGCCATTCAACAACGGCAACGCCAGCGTGCATGGCATCGAACTGGAAGCGAAGCTGCCGCTGCGTCGCCTGCTGGGCTGGGCGGCGGCGCCGGCGGTGGACCTGCGCGCCAACCTGGCGCGCAACTGGTCGCGCGTGGACAGCGTGGCCGGCCCCCATAACACGCTCGAAGAACAGGTGCCGGTCACCGCCAACCTGGGCGCGGACTACAAGCTGCCCGGCGGCGCCTGGACCGTCGGCGGCGACTTCACCTACAAGGGCGGCGTCACCACGCAGCAATCAACGCAGCTGCGCCTGGGCACGTCGCCAGGCCGCCAGCTGGACCTGTATGCACTGTGGAAGCTCGACGCCCAAACCCAGCTGCGCGTGTCGGGATCCAATCTGCTGCACCAGCAGTCCCGCGACTGGCAGCAGTTCCAGGCCACCGGCCTGCGCGCGCGTTCCACCATCACGCCTACCAGCGCGGCCGTGCGCGTGATGGTGGAACACCAGTTCCGGTAGCCGTGCTGTGGTATGGTTTCACCCATGACCACAGTACCGACTTCCCCCGCCCGCACCGATCAACCGTACCAGCGCTGCATGATCATGGGCGGCGGCGGTTTCCGCTTCGGCATCTACATCGGCATGTATGCCGCACTGCGCGAGGCGGGCAAGGCGCCCGACGTGATCGTGGCCAGCTGCGGCGGCGCGATTGCCGCCGCCATCATCCACAACCTGCCGGAGCCGCAGGCGCAGCGCGACTGGCTGGCGTCGCGCGCCATGTACGACTTCTGGTGCGGGCTCAAATCCACGCGCCACGCGGCGCTGCTGGCCACGCTGGCGCGGGCGGCGCGGCGCACGCTGTCGTCGGCGCGCGCGCCGGTGATACCGGACCTGTTCGGCGACTTCCTGTTCGACATTCCGTCGCAGCTGCCCTTCCCCACGCCCGCCGGCACGCCGGAGGTCGATGTGGCCATCATCGGCGGCAAGCTGCTGTTCGATGCGCACGAGGTGGGACGCCCGCGCGGCCAGCGCAAGCTGTTTGCCGAAACCGTATTTTGCGGCGAGCGCGCGGCTGCCGCGCTGCGCGGCATGGCGTCGCCGCTGGCCGATCCGCGCTGGGGCGAACATGCCGTGGCGCCGGAGCTGCTGATCGACAGCGGCGTGCCGATCACCGAGGCCGCGCGCATCTCGATCGCGGACATGATCTACTTCCGCTGCCGCCAGTACCAGGGCGCGGAATACATCGGCGGGGTGCTCGACCTGTTCCCGGTCGAGATCGCCCGCCAGCTGGGCACCGAGGTGGTGATGGAATTCAAGGAGGCGTTCGACCAGGTGTTTTCAATCCCGGCCTGGCGCTCGGTGCTGGGCCTGAACGGCAATGCGCGGCTGCGCTACGCCAACACGTACCTGGCCGACCTGCGCATCGATTCGTCCGATATCTCGAAGGCGCTGGCGCGCCAGCAATTGCAGCAAAAGCTGCACTGGAGCCGCAACCGCATCGAACTGGCGATGCCGCCCACGTACGACATCTTCGTGCAGCACGCGCGCGACCAGTGGCAATACGGCTACGACCGCGCCCGCGAGGCGCTGGCGCACCCGATCGGCCGGCATCCCGACGTACGGCGCGCAACGCGCTACAGCCGCCCTTTCAGCAATCAATAATACTATTTACACATCTCGCGCCAGGATTCCTCGAATTCGTCGTGCGGCATATCCTGCGCCAGCATGGTCAGTTCGCGCGCCACCGAAATATAGCGCTGGTAGCCGAGGTAGGCGCCAAACGCATCCTTGGCGTTGACCTCGCCGCACGGCGCGCCGCCCTTGCCGATGAACTGGTTGCGAAACTGCGCCGACGCCGGTTCGCGGATTTTCTCGCGGACGTATTTCTCGCCCATGGCAATCACCGCGCTCGCTTCGCGCTGCTTTTTTTGCGCGCGGGTTTCGCCGCAGCCGGCCAGAGCCAGCATGGCGGCCACCGCCAGCAGCCCGGCGCCATGCCGGCGCAAGGTGTGTGAAAAATTCATATGGTTGCTCATCTTGTCCATGATGCCAGATACACCCCACTTAACGCATCACCCCTCGGCATTGTTGACAACCACCGACTTTGTTAAACTGACCAGCTTTATAGCACTGCAACTGGAGACCGACCGCATGTCACACAACCTTCCCGACCGTCTGGTACGCACCGTACAAACCCTGCTGGCCTGCACCATGTTGTTGGGCAGCTATGCGGGGGCAGCAGAAAAGCTGGCCAATGTCACCATCCTGGCCACCGGCGGCACCATTGCCGGCAGCGGCGCCAGCTCCACCACCACGGTCGGCTACACCGCCGCCACGGTCGGTGTCGATACCCTGATCAAGGCCGTGCCGGAGCTGTCGAAAGTGGCGCAGGTAAAAGGCGAGCAGGTATTCCAGATCGCCAGCGAGAACATGACCAATGAGCATTGGCTGGCGCTGGCCAAGCGCGTCAACACGCTGCTGGCGCAAGCGGACGTCGACGGCATCGTCATCACCCACGGCACCGATACGCTGGAAGAAACCGCGTATTTCCTCGATCTGACCGTCAAGAGCAAAAAGCCGGTAGTGCTGGTGGGCGCAATGCGTCCCGGTACGGCGCTGTCGGCCGACGGTCCGATCAACCTGTACAACGCAGTGCTGCTGGCCGCCAGCAAGGACGCGGTCGGCAAAGGCGTCCTGGTGGCGTTGAACGACCAGATCCATAGCGCGCGCGATGTCAGCAAGACCAACACCTCCACACCGGACAGCTTCAAGACGCCGGAACTGGGCCTGCTCGGCTACATCCAGGGCAGCAAGCCGTATTTTTACCGCGCTTCCACCCGCAAGCACACGGTTGATGCCGAGTTCGACGTCAGCAAACTGACCACCCTGCCGCAAGTCGATATCGTCTATGGCTACGCCAACGTCGGTCCGGTGGCGCTCAATGCGCTGGTGGCGGCGGGCGCCAAGGGCATCATCCATGCGGGCGTGGGTGACGGCAGCCTGGCGGCCACGGTAAAACCGGCGCTGGTGGCCGCGCGCAAGCAGGGCGTGGTAATCGTACGCGCCAGCCGCGTCGGCCAGGGCATCCTGGCACGCAACGGCGAAGCCAACGACGACGAACTCGATTTCGTTGCGGCCGACACCCTGAGCGCGCAAAAGGCGCGCATCCTGCTGATGCTGGCGCTGACCAAAACCGCCGACACCCGTGCCATCCAGCAGATGTTCTATACCTATTGATTCATGGGTAGTCCGGTCGCCGCATCTGGAACAGGCCGTCGGGCGTGATCTCGAAGTAATCGGCCGGGCCGCCGGCACGCAGGATGGTCTGCGAGCCGGCCGTATCGTAAATACCATCGCGCAGCAGTGCCTGCGCGATGTGCACCCCCACCACCTCCCCCATCACCAGCCACGTATTGGTGGCGTCGCCCGATGCGCCTTGCAGGCGGATGATCTGGCTGCACTTGCATTCGAACGACACCGGGCTCGCTGCCACGCGCGGCACGCCAACGATGCGCGACGGCGCCGTAACCAGGCCGGCCAGCGCGAACTCGTCCACCTCGGGCGGCGCCGCAGCGCAGCTGGCGTTCATGGCCTCGGCCAGCGGGCGCGTGGCCAGGTTCCAGACGAACTCGCCGGTTTCCTCGATGTTGCGCAGGGTATCCTTGCGGCCGATGCTGGCAAAGCCGATCAGCGGCGGCGTGTAATTAAAGGCGTTGAAAAAGCTGTAGGGGGCCAGGTTGAGCACACCTGCAGCCGATTGCGAAGAGATCCAGCCGATCGGGCGCGGGCCCACGATGGCGTTGAACGGGTCGTGCGGCAGGCCGTGGCCTTGTGCGGGCTGGTAGAAATAGCGGTCGTCCATGATGCTCCTGGAAAGTCGGCGCCGGGCGGCGCCAACACGTATTCTGGCATAAGCCGTAAACGACTGCGGGGCGGGCACTTGCGCGCCCGCCCCGCAGGGAATGACAACCAGTTAGCTTACGCTTGCTTGGCAGCCTTGCGACGACGTGCCACCACGCCCAGCAGGCCCAGGCCGGCGATCATCATCGCGTAGGTCTCGGCTTCTGGCACTGGTGCAACAGCAATGTTCAGGTCCGAAGCATAAGAGCCACCGCCATTGCCGTTGACCAGACCACCGACCTGGAAGTAATACGAACCGGCGGTCAGGCCCATGTTGGTGATTTCCCAGCCATCTTTGGCATTCACGCCGTTGCCCAGGGTATTTACACCAGTGTACGTGGTCAGCACAGCGCTGGTGGTTGGATCATATTTGACCAGGTTGTAGCTGGTGATGACCAGATCCTTGACGGTTGTCGAGCTCAGGTAGCTCGAAGTCAACGACGAGGTGGAGTCGAAGTTACTGCCCAGGGTGAACATGAATTTATCGCTAAACGTATCGTTTTGATTAGCTTTGTAGAAGGTATTGCCGAAATAAGCGTTGTATCCGCCTTCGCCGTCAGCTTTCAGGTCGATCGTAACGGTTTTACTGACTTCGGCTGCGTAAGCAGAGGAAGCGATCAGGGATGCGCCAGCGATCAGGGATGCGAGCAGTACTTTTTTGATTTTCATTTGTCTTTTTCCGTAACGTTATAAATTTGCCTATCGAGCAATGACCCTTACCGAATGCATTCATTCGATGTCATCAAGCATATATTTTTGTGCAAAAGCCAACTGTGCGCTAACTAACATTGCTGAGCATAATATTAAGATTGCCTTAGGAATCTCATTTTGAGAGAGTTGCTCACAAATTCTGTGGATAAGCCTGTTAACAAACGCTGGGGGTGGATGCCAAGCAGTTGTTTAATAAGGAAAATATTTCGTTGCGCAAATTTAACGCAGCGAAAGTTATCCACTGACATTACACTAGGCAAGTTTGCTGAACCGACCACAGGAAGACCATGAACCACCGCCTGCATACCCTCGCCCTCGCCATCGCGCTGCTGGGCAGCATCGTAACCCCGGCCCGGGCCGCCGACGAACCGGCCGCCTCCACCGTTGCCCGCGTGCGCGAGCAGTACACCAAGTACGAATACCGCATCCCGATGCGCGACGGCACCCGCCTGTTCACGACCGTGTACGTCCCCAAGGACGCCAGCCGCCGTTATCCGTTCCTGATGGAACGCACGCCGTACAGCGCTGGCGTGCATGCCGATGATGAGTTGCACTACGGCGTCGATTTCTATCCCGCGCGCCTGGGCCCGTCACCCGAATTCCAGCGCAGCGGCTATATCTTCGTGCAGCAGGACGTGCGCGGCCGCTATATGTCGGAAGGCAAATGGCAGGAAATGACACCGCACGTGAACCCGCGCCGCGCCAGGGGCGAAGGCAATGAAAGCGAGGACATGCACGACACCGTCGAGTGGTTGCTGAAAAATGTTCCCAACAACAATGGCAAGGTCGGCATCCTGGGGATCTCCTATCCGGGCTTTTATACCTCGGCCAGCATCATCGATTCGCACCCGGCCATCAAGGCTGCGTCGCCGCAGGCGCCGGTGACCGACCTGTACATGAACGACGACTCCTACCATGGCGGCGCCTTCATGCTGGCGGCCAATTTCGACTTCTACGCCGCCTTTGTCGAAGCCCAGAACCCGACCCCGCTGCCTAAAAGCTGGAGCAACTTCGACTACGGCACCCCGGACGGCTACGACTTCTTCCTGTCGCACCTGACGCTGTCCAACATCACCGACACCATGACGGCCTCCCAGCGCGCCTTGCTGATGCCGACGATTGCCAACTGGAACTATAACGACTTCTGGAAAACCCGCAACATCGCGCCGCACCTGAAAAACATCAAGGCGGCGGTGCTGACCGTGGGCGGCTGGTACGACGCCGAGGATTTACAAGGCCCGCTCACCACCTACCACGCCATCAAGCGCAATAATCCGGCGATCTACAGCGGCCTAGTGATGGGGCCATGGTCGCACGGCGCCTGGCGCCGCTACGACGGCCAGAGCCTGGGCAGCGTGCAGTTCGGCGCCAGGACCGGCGAGTACTTCCGTAAAAATATCGAGTTTCCGTTCTTCGAGCAGCACCTGAAAGGCGTGGCCAATCCCAACCAGGCGGAAGTACATGCCTTCGAGACCGGCAGCAATGTCTGGCGCGAGTACGCGGCCTGGCCACCGAAGCAGGCGCAGGCACGCACCTTGTACCTGGGCGCCAACGGCACCCTGGCCTGGCAGCAACCGGCGACCGGCGGCGACGGCTTCGACGAATACGTTGCCGATCCGCGCAAGCCGGTGCCGTACACCGGCTATCCGGCCATCGGCGTGCCCAAGGAATACATGGTGGGCGACCAGCGTTTTGCTTCGAGCCGCACCGACGTGCTGACCTACCGCAGCGAGCCGCTGGACGAAGATGTGACCTTGAGCGGTCCGGTGAAACCGCGCCTGTTCGTCTCCACCAGCGGCACCGATGCTGACTGGATCGTGAAACTGATCGACGTCTATCCCGACGACTACCCGGCGGCCGGCAAGCCCGACGGCCCGCGCACCGATGTCGAGAAACCGGCCATTCCCATGGCCGGCTACCAGCAACTGGTGCGCGGCGATCCCTTGCGCGGCAAGTTCCGCAACGGTTTCGAGAAGCCGGAGCCGTTCACGCCCGGCAAGGTCGAACCGGTCAATTTCAGCATGGCCGACATCAACCACACGTTCCGTCGCGGCCACCGTATCATGGTTCAGATCCAGAGCTCGTGGTTCCCGCTGGTGGACCTGAACCCGCAAACTTTTGTCGATATCCCCAAGGCCAGGCCTGAGGATTTCCGCAAGGCTACCCAGCGCGTGTACCGCGCCCCCTCGATGTTTTCGGGCATCGAGGTGCAGGTGCTGCCGGGTCCCCGCTAAGCAACCAGGCCAGAAACCGGTACGATTGCGCCAGTTTCTGGCTTCCAGTGCGGATTCAGCCTCCCATTTTGGAGAGGATTTCCGTTGCCTGACACAGTAAAGTTGCAACACTACTATTTCCAATAGGAAAACTCTATTGAGTTTATTTAATCTATAAACTTAACAGAATTGGTTTTAGGAAATATGATAGCGGCATCAGCTTCACTATCGTCGTTGGCTCTTAAGGAATCCCCATGGAAAACAATCACACCGGCCTCGGCGTCGCGGCCCGCCTGCGGATCGGCTTCGGCATCATCCTGGCGATGATGCTGGCTTTGACCGCCCTGAGCGTGGTCAAGGTCAACGCCATCGACAACAGCCTGCAGCACATCAGCGAGGTCAACAACGTCAAACAGCGCTACGCGATTAATTTCCGTGGCAGCGTGCATGACCGTGCAATTGCGCTACGCGATGTCACGCTGGTGGCGGACGCCGATGTGGCCGCCGTGGCCGCCCTGATCGACAAGCTCGACGCCGACTACCAGCAATCGGCGCGCCCGATGGACGCCCTGTTCGGCCAGGCCAAGGCCAGGGTGATGCCGGAGGAACGCGCCTGGCTGGACAAGATCAAGCAGAACGAAGCGCGCGCCACGCCGCTGGTCAGGCAGATCATCGAGGCGCGCCGCGCCGGCGATATCGACGGCGCGCGCGGCCTGATGCTGGGCCAGGCCAGGCCGGCCTTCATCGACTGGCTGGCCAGCATCAACGGCTTTATCGACCAGGAAGAAAAAATGACCGAGGCCGAGTCCGAACTGGCCCGCCACGGCGCCCACAACTTCCAGGCGCTGGCCTTGCTGGCGGTGGCGATCGCGATGGCAATCGGCGCCGTGGTGGCATGGCGCGTCTCGCAACACTTGCTGCGCGCACTCGGCGCCGAGCCGTCCGAGGTGAAAGCGCTGGCCAACGCCGTCGATCGTGGCGAGCTGTATCACCAGGTCAGCCTGCGTGACGGCGACCGCGACAGCATCATGGCGGTGCTGGTCAAGATGAGCGGCAACCTGCACGCCACCGTCACCGAAGTGCATGACGCGGCGCAGGCCGTTTCCAGCATCAGCACCCAGATTTCGGCAGGCAACCAGGACTTGTCCAGCCGCACCGAGGACCAGGCCAGCTCGCTGGAAGAAACCGCGTCGGCCATGGAAGAGCTGACCGCCACCGTCAAGCAGAACGCCGACAGTGCCCGCAACGCCAGCAAGCTGGCGCGCGAAGCATCCGGCGTCGCCAGCCAGGGCGGCGACATCGTCGGCCAGGTGGTGCAGACCATGAACGCCATCGACGCATCCTCGCGCAAGATCGAAGAGATCATCAGCGTGATCGACGGCATCGCTTTCCAGACCAATATCCTGGCCCTGAACGCAGCGGTGGAAGCAGCGCGCGCCGGCGAACAAGGCCGTGGTTTTGCCGTGGTCGCCACAGAGGTGCGCAACCTGGCCCAGCGCAGCTCCACCGCCGCGCGCGAAGTCAAGGCGCTGATCGACGAATCGGTGGAACGCATTCACACCGGCACCGACCTGGCCGAACACGCGGGCAGCACCATGCAGGACATCGTCAGCAGCGTCAAGCGCGTCTCCGACATGGTCGAATCGATCGCCAGCGCCAGCGAGGAGCAACGCGTGGGTATTGAGGAAGTCAACCGCGCCATCGCCCAGATGGACCAGGTGACGCAGCAGAACGCGGCGCTGGTCGAAGAAGCGACCGGCACGGTCGATACCCTGCATGACCAGGCCGCCCTGCTCAATCACGCGGTTGGCGTGTTCAAGACCGAGCGCAGCGCCGTGGCGGCGCCGGCAGGCCGGTCTGCACGCACAGCGGAGCCGCAGTTGCTGCTGGCCGCAACGGCATGACGCTGCCGGTGCTGTTGCGGCAAAACTCGGAACCGGAGCGGGTGCGGGCGTTGCAGCAACTGGGCGTCCTCAACACCAACACCAGCGCCTACTTCGACAGCGTAACCGCGCTGGCGAAAACCCTGTTCGACGTCTCGGGCGCCTATATTTCGCTGCTCGACAGCGACCGCCAGTGGATCAAGTCGGCAGTCGGTTACTGCCCGCCAAACACCGACCGCGACAAGGCCTTCTGCCAATACACGATCGCCCAGGCCAGCGTGCTGGTGATCGAAGACACGCTGCGCGATCCCCGCTTTGCCGGCAACCCGCTGGTGGCCGGGCCGCAAGGCGTGCGCTTTTACGCCGGCGCGCCGCTGGTGACGCAGGACGGCTACGCCATCGGCGCACTGTGCCTGATCGACCAGCGCACCCGCGCGCTCCCTGCCAGCGACCAGCAGCGCCTGGCCACGCTGGCCGGCCTGGTGATGGCGCACATCACGCTGGGCCGCGCGGTGGGGCACGTGGATGCGGTGAGCGGCATGCCGAATAAATACCAGCTGGCCGACGACCTGGGTGCAGCCGCCGCGCTGGCCCCGGGCGCGCAACGCGTGCTGGTGGACCTTGCCATGCCCGACGCCGCCCGCGCCTTCGAAATCATCCGCGTGATGGGCGCGGCCGTACACGACCAGCTGGTGCGCGAAGTGGGCGCCCGTCTGCAACAACTATTCGCGGATCGCGCCCAGGTCTACCACCTGGGCGACACCCGCTTCGCCCTGCTCTCGCGCGACGCCGACAGCGACGCCTTCATCGACTACCTGTACGGGCTGGACGCGGCGCTGCAAACCCCGCTCACTAGCCTCAATATTCCGCTCGTCCTGCCCGGCTTTGGCGGCATCGTGCGCTTTGCGCTGGGTGCCGATTCGGCTGCCGATGCGCCGCGCCAGGCGGCCGCCGCCGTCAACCAGGCCCTCAGCGCACAACAGCGCTGGAGCCTGTACAGCGACAGCGAAGACGCGCAACAGCGGCGTGCGTTCCGCCTGCTGCACGATGTGCGCCGGGCAATTGCCGACGGCGAGTTCGAACTCGTGTATCAACCGAAGCACGACCTGCCCGGCGGCGCCTGCCACGGCGCCGAAGCGCTGCTGCGCTGGCATCACCGCGAGCTGGGCGCGATCTCGCCGGCCGAATTCATCCCGCTGATGGAGACCACCGCCCTGATCGGTCCGCTTAGCGACTGGGTCATCAACACCGCCATCGCCCAGTTGGGCGCGTGGCATGCGGGCGGTCACCTGGTGAAGGTGGCGCTGAACCTGTCGGCCTGGAATTTCGAGGAGCCGGACCTGGTGGACCGGCTGGCCGCCGCCTGCCGGCAGCATCGCGTCGATCCGCGCTACGTGGAAATCGAGTGCACGGAGGGCGTCTGGATGGAAAGCGCGGACATCCTGGCCACGCTGCACCGCATCCGCGCGCTGGGCATGGGCCTGGCGCTCGACGACTTCGGCACAGGCTACAGCAATTTCTCGTATTTGCAGAAAGTGCCGGCCACAGTGGTCAAGGTGGACCAGTCGCTGATCCGCCACGTCCACACCAACCCGCGCGACCAGCGCATCGTCCGCTCGCTGATCGCCCTGGCACGCGAACTCGATTACCAGGTCGTGGCCGAAGGCGTGGAAACCGCGCAGTCGCTGGCGCTGATCCGTGAATGGGGCTGCGATGTGGCGCAGGGCTACCATTTTTCGAAGCCGCTGGCGGCGGGGGCATTTATTGACTACCTGGTGCGGCAGCGCGAGAACGTGGCCGCTCAGATGTTTTCGTCAACGTCCAAACCGGACGCATAGTCCCGCCCACCGTAAAAGACGCCAGGAATTGCGACCTCGACATTCGTTTCATCGACCGCAAATGCAATCACGGCATTCTTCTTGTAGTGGGTGATTCTTAGCCCTGGCAAGGATTGAATATCTCGCCATCCTGCTCCGATAACAGCCAAATGGCGGCCAGGGCGCCCGCACCGAGGGCCTGGACCTGGAAGCGACCGGCGCGTTGACGCCGAACTGGAATGTTTCAGCCTCTTGGTCCCATGGCCGCACCAGGAGCAACGAAGACAAGACCATCCAGACCACGTTCCCGCGCAACCTGGTCAAGCTGTGGACCACGTACCAGATGCCGGGCGAACTCAATCGCCTGACCGTGGGCGGTGGCGTCAACTGGCAGAGCAAGGTGTATTCGGATATTTCGGCGTGGCAGATCGAGCGCGACCTGTACTGGGAACAGAAGTCGTACGCAGTGGCCAGCCTGATGGGCCGCTATGACTTCAGCAACAAGCTGTCGGCGACGGTTAACGTGAGCAACCTGTTCGACAAGCAATATACGCCGTCGGTGTCAGACTGGTGGTACTCGGGCATGTACGGCCCTGGCCGCGCGGTGGCGCTGACGGCCAGGTACCGTTTCTGATGCGGTGAAGACAGCCTCCCGCGCCGGGAGGCTGGTGTGACATTACTTGACGTCGAGCAGTTCGACGTCGAAGATCAGGTTGGAGTTCGGTGGAATCGGACCCACGCCGCGCTCGCCGTAACCATAGCTGGCCGGCACGATCAGGGTACGCTTGCCGCCCACTTTCATGCCCTGCACGCCCTCGTCCCAACCCTTGATGACCTGGCCGCCACCGAGCTGGAAGCTGAACGGCGAACGACCGACCGACGAATCGAACTGCTCGCCATGCTGGGCCGGCGCGCTCGGCACGTACAGCCAGCCGGTGTAGTTGACGACAGCGGTGGCGCCAGCCACGGCTTCCTTGCCGGTGCCGACGACGGTGTCGATCTTTTGCAGTTCGGTGCTGGCTACCGGTGCAGCGGCTGGTACTTCAGCGGCTGGTGTTGGTGCTGGAGTTGCAGCTGCAGCCGGAGCCTCGGCGGCAGGCGGGGGGTCTTTTTTGTTGCAGGCGGCCAAAGCCAGGGTGAGGGTCAAACCGAGGATGGCGGAGGACAGCAGTTTCATGAGGTTCTTTCGTGATGGTTGTCAGCCGCCGCAGCATACAGCGCGGCACGCCTCCTGCCAATCCGAAATGGCTACGGTGCGCGCGGAGGTTGCCCGTCGCGCCTGCTACCTAGGAGGGAAGCGCACCCGCCCACTTCGCGGGTTATGCAGTGCTGGAGACTTGCCTACAATCGAAGGCTTCCTCCCTGCTTCGAAAGCACACCATGCAAGATTTACTCACCCCCGACAATTGCGCGCTGGTCCTGCTCGACCAGCAAGCCGGTCTGCAATTTGCCGTGCAATCGATGGATCGCCAGACCCTGCTCAACAATTCCGTGGCCCTGCTGGAAGCGGCGCTGGCTTTCTCGCTGCCGATCGTCGCCAGCACCTCGGCCAGCAAGGTCTATAGCGGCCCGCTGTTGCCCGACCTGCACGCGCTGATCCCCGACCACCCGGTGCTGGAGCGCCGCAATATGAACGCCTGGGAAGACCCGGCAGTGCAGGCAGCCATCGTCGCCACCGGCCGCAAAAAGCTGATCTTCTCCGGCATGCTGACCGAAGCGTGCATCAGCTTTGCCGTGCTCAGCGCCATCGAAGCGGGCTATGAATGCTACGTCGCTGGCGATGCCTGCGGCGGCCTCACCGAAGCCGGCCACAACCTCGCATTGCAACGCATGACCGCCAAAGGCGCACAACCGACCAGCTGGCTGCAAGTGCTGTTGGAGCTGCAACGCGACTGGACCCGCCACGACACCTACGACGCGGCGCGCGCGGTGGTGGAGAAAAATGGCGGCGGTTATGGCGTGGGATTGCGGTATGCGCGACAGATGCTGACGCCGCAGTGATTTGGCCAAATACCTGGCTGTGCTGACATCCGTACCTCAATGGATGGCATCGGCACCTTCAATTTGAAGATCAGAAGCCGGTTTCCGTTCGTGTGTCAGGTTTAGGCGCACCTGAGCCTCGGTAGAATACAGGGTAGTCGGCAAGACCAAGCGACTCGAAGGTAACTACTCTCAGAATACCGCCATGAAAACTTTTTTAGCGCTCGTGATGACAGCACTGCCGCTTGCTGTCATGGCTGCTCCTACGCAGGTGCTCGGCATCCCCTTCAATGGAAAGCTCAAGCATTCGCCTGGCATTTGTCCGCTCAACAACGAGAAAGCCGAACAAATTTGCTGGCGGAGCAGTCCGCGCATGGATGACATCGGCGGGCGCTGGGGCAGCGCCTATTTGCCGGATCCGGACTCGCGTCCGCTCTGGGCTGCGCGCGGGTGGTTCGAGATTGCGTTGAAAAAAGACCTGACCGTGACGCGCATTAAAGTGCTGGCGGAAGGCACGGAACGGGAGACGATTTTCCAGTCGATCTCGACCCGATTCGGCGCCCCGGCGTCCGACGATGGCCGCTCTGCGCGGTGGGTGCACAAGGACGCTACCATCCAACTGCTGTGCGCTGCGCCGACCAAGTGCTGGGCGACCTTCAATGTGCCCGTGGCCGAGATCGATCTTGCTGCCGCAACCAGGCTGGCACAGAACCAGAAGCCCAGGCCCGTCACGCCCTGATGCCACACCGGAAATACGATCAATTCAGAATTTGGCCTGCCCAGCAGGAATCGAACCTGCGACCCTCAGCTTAGAAGGCTGATGCTCTATCCAACTGAGCTATGGGCAGTTTTTGTACAGCGAGAATTCGCCGCAGAAATGAAAAACGGGTTGTCTAGGACAACCCGTTTAGTGTTTTTGGTCGGAGTACAAGGATTCGAACCTTGGACCCCCTGGTCCCAAACCAGGTGCGCTACCGGGCTGCGCTACACTCCGAAGACAGCATTCTAATCCTCCGGGGCTTTGCCGTCAATGGACGCCCCCAAGTATCTTGCAAAATCGAACCAATCAGGCAGCCAGTTTGACGTCGATCTTGTCGGCAATGCGCTGCGCCATCGACCTGGCGTCGTCGGCGCTACGCGCTTCCACCATCACGCGGATCAGCGGTTCGGTGCCGGAGGCGCGGATCAGGACGCGGCCGGTGTCACCCAGCTCGCGCTCGACCTGCTCTTTTTCAGCCACCATGGCAGCGTTCTGGCTCCAGTCGAAGCCGGGCGTGACGCGCACGTTGATCAGGCTCTGCGGGAACAGCACCAGGTCGGCGGTAGCCTCTTCCAGCGAGCGGCCGGCGCGCTTGAGGGCCGACAGCACTTGCAGTGCCGAGATGATGCCATCGCCGGTGGTGTGCTTGTCGATGCACAACAGGTGGCCCGAGCCCTCGCCGCCCAGCAGCCAGCCCTTCTCCTGCATCACTTCGAGCACATAGCGGTCGCCCACCTTGGCGCGCGCAAAACCCACGCCCTTCTGCTTGATCGCGACTTCCACCGCCATATTGGTCATCAGGGTGCCTACGGCGCCAGCTACCGGGCCGGTGGCCAGGCGGTCCATGACCATCAGGTACAGCAGCTCGTCGCCGTTATAGAGGCGGCCGTTGGCGTCGCACATGATCAGGCGGTCGGCGTCGCCGTCGAGGGCGATGCCGAGGTCGGCGCCGTGGGCGCGCACAGCGGCGGCCATCGCCTCCGGTGCAGTGGCGCCGTGGGCCTTGTTGATGTTGAAGCCGTCCGGCTTGTTACCGATGGCGATCACTTCCGCGCCTAGTTCATGGAATACGTGCGGCGCGATGTTGTACGCGGCGCCATGGGCGCAATCGACCACGACCTTCAGGCCGCGCAGATCGAGCTCGTTGGGGAACGTGCTCTTGCAAAATTCGATGTAACGGCCTTGGGCATCGTCGAGGCGCTTGGCGCGACCGAGTTTTTCCGGCGCCACGCATTCCATCGGGTGCTCGAGCGCGGCTTCGATCTCGAGTTCGACCGCGTCGGGCAGCTTGGTGCCCTGGTCGGAAAAGAACTTGATGCCATTGTCCTGGAACGGGTTGTGCGAGGCCGAGATCACCACGCCGGCCGACAGGCGCAGTGCGCGCGTCAGATAGGCAATCGCTGGCGTGGGCATCGGGCCGGCCAGCATCACGTCCACGCCGGCGGCGGCCAGGCCGGCTTCCAGCGCGGCTTCGAGCATGTAGCCGGAAATGCGCGTGTCCTTGCCGATCAGGACGGTGGGACGCTTGCTGCCCGTCCCGGTGCCCTTGCCGGCCAGGACCTTGCCCGCAGCATAGCCGAGGCGCATAACAAAGTCAGGCGTAATGGGCGAGACGCCCACCAGGCCGCGGATACCATCGGTGCCAAAATATTGTCGTGCCATGTCGTGTGCTCTTTCTGTGTCTGTTATGTCTTTTATTGGGCTGCCTGCCATACCTTGAGCGCATCCACCGTGTCGGCCACGTCGTGCACGCGGACGATGATGGCGCCTTGCGCCACCGCCGCCAGGGCGCCGCCCACGCTGCCAGCTGCGCGCCGCTCCACCGGCTTGCCGGTCACCGCGCCGATCATCGACTTGCGCGACAGCCCCGCCAGCAGCGGCATGCCTGTTTCTTCGATGAGCCGGCCTGTCGCCTTGAGCAATGCGTAATTATGCTCTACCGTCTTGCCGAAGCCAAAACCCGGATCGATGCATAATCGACGCGGATCAATCCCGGCCTCCAGCAGCGCGTCGATGCGTTCGCGCAGGAAAGCGACCACCTCATCCACCACGTCGGCGTAGCTGGGCGCCAGCTGCATGTGCTGCGGATCGGACTGCATGTGCATGATACACAGCGCGCAGTCGCTGTCGCGTACCGCATCGATGGCGCCGCAGGCGCGGAAACCGTTTATATCGTTGATCATGTCCACGCCGGCAATGATGGCTTCGCGCATCACCTGCGGCTTGTAGGTATCGACCGAAATGGCAGGACCGAGATCGCGCAGCGCATAGACCACCGGCATCACGCGCTGCAACTCGTCCTCCAGAGACACCGGCGGCGAGCCAGGCCGGGTGGACTCGCCACCGATGTCGATGATATCGACGCCCTCTTCGATCATCGCTTCGGCATGGCCGAGGGCGAACTCGAGCGCCTGGTAGTTGCCGCCGTCGGAAAAGGAGTCGGGTGTGACGTTGAGAATGCCCATCACGCGCGGGCGCCGGCCTGCGCCCTGCAAGGGGTAGTTGAAACGGCCGAACTGGAATGTGGATCGCATCTGATTCTATAAAGAAAAAGGGCGAGGATTACTCCTCACCCTTGGGTGTTGAATACCTGCCGCAGGCTTACGCTGGTGCGGTCACGGTAGGCGAAACGCCCGAACCGCCGTCGCCAGGTGGCTGCTTGCGGATGGTCACGCCTGGTTTAGGCGGACGCGGCTCGAGGCCGGCCATGATGTCGTTGATCTGGTCCGCGTCGATGGTTTCCCAGTCGAGCAGCGCCTTGGTCATGACTTCGACTTTTTCGCGGTTATCTTCCAGCAGCTGGCGGGCCAGTGCATATTGCTGGTCAAGGATGTTGCGGATTTCCGCATCGACCTTTTGCTGGGTCGCTTCCGAGATGGTCTTGTTGCTGCCACCCATGAAGCCGTCGTTCTGCTCATCCTCGTACACCATCACGCCCAGCGAATCGGACATGCCGAACTTGGTGACCATCGAACGGGCCAGCTTGGTGGCGCGCTGGAAGTCGTTGGAGGCGCCGGTGGACATCTGGCCAACAAAAATCTCTTCCGCGATACGGCCGCCGAACAGGATCGAAATTTCTTCCAGCATCTTGTCCTTGTAGCCCGAGATGCGGTCGTGTTCCGGCAGCTGCCAGGTCAGGCCCAGGGCCCAGCCGCGCGGCATGATGGTTACCTTGTGGACTGGATCTGCCTTAGGCAGCAGCTTGGCGACCACGGCGTGACCGGACTCGTGGTAAGCGGTGTTGCGACGCTCTTCCTCGCGGATAACCATCGACTTGCGCTCGGGACCCATGAAGATCTTGTCCTTGGCATCTTCGAAGTCGGCCATATCGACCAGGCGCTTGGCGCGGCGGGCAGCAAACAGCGCAGCCTCGTTGACCAGATTGGCCAGGTCGGCGCCCGAGAAGCCAGGCGTACCACGGGCCAGGATGTCGGCCTTGACATCGGTGCCGATCGGCACTTTACGCATGTGCACGTTGAGGATCTGTTCGCGGCCACGGATGTCCGGCAAACCGACCGACACTTGACGGTCGAAACGACCTGGGCGCAGCAGCGCTTTATCGAGCACGTCGGCGCGGTTGGTCGCAGCAATCACGATCACGCCGGATTGCGCTTCGAAGCCGTCCATCTCGACCAGCAACTGGTTCAACGTCTGTTCGCGTTCGTCGTTACCGCCGCCCATGCCGGCGCCACGGTGACGGCCGACCGCGTCGATCTCGTCGATGAAGATAATGCATGGCGAATGCTTCTTGGCGTTCTCGAACATGTCACGGACACGCGATGCACCGACGCCGACGAACATTTCGACGAAGTCAGAACCAGAGATCGAGAAGAACGGCACCTTCGCTTCGCCGGCAATCGCACGGGCCAGCAGGGTCTTACCGGTACCTGGAGGACCTACCATCAGCACGCCGCGTGGAATGCGGCCGCCGAGTTTCTGGAATTTGCTTGGGTCGCGCAGGAAATCGACGATTTCGCTGACTTCTTCCTTGGCTTCGTCGCAACCGGCAACGTCGGCAAAGGTGACCGAATTATTGGAGTCGTCCAGCATGCGCGCCTTCGACTTGCCGAAGGAGAATGCGCCGCCCTTGCCGCCGCCCTGCATCTGACGCATGAAGAAAATCCACACGCCTATCAGCAACAGCATCGGGAACCACGAGACGAAGATTTGCTGCAGGAAGCCTGGCTCTTCCGGCGGACGGATGTCGAACTTGACGCCGTTGTCGCGCAGGTCGCCAATCAGGCCACGATCGAGCAGGGACGCAGTGGTGCGCACCTTGGTGTCGTCGCTCTTGACGGCAGTGATGCTGGTGCCTTCAATGACAACTTCCTTGATGTTCTTGGCTTTTACCGCATCGAGCAGTTCGGAGTATGGAATAGGTCGGGCGCCAGCTGCAACGCCATGGCTATCGAACTGCTTGTACAGCATGAGCAGGAGCAGTACGACGACTACCCAAATGGCTGACTTGGAAAACATGTTATTCACGAAAACTCCTTGGATGCAGGGCGCATCTCTTAACCTATAGCTAGAAACCCGATTTTACTCGCAATAAGCAGGCGGTGCCAGAAGCCCACTCCTCTACCGGGCGCAAACCCGGCCAAGCTCACATTATTTGATCAAAATTGCAGGTCGATCAAGATAAAAATGCTTCACCTTGGCCGATATGCGGCCTGCTGGACGAATATCAAGGGTAAATCAGTCAACTTCAGGGCGAATCGGCGCGAAATCGTCGAGTTCGTACGGTACTGCGGACGCCATGCTGTCGGTCGGGTTTTTCAGGCCGCGGCCGAGCACGAAAATTTCTGACGATTTGTCTCGGCTGGCCTTGGGTTTTTTTTGCGTCACGGTTTTAAATTCCTTACGGAATTTCAGCACAATGTCGTTAAAACCCATGTCTTTAAAACATTTGACCAGCAAGGCGCCCGAGGGTTTCATGTGGGCCTGCGAAAACTCGATGGCCAGGTCGATCAGGTGCTCCATGCGGGCGGCGTCGCTGTCGGCGATGCCGGACAGGTTGGGCGCCATGTCGGACAACACCAGGTCCACTTTCTGGCCTTGCAGCACGTCCTCCATTTTTTGCAACACTTCCGGCTCGCGGAAGTCGCCCTGGATGAAGTGGAAATCGGCCACCGGCGCCATCGGCAAGATATCGAGCCCGATCAGGGTGCCGTTGACACCGCCGCCGTCCTTGCCCGCCAGCTTGCGGCGCGTGTATTGCGCCCAGCTGCCAGGGGTACAACCGAGGTCGACGATGACCTGTCCCGGTTTGATCAGTTTTTCTTCCTCGTCGATCTCTTTCAGCTTGAAAGCCGCACGGGCGCGATAGCCCTCCTTCTGGGCCAATTTCACGTACGGATCATTAATGTGGTCGTGAATCCAGTTTTTGTTTAATTTGTTCTTTGCCATTCGCGTAGAATACTGCCTTTAAGAGAACTACCAGAAATTAATTATGATTAAACTTACCCCCGTTGAGCGCAGTGCCCTGCGCGCCGAAGCTCACGCGCTCAAGCCCATCGTCCTGATCGGCGAAGCGGGACTGACCGCCAACGTCCTCAAGGAAATTTCCCTGGGCCTCGATTCGCACGGCCTGATCAAGGTGCGCGTGTTCGGCGACGACCGTGAAGCGCGCGTTGCCATGTACGACACCATCTGCCAGGAACTCGAAGCAGCACCAGTGCAACACATCGGCAAGCTGTTCGTGCTCTACCGTCCGAAAGTGGAAACCACCAAGGAACGCTCCACGTCCGGCAAGGGCCTGCGCGAAGTGACCATCGTCAAGCCTAGCCCGAGCGGCACCAAGCGTCCATCGGTGACCAAGGTATTGCTTAAAGGGAATGAGCGAGTGACCCAGGGCGGCAACATCAAACGCGCCAAGCCACAGCAGAAGTCCAGCAAGAAAAGCGCGCTCGGTTCGAAGTAAGCTGCGCCAACGTATCGTCGCTCCCGCGCAGGCGGCAGCGACGGTGCAGTTATTGTTTTACCACCAGCCACGCAGCCAGCAGGCTTTGTACCAGGAAGATGCTGCTGGAAATGCCGTGCAGGATGCCGAATTCGTTCTTGGCAGCCGACTCCATTACCCCTCCCGGACCAGCACTCGCGCGCAACGCGGCCATCATCGGCTGCAGGCCGAAGTGCGACACCAGCGTACACGCCAGCATCACCACCACGATGATCATCACCGTGCGGCGGCCCTTGGCCGCCATATTCACGGCCGGACCGGCAAAAATGCCCTCGGTACCGGGCCTGGTCGCCCACAACAGCAGCAGCATCAACACGCCGCACGCGATCGACACCCAGGCCTGGGTGTTGAACAGGCTGCCGGCGATGGTGCCGGCCAGCACGCGGTCAGGCACGGTGGCAAACAGCGTGGGCGCGGCGATGTAGCCGACGCCCCACAGGCTGCCGGCCCACAGCGTGGCAACCAGCAAACGGGTACGGGCTAATAGCATCAGACGTAACGCACTTCCAGAATTTCGTATTCGCGCGGGCCGGACGGCGCCTGCACTTCCACCACGTCGCCGGCGGACTTGCCGATCAGCGCGCGGGCGATCGGCGAGGTCACCGATACTTTGCTCAGTTTGAGATCGGCTTCGTCGAGGCCGACGATCTGGTACGTCACCTTGGCGCCGGACTCGAGATCTTCCAGATCCACGGTCGCGGCAAACACCACGCGGCCATCGGCTTCGAGCGTGGTGGGGTCGATGATCTGCGCGGCGCTCAGCTTGCCTTCGAGTTCGGCAATACGGCCTTCCACAAACGCCTGGCGCTCCTTGGCGGCATCGTACTCGGCGTTTTCGGACAGGTCGCCGTGCGAGCGCGCTTCGGCAATCGCGTCGATCACGATACGGCGTTCTTTGGTCTTCAACTGGTGCAGCTCTTCCCGCAGGAGGTTTGCGCCGAATATGGTAAGTGGAACTGAAGTCATATCTGTTTACTCTGTTTTTACAATGGAAAACCACAGAGGCCACGCCAACTGCAGCGTGAGCTCTGTGGTTAATTGGATCCTGCGCCGGGGGCTTGGAAAACCGTAGCGAGCGACCCGATGTCGTCTTGAGTAGCGGAAGCGTACGCAGGTACGCTGAGCAACGGAGAGGCGATAGCGGGACGCGCGGTAGGTTTTACTGCCACCGAAGGTTTAGTGTAAAGCCTTATGCAGTCCTTGTAAATCGTACACTTGCAATTCGTCGAGATGACGGATGCCTTCCACTGCCGCTTCGGCGCCGGCGATGGTCGTGTACGTGGTCACGCGCGCGGCCAGCGACGACGTGCGGATCGCGCGCGAGTCGTTGATGGCGCTGCGTTTTTCTTCCACCGTATTAATCACCAGCACGATCTCGTGGTTCTTGATCATGTCGACGATGTGCGGACGGCCTTCGGCCACCTTGTTGACGGCGATGACCGGGATGCCGGCCGTGGAGATCACGGCAGCGGTGCCCTTGGTTGCCACCAGCGAGAAGCCGGCATCGACCAGGTCGCGCGCCACCTTGACGGCGCGCGGCTTGTCGGACGATTTCACCGACAGGAACACCTTGCCCGACTTCGGCAGCTTGACGCCGGCGCCCAGCTGCGACTTGACGAACGCTTCGCCGAAGGTACGGCCCACGCCCATTACTTCGCCGGTCGACTTCATCTCTGGTCCGAGAATGGTATCGACGCCAGGGAACTTCACGAACGGGAACACGGCTTCCTTGACGCTGTAGTATGGCGGCACGACTTCTTCAGTGATGCCTTGCGCTGCCAGGGTCTGGCCGACCATGCAACGGGCGGCGATCTTGGCCAGTTGCAGGCCGGTCGCTTTCGACACGAACGGCACCGTGCGCGAAGCGCGCGGATTCACTTCCAGCACGTACACCACGTCCTGCTGTACGCCGTCCACGTCCTGCTTCTGGATCGCGAACTGCACGTTCATCAGGCCGACCACGTTGAGGCCCTTGGCCATCAGCGCGGTCTGGCGCTTCAGTTCGTCGATGGTCTCTTGCGCCAGCGAGTACGGTGGCAGCGAGCAGGCCGAGTCGCCCGAGTGCACGCCAGCTTGCTCGATGTGTTCCATCACGCCGCCGATGAAGGTGGTTTCGCCGTCGCTGATGCAATCGACGTCGCACTCGATGGCGTCGTTCAGGAAGCGGTCGAGCAGCACCGGCGAATCGTGCGAGACCTTGACCGCTTCGCGCATGTAGCGCTCGAGGTCACGCTGCTCGTGGACGATTTCCATGGCGCGGCCGCCCAGCACGTACGAAGGACGCACCACCAGCGGGTAGCCGATTTCCTGCGCCAGCGCCAAAGCGTCGGCTTCGGTACGGGCGGTACGGTTAGGCGGCTGGCGCAGGTTCAGCTTGTGCAGCAGCTGCTGGAAACGCTCGCGGTCTTCGGCGGCGTCGATCATGTCCGGCGAGGTGCCGACGATCGGTACGCCATTCGCTTCCAGGTCCAGCGCCAGTTTCAACGGGGTCTGGCCGCCGTACTGGACGATCACGCCCACCGGCTTTTCCAGCTCGACGATTTCCAGCACGTCTTCCAGCGTCAGCGATTCGAAGTACAAACGGTCGGACGTGTCGTAGTCGGTGGAGACGGTTTCAGGGTTGCAGTTGACCATGATGGTCTCGTAGCCGTCTTCGCGCATCGCCAGCGCCGCGTGCACGCAGCAGTAGTCGAACTCGATACCCTGGCCGATACGGTTCGGGCCACCGCCCAGCACCATGATTTTTTTCTTGTCGGTCGGGGCGGATTCGCATTCCTCGTCGTACGTGGAATACATGTACGCGGTGTTGGTCGCGAATTCGGCAGCGCAGGTGTCCACGCGCTTGTACACGGGACGGATCGCCAGTTCGTGGCGACGGGAGCGCACGGCCTTGGCATCGGTTTGCAGCAGGAAGGCCAGGCGGCGGTCCGAGAAGCCTTTTTGCTTGAGCTTGTACAGCGTAGGCTTGTCCAGCAGGTCGAGCTTTTGCGTGTCGAGCCACAGCTCGATGTCCACGATCTCTTTAATCTGGATCAGGAACCATGGATCGATCTTGGTCAGCGCGTGCACTTCTTCCAGCGTGAAGCCCTGGGCAAAAGCGTCGCCCACGTACCAGATACGCTCGGGACCTGGCTCGCCCAGTTCCTCTTCGATCTTCTCGCGGTCCTTGGTTTTTTCGTTCAGACCATCGACGCCCACTTCCAGGCCGCGCAAGGCTTTCTGGAACGATTCCTGGAAGGTGCGGCCGATCGCCATCACTTCGCCGACCGATTTCATCTGCGTGGTCAGGTGATGATCGGCGGTCGGGAATTTTTCGAACGTGAAGCGCGGGATCTTGGTGACCACGTAGTCGATCGATGGCTCGAACGACGCTGGCGTGGCGCCGCCGGTGATCTCGTTGCGCAGCTCGTCCAGGGTAAAGCCCACGGCCAGCTTGGCCGCGACTTTCGCGATCGGGAAGCCGGTCGCTTTCGAGGCCAGGGCCGACGAACGCGACACGCGCGGGTTCATTTCGATGACGATCATGCGGCCGTCGGCCGGGTTGATCGAGAACTGCACGTTGGAGCCGCCGGTATCGACACCGATCTCACGCAGCACCGCCAGACTGGCGTTGCGCATAATCTGGTATTCCTTGTCGGTCAGCGTTTGCGCTGGCGCCACGGTGATCGAGTCGCCGGTGTGCACGCCCATCGGGTCAAGATTTTCGATCGAGCAGATGATGATGCAGTTGTCCGCCTTGTCGCGCACCACTTCCATCTCGTACTCTTTCCAGCCCAGCAGCGATTCTTCAATCAGCAGCTCGTTGGTTGGCGACGCTTCCAGGCCGCGTTTGCAGATCGCTTCGAATTCTTCTTCGTTGTACGCGATACCGCCGCCGCTGCCGCCCATCGTGAACGATGGACGGATGATGGTCGGGAAGCCGACGTCGCGCTGCACCGCCCATGCTTCGTCGAGCGAGTGCGCCACGCCGGAACGGGCCGAGCCCAGGCCGATCTTGGTCATCGCGTCCTTGAACTTGGAGCGGTCTTCGGCCTTATCGATGGCTTCCGGCGTGGCGCCGATCAGCTCGACCTTGTACTTGTCGAGGATGCCGTGGCGATGCAGGTCCAGCGCGCAGTTCAGCGCAGTCTGGCCGCCCATGGTTGGCAGGATCGCGTCCGGCTTTTCCTTGGCGATGATTTTTTCAACGACTTGCCAGGTGATCGGCTCGATGTACGTGACATCGGCCATTTCCGGGTCGGTCATGATGGTCGCAGGATTGCTGTTGACCAGGATGACTTTATAACCCTCTTCGCGCAGGGCCTTGCAGGCCTGGGCGCCGGAATAATCGAACTCGCAGGCCTGGCCGATAATGATCGGACCAGCGCCAATAATCAGAATACTTTTAATGTCAGAACGTTTAGGCATCTTATTTTTTCTCCGTAGCTTCCATCAGGCCGATGAAGCGGTCAAACAGGTAAGCGACGTCAGTCGGGCCGGGCGAGGCTTCAGGGTGCCCCTGGAAGCAGAATGCCGGCGTATCGGTACGTTCAAAGCCCTGCAGCGAACCGTCGAACAGCGACACGTGGGTTACGCGGCAGTTGGCCGGCAGGGTGTCGGGATCGACTGCGAAGCCGTGGTTCTGCGACGTGATCAGCACTTGCTTGCTGTCGAGGTCCTGCACCGGGTGGTTGGCGCCGTGGTGGCCGAATTTCATTTTCAGGGTGGTTGCGCCGGAAGCGAGGCCCATGATCTGGTGACCGAGGCAGATGCCGAACAGCGGGATCTTCTTGGCCATGAATTCACGGGCGGCCGCGATCGCGTAGTCGCATGGCTGCGGGTCGCCAGGGCCGTTCGACAGGAACACGCCGTCCGGGTTCAGCGCCAGCACATCGGCAGCGGACGTTTGCGCCGGCACCACGGTGACCTTGCAGCCGCGCGCGGTGAGCATGCGCAGGATGTTGCGCTTGACGCCGAAGTCGTAGGCGACCACGTGGAATTTCTGGTCGGCGGCGGCCAACTGGCCGTAGCCTTCACCGAGAGTCCATTCGGTTTCAACGGTTTCGTACGACTTGGTGACCGAAACCACCTTGGCCAGGTCCATGCCCGACAGGCCGGGGAACGAACGGGCCAGGTCCAGCGCTTGCGACGTCGATGGCTCGTTGCCTTGCGTGCCGACCAGGATGGCGCCGGATTGGGCGCCCTTTTCGCGCAGGATGCGGGTCAGTTTGCGGGTGTCGATACCGGAGATGGCGACGATGTTCTCGGCCTTCAGGTACTCGGCCAGCGACTGGGTGGAGCGGAAGTTCGAGGCCAGCAGCGGCAGGTCACGGATGATCAGGCCGGCGGCGTGGACTTTGGACGACTCGACGTCTTCGGGGTTGATGCCGTAGTTGCCGATGTGCGGGTAAGTGAGGGTGACGATCTGGCGGCTGTAGGAAGGATCGGTGAGGATCTCCTGGTAACCGGTCATGGACGTATTGAAAACGACTTCCCCGGTCGTATGACCGGCAGCGCCGATCGAAAAACCTTTGAAGATGGTTCCATCAGCGAGGGCCAGTATGGCTGGAACGGTGGAGCCAGAAAAAAATGGCGGCAAGGGCAACTCCTGATAAAGTTACCGTAGCTGCGCCACGTCAGACGACCGTCGTTGTGCCCGGGTAGTGATGTGCGGGTAGAAGGTCAATTGATGATGGAGTGAGTGGTAGTCGCTACGGTAGGGTATGATTGGCTAAACCTTTGAATTATAACCAGTTCCCCACCGTTTGACAAGGCAGGCCGCCCGAATTGGCGGCCCTTGATTCGACAGCAACGTTACACGACTGCGGCGATCCCCGCCTTGGCAATCTGCGCGTCCTCGGTCGATTTCACGCCCGACACGCCCACTGCGCCCACCACGTGACCATCGACGATGATCGGCACGCCGCCTTCGAGCATGCCATCGGCCTGCGGCGACGGAGCGGTCAGGAACGCGGTGCGGCCGCCGTTGATGATGTCTTCGTAAATCTTCGATTCGCGGCGGCCCAGCGCGGCCACGCGCGCTTTCGACGGGGCGATGTGCGACGACAGCGCGTTGGCGCCATCATTGCGCTGCAACCACAGCAAGTGGCCGCCGTCATCGACGATGGCGATCGCCACGGCCCAGTTGTTGGCGAGGGCTTCCGCTTCGGCGGCGGCAGCAATTTTCTTGACGTCGGCAAGCGACAGGTATGGCTTGGTTTGCATGACACTCCTATGAATAAATCGTTTTTTAAGGGCGGCGCTTGGCTTCGAGCTTTTGCTTGATCTGGGCCATCACCAGGGCCGCAGCCTGCTCGCCCGCCAGGATGGCCTGGTTGCGGCTATTAAAATCGTTGCCGGCCATCTTGCCCAGGCTCGGGGTGATGACGATGTCGGCGTCCTTCAATTCGTACTGGTTGATGCGCTGGCCCATGATGCTAAACGTCTGCATGATCACATCGACCGAGCTCACGGTGGCCTGCACGTCGGCCTGGGTGGAGATGTTGACGGCAATGACGAAGTCGGCGCCCATGTCGCGCGCGAATTTTACGGGCACCGGCGCCACCAGGCCGCCATCGACATACGTCTTGCCGTTGATGGTCACCGGCTGAAACACGCCCGGTACCGACGACGAGGCCCGCACCGCCATGCCGGTATTACCACGCTGGAACAGGATCGGCTGGCCGTTTTTCAGGTCGGCCGCCACTGCGCCGAACGGAATCTTCAGCTTTTCCATCGGCAAGTTGCCCACCGCCTTGTTGACATACGCCTGCAGCGCCTCGCCTTTTAATACGCCGGTGCTCTTGCCGAACAGCGGCATGGCCCAGTCGGAAATCGCCGCTTCGTCCATGTCGAACGCCAGCCTTTGCAGCTGGAAGCCGGTATTGCCGGCCGCGTACAGGGCGCCGACCACGCTGCCGGCGCTGGTGCCGACCACCACGTCCGGATAGATGCCTTGCGCTTCGAGCGCCTTGATCACGCCGATGTGGGCGAAGCCGCGCGCGGCGCCGCCGCCCAGGGCCAGGCCGATCTTGATTTTCTTCGGTTCGGGCGCCGAAATCGGCGTAACCGGTGCAGGGGCCTCGATCACCGGTGTGGTTTTACAGCCGCTGAGGGCGGCAACGGCAAGCGTGATGGATAAAAGGGCAAGACGGCGTGAAGGCATGAATGGTCGCATGAAAAATGGGCGCAGCACATTCTAACGCAAGCGCCCCCATCACCGCCAAACGCGCAGCGATTTGAGCGCCCGCGCACCCGCAAGCGCCGGACTATGGCCGATAATCTGCGCTTCCCAGCCATTGCCGTCGCCAAGGTCTGCCATGCAGCGCATTCTCGCCATCGCCCTCTTGCTCTTTAATTCCCTGACCGCGCCGGTCGCCGGGGCCGCGCCGCAACCGCGGCCAGATGCAGGCATGGTGCTCGATCTGGCCGGCCAGTGGCGCTTCGCGCTCGACCGCCACGATACCGGCGTGCAGCAGCAATGGTTCAGGCAGGAGTTGCAGGGCCGGATCACCCTGCCCGGCATCCTGCAAGGGCAAGGCTATGGCGACGACATCGGCACCGGCACGCCGTGGGTACTGTCGCTGTACGACAAACAGTGGCAGCTGCGCGAGGACTACAAGACCCACACCACGCCCGGCCAGGTGAAAGTGCCGTTCCTGTCGCAGCCGCCTAAGCACTACCTCGGCGCCGCGTGGTACCAGCGCGAGATTAATATTCCGGCCGCAGCCGGCAGCCGTGGAGATGTATCCAAGGGCTGGCGCGGCCAGCGCGTGGTACTGCACCTGGAGCGGCCGCGCTGGGGCTCCACCGTGTGGGTCGATGACCGCCAGGTGGGCAGTAATCTCAGCCTGGTGGCGGAGCATGAATACGACCTGGGCCTGCTGGCGCCGGGCCGCCATCGCATCTCGATCCGGGTGGACAACCGCATGCTGATGGCGTACCGGCCAGACGCCCACTCGGTCTCCGATTCGCTGGGCATGAGCTGGAACGGCATCATCGGCAAACTGGAACTGCGCGCGACGTCCCCGGTATGGATCGACGACGCCCAGGTATACCCGAACGTGAAAGACCGCACAGCCCTGGTGAAGATCAAGATCGGCAACGCGGGCGGGCGCGCCGGCAGCGGCGCCATCACTGCCAACGGCGTGCGCCACCCGGTGCGCTGGAGTGAGAGCGGCGGCAGCGCCGAGATCACCGTCAAGTTTGCTGCCAACGCGCAGACCTGGGACGAGTTCCACCCGGTGCTGCACGACCTGCGCCTGCAACTGCAAGGCCCGAATGCCGCCCACACGAAGAACGTACGCTTCGGCTTTGCCCAGATTGCCGCCGTCGGCAAGGACTTCGTGCTCAACGGCCGCACGATTTTCCTGCGCGGCACCCACCACGGCGGCGACTTCCCGCTCACCGGCTATCCGCCCACCGACCTCGCCTACTGGCGCAAGATCATCCAGATCAACAAGGACTGGGGGATCAATCATATCCGCTTCCACTCGTTCTGCCCGCCCGAGGCAGCGTTCCAGGCCGCCGACGAACTGGGCGTGTATCTGCAACCGGAACCGGGCATGTGGAACGACGTCTCGCCCGGCACGGCGATGGAAGCGATGCTGTACGAAGAAACCGACCGCATGATCCGCGCCTACGGCAACCACCCGTCGTTCCTGCTGCTCAGCCCCAGCAACGAACCGAAAGGCAAGTGGAAGGAAGCGTTCGACAAGTGGATCGCCCACTATCGCCAGGCCGACCCGCGCCGGCTGTACACCAACGGCACCGGTCACACCGAGAAGCAGGTGCCGGGACTGGCCGAGGGCACCGACTACCTGGCCATGCAGCGCATCGGCCCCAAGCCGCTGCGCGGCGAGCGCGGGTGGTTCGGGCGCGACTACGGCGCCTCGCTCGAGGGCGTCAACGTGCCGGTCGTGTCGCACGAGACCGGGCAATGGGTGGCCTACCCCGACTACGACATCATCGATAAATTCACCGGCTACCTGCGGCCGGGGAACTACGAGATTTTCCGCGACTCGCTGGCGCGCCACGGCATGGCTGCGCGCAACAAGGATTTCGCCTGGGCTTCCGGCAAATTCCAGGTGCAGGCCTACAAGGAAGAAATCGAAGCGAACCTGCGCACGCCGGGCCTGGGCGGCTATCAATTGCTGGACCTGCACGACTACCTGGGCCAGGGCACGGCGCTGGTCGGCGTGCTCGATACATTCTGGGAGCCGAAAGGCTATGTGACGGCGCCCGAGTTCCGTCGCTTTAACGGCGAGACGGTGCCGCTGGCGCGCCTGACCAAACGGGTATACACCACGACCGACAGCTTGACCGTGCCGGTGGAAGTGGCGCACTTCGGCGCCGCACCGCTGGTCGATGCCGAGCCGCACTGGCAACTGCTGGACGACGCCGGCCAGGTAGCGGCCAGCGGCACCTTCGCGCGCCAGACCATCGCCATCGGCAAGAACATCGCGCTGGGCACGATCGAACTGCCGCTGCGCGACCTGGCGGCGCCGCAGACCTATCGCCTTGAAGTGACGATCGATGGTGCGGTGAATGGCACGCCCACCGGCGCACCACGCGTTGCGGGGCAAAATGACTGGCGCATCTGGGTGTATCCGGCAGCAGCAGCCACCGACAAGGCCGAGCCAGCCGATGTGCTGGTCACGCGCAGCTGGAACGCGGCCGAAGCGCGCCTGGCGCAGGGTGGCAAGGTGCTGTACCTGCCGCTGGCGGCGGACCTGGACTGGAGCGGTCCGCCGCTCGACAGCGTGCCGGTGTTCTGGAACCGCCTGATGAACCCGGCCTGGAGCCGCACGCTGGGCGTGGCGATAGACAACCGTCACCCGGCGCTGGCGCACTTCCCCACCGACCGGTTCAACGACTGGCAATGGACGGAACTGATCAAGGGCGCGCGCACCATCAATCTCGACAAGTTGCCGGGGCAGTTGCAACCGATTGTCCAGCCGGTCGATGACTGGAACCGCAACTACAAGCTGGGCTTGCTGGTGGAAGCGAAAGTCGGCAACGGCCGCCTGATGATTGCCAGCGCCGACCTGGTTTCGAACCTGGACCAGCGCATCGTCGCGCGCCAGCTGCGCAAGTCGGTGCTCGACTACATGGCGTCGAGCCGCTTCGAGCCGCAAGTCGCCGTCAGCGCCTTTGAGGTGCGGCTGGCGCTGTTCGATACGCTGGTGATGAAAAAGCTCGGTGCGCAGGCGACCGGCGGCAACAACCCCGCGTACGCCATCGACGGCGATCCGAACACGTTCTGGAGCGCTGGCGACCAGAAGGCGCAGCGCATGCCGCAAGCGTTGACCATCACCTTCGCCAGGCCGGCGTCATTCTCCGGGCTGGTGCTGATGCCGCGCCAGAACCACCGCGACCACGAAGGCGATGTGCGCGACTACCTGGTCGAGACCAGCGACGACGGCGCGCACTGGCAGGAGCTGCAACGCGGTTCGCTGGTCTCGACCTACGACCAGCAGCGCATCGCCTTTGGCCGCAATGTCACCGCGCGCCAGCTGCGCTTTACCGCCCTGTCGGGCTTTGGCGCCGACAACACGGCGGCATTGGCCGAACTGGCGCTGGTGTACACGGGTGCGCCACTGCCGGAAAACAGCGGCGCGGTCGATTACAAGCGGGTACAGTCGGCGTCGAGCGATATCGATGAAAATATTGGGCCGGCGGAGACCAAGCCAGCCAGGAAATGACGGGCTGGAGCGTCTGACAAAAGCTTCAGGGCAAGGAGCTGCAACGCCGCCATGAAGATTTTTCAGGCGCTCCAGCCGATCCCGCATTCTTCCAGGGTAAGTTCCAGCAGCGGAAAATGCCCGGTCTCCACCTTGAAGAACTCCGCCTGCGGGAAGATCACGCTCCACACCGCCTGGTCCTGCTGCGCATCGATCATCGGGTCATGCGCACCGAACAGCACTGTCACCGGGCCGCCAAAGGCGCTGGCCACGGGGCGGCGATCGATCGCTGAAAAATCGTCCGAGGTTGCCACCGAGGTCGGACCGTCGAAGGCGCCCGGTTGCTCGATCAGTTCCGCGAACGAGCGCGCCGCCGTCTCGCCGCCATTGGGGCCGAAGTACAGCGATGTTACATCGGGCAGCAGCGACAACGCGCCAAACACGTCCCAGAAACGCGGCCGGCCCGGATCATCCTCGTAGGCTGCCAGCGCGATCGCCAGCTGGCCCGCGCTCGGGTGGTCGGTGTGCACGCGGAACGCGCGCCGGGCCAGGCGCAACGCGGCCTGTTCGGGATCGAAGGTGGGCGCCAGCAGTACGATGCGGGCAATCAGCTCCGGCGCATGGCGCGCCAGGTGCACGGCCAGGTGGGCGCCGAACGAGCTGGCCGCCAGCGTGACCGGGGCGCCGCGTTCGGCCGCCAGCCGGCGCAGCTCGTCCAGCGCGGACGCCTGCAAGTCCAGGAACGGCCGCGCCGCGCAGGGCTTGGCCAGCGGCTGGCGCCACCAGTGCACGTGGGTGGCATCGGGATAGCGGGCAAGTTCGAACACGGGGCCCAGGCCCGGACCGCCATGCAGATAAAGGACTGAAGGTGCCGACATAATTTCTCCTGAAGAAGGTGAATATTATAGTCGGCGCCACCGTGTGCCGACGCCTGCATTACGACTGGGTTCACTTGCAGATCTTAAGCGTTGCTTAGAGGGCGATGAAATATGGGGATGGAGGAAATTTAAAGTTTTCTGCCCGGACAAGTATGGCGCACGTAGGCCGAACCTGCGAAACTGTGAAGCTGGGCGTCCGGCCAAAGCGCTCTCGGCACTTCCTGTATTGGCCCCTTTCCAGTTTGAGGAGCATGACATGAATTCGTTTGTGGAAACCATCTCGCCCGTAGCCAAAGAGCATATCGCAGCAAGAATCGCGTACGTCAACGACGTGGCGCTGGCCGTGGTTCACTCCACCCGGCAACTGGCAGAAGCCAACCTGCAATTCGGTCGCGACTGGTTGCAACAGTCCAGCAATGCCTGGCAACAAGCCGTCCTCACCCCGGCCGCCGAGCGCAGCGAAGTGGCAGGCCCCACGGCAGAGGCCGTCGCCCAGACCTTGCACTCGTACCAGCGGCACGTGGCACAAATCGCCAGCGACTTCCAGACCTCGATCACCGACGTGATGCGCCAGCACGTGCCGCAAACCACGCGCACGGCCACCGCGCTGGCCGAGCTGGTGTCGCAAAAAGCCGCGGCCGAAACCGACCAGCAGTGGCGCATCAACCAGACCGCCAGCCGGGACCTGATCGACCAGGCCAGCCGCTTCGCCCAGGTCGCCACGCAAAACCGCGCCATGCAGGAACCGGCGTCCATGCAAAGCGCGGAAGATAGCGGCAACAAGAACTAGCCGGAATTTATGGCCCTCCCGCTCCGCCCACTGCCGCATACACCTGGCCAGTGGCATAGCTCGACTCGTTAGAGGCCAGCAATACATACACGGCAGCCAGTTCGGCCGGCTGGCCGGGGCGTTTCAGAGGAGAGTCGGCGCCGAACTCGGGCAGCTTTTCCGGCGGCTGGCCGCCCGTGACCTGGAGCGGAGTCCAGAATGGCCCGGGCGCTACCGCATTGACGCGGATGCCTTGCGGAGCGAGCTGCTTGGCCAATCCCTTGCTGAAATTCATGATCGCCGCTTTGGTGGACGCGTAGTCGAGCAGGTTTTCGCTCGGGTCGTACGCCTGCACCGAGGTGGTGTTGATGATGGTTGCGCCGGGTTTAAGCAGCGGCACCGCAGCCTTGGTCACCCAAAACGTCGCATACACATTGGTTTTGTAGGTCTCGTCGAACTCGTCGGTGGTGAGGTCGAGAATGGACTTGCGCGAAAACTGGCGCGCGGCATTGTTGACCACGATGTCGAGACCGCCAAGGTCGCGCGCGGCGTCCGCCACCAGGCGGCGGCAAAACGCTTCATCTTTGAGGTCGCCCGGGATCAGCACGGCCTTGCGGCCGGCGGCGCGGATCAGGTCGGCTACCTCGCGCGCATCGGCTTCCTCGGCCGGCAGGTAGTTGATCGCCACGTCGGCGCCCTCGCGCGCGTAGGCAATGGCGGCAGCGCGGCCGATGCCGGAGTCGCCCCCGGTGATCAGCGCCTTGCGCCCCTTGAGGCGGCCACTACCCTTGTAGCTAGTCTCACCATGGTCGGGGCGCGGGTTCATCTTGCCGCTGAGGCCCGGCCACAGTTGCTGTTGCGTCGCGAATGGCGGTTGCTTGTAGGCAGTGCGTGGATCGAGCAGCGGCACATCAGGTGCGGATGCCGGCGTGCCTTTGCTGACCTGGTCCGCAGCCGTAGCTGCCGAGACGGGAACGATGGTAGCGCCCAGCAGGCCGGTAGCGAGGCCGCCGACCATGGCCCGTCGCGATGCGTTGGGATTTTCGGGTTGCATGCTTGCCTTTCGGTGAGAACAGTGAAGTAACCCATCATTCCAAGTTCTCACCGTGCGCACCGTGCGGCACTGCACCAACCCCTACAGGAAGCGCTCGGGAATCCCGGCCACGAACGGGTACAACGGGAAGTAAGGTTTCGATTCTTCCAGCACGCGGCGCACCGACGGGCGCAGCACCAGCCGCTCGAAATACGACTGCAGGTTGGTGTATTCCTCGGGGAACGGCAACAGCGTGGCGGCGTAGAACAGCGCCGGCGCCGCCGCGCAATCGGCCATGCTGAAGTGCTCGCCGCTCATCCACGAGCGGCTGGCCATGCGCTTTTCGAGCATCTTGTAGGCGGTCTTGAGCTTGGTGCGCTCCTTGGTACGGTCGCACTGCATGCCGGTCAGGTGGCCGGTAACAATGGTCTGCACCGGCACCTGCACGTAATTGTCGAAGAACCGGTCCCACAGGCGCACATCGAGCGCGGCGTCCCAGTCGGCCGGGATCATCGGCTGCGGGCCGGGAAAATGCTGGTCCAGGTACTCGATGATGATCGAGGTTTCCGGGATGTCGCGCATCCGTTCGTGGTCGCGGATCACCGGAAACTTGCAGATCGGCCACATGGCCGTGAGCTCGGCGCGGTCGGCGTCCTCGCCCACGTTGATGACGCGCTTGTCGAACTCGGTGCCGTTTTCGTACAGCGCGATCAGCACCTTGTGGCAGAACGACGCCAGTGGATGGTAATACAGGGTCAGTGCAGGCGCCGCGGACTCGGTTGCGGACTCGGGGGCGGACTGTCTTGCAGGGGTGTCAGGCATGGCGGCTCCAGGGGGCGCGGCATCGGCAGGCGATACCATTGAATTCGCCAAATGATACTTCACCTGCGGTGTCGGCGTCTGGCGCGGTTTGTGACACACTGCCACCCGTCCCAGCCGGCACGTCCAGATGCCAGCAGACTCCGAACCACTCTTTCCAGGAAATCATCATGCGTTTCAGCCTCAAGTTAGCCCCCCTGTTCGTCTCCCTGTGCGCTGTCGGCGCCGCCGGCCATGCCGCTGCCCAGACCACTCCAGAAGGTACGCTGGTCGGCATCGGCATCGGCTATGTACCCGAATACGCCGGCGCCGACGACAACCACCTGGTGGGCGCCCCCATCCTCGACCACAGCTTCGGCAACGGCTTCTTTGCCAGCACCCGGCGCGGCCTCGGTTACCAGACTGCTGCCGGCGGCTTCGGTCTCTCGGCCGCGCTCGGCTACGGCGGCAAGCGCGATGAGCACAAGCGCAACTTCGGCGCCGGTTCCGATGACTTGCGCGGCATGGGCAAAGTCCATGGCGGCGCGCTGGCCCTGCTGACGGCTACCTACCAGGTCGGCACCATCGGCCTGTCGCTGAGCACCGCCCAGGCCCTGTCCAGGCGCGACAACGGCAGCACTTACACCATCGGCGCGTCCACCCCGTTCTATACCAGCGCCAGCGACCAGTTGTCGTTCAACGCCTCCGCCGTGTATGGCGACAACAAGCATGCGCAAACCTACTACGGCGTCACCGCCACCCAGAGCGCGCGCTCGGGCTACGGTAGCTACCGCGCCGAACGCGGGTTCGAAAACATCAACGTCGGCGTCAACTGGAACCACGCGATCGACGCGCGCTGGTCGGTCACCAGCGCCGCCGGCTTGACCCGCATGGTCGGCGATGCGGCCGATAGCCCGCTGACCAAGCGCAAAACCACGCCGATGGTCACGACCGGCCTGGTCTACAAGTTCTAGGCAATCGCGGTGAATGGCGCGGGCGACTATCGTAGTTGAAAGTCAATGTTTACCAAAAGCATTACTTTCGTGCCAACCTGCCGTTGGTCCTCCTGTCATTCACCAAGGAGTTGTCATGTCGCGCATCGAAGGTTCGGCTTCGTTCAAGATCCAGGGCCCTGTCACTTTTGTCGGCCAGTTGGTCGAGCAGAAGAAAATGGCGGCATTCAAGCTGCCCGAGCACTTGCAGGCCGAGCTGGCCCTGCACGACCAGCAGGTGGCAGCGCGCCAGCAGGCCAACCAGGCGGCGGCCGCCGCCAACCCTGACCGGGTGTTCGCCCAGATCGTCAAGAATGGCCAGGTCGTCGCCATGGTGTACGACAGCGGCAGTGCCTACATCCAGCAGAACGTGCCGGGTCTGAAACTGACGGAAGACTTTGCCGGCCAGAGCCTGGCCGACCGCCGCTTCGCCGAGCTGATGCGCGCCGTACCCGGCACGGTGATTTACGATAATTTCCTGCCGCTGCCGGGCCAGACCAGTGCCAATGACATCACATCGTCGTCCAAGGTGGACCAGTCGGTGTTACCCAAGGTGACTGCACGCGGCCTGAGGGACATGGTAGACGAGATCAACGCCGCCCGCGACGCGGCGATGCTTGCGGCGGGCATTACCCAGAAGAAGGCCGGCTGATTCTGTTGCGTCCGGTAAATTCGATTGACACCGTGCACCCCATAATCTAGGCTCGAAAAGGCAGGCGCGTCGTCCTGCGTCACGCTCACGATTTTCAGGGAACACGGTGTCAGATTCATTACCAGCTCGCGCATTACCCAACGCCGTTGTCGGACTGGTCGGCACCGCCACCGTCCTGGCCCTGTTGTATTTCGGCCGCGACGTGCTGATCCCGATCACCCTCGCCTTCATCCTGAGCTTTTTGATTGCACCATTCGTGCGGGCCTTGCGCCGCGTGGGGCTGGGGCCGACCGCCTCGGTGCTCACCGGCGTGGCCGTGGTAGCGGCCGTGGTGCTGATGGCCGGCGCGATCATCGTCACCCAGGTCACGCGCCTGGGCGCCAGCCTGCCGCAGTACCAGGACACCATCGCCACCAAGCTCGAAGTGCTCAACGAGATCACGCGCGGCACCATCGGCAGCATCGGCGGCCCGGCCGGGCAACTGATCGAGCACCTGACCCAGAACTCAACCGATGAATTCGGCAAAGCGCCAAAGCCGCGCCTGGCCAGCGATGGCACCACGCCGGTGCTGGTGGAAATCCACGAGCCGGACTTGAAGCCCCTGCAAATCCTCTCCAAGGTGGTGGCCTCGGTGTGGCCGCCGCTGGAGACGGCCGGCATCGTCTTCATCGTACTGATCTTCGTCCTGCTCGAACATGAATCGCTGCGCGACCGCTTCATCCGGCTGGCCGGCGGCGAGGACTTGCGCGCCACCACGGTCGCGGTCAACGATGCCGGTGAGCGGCTGTCGCGCTTTTTCATCTCGCAATTCGCAGTCAATGCCAGCACCGGGCTGGTGATCTGGATCGGGCTGTCGATCATCGGCCTGTCGCAGGCGCTGCTGTGGGCGGCGATGACCGCCGTGCTGCGCTACGTTCCCTACGTCGGCTTCTGGATCGCGGCGCTGTGCGCCACGCTGCTGGCCGCCGCGATCGACCCGGGCTGGTCGCTGGCACTGATGACATTCGGCATCTTTTTGGTCGTGGACATCGTGGTCGCGCAAACCGTCGAACCCAAGCTGTACGGCCACACGACCGGGCTGTCGCCGCTGTCGGTGGTGGTGGCGGCGATATTCTGGAGCTGGATCTGGGGCCCGGTCGGCCTGGTGCTGTCCACCCCGCTCACCCTGTGCCTGGTAGTGGCCGGCCGGTATATCCGGGCTTTGAAAGTGCTGGAAATCATGTTCGGCGAATTGCCGGCCTTGACCCTGCCGCAGAATTTCTACCAGCGCGCGCTGTCGGGCGACGCTCACGAAATCATTGCGGCAGCGCGGCGCTACATGCGCAAGAAGACGCTGGCCCAGTACTGCGACAGCGTGCTAGTGCCGGCACTGCACCTGGCCAACTTTGACCTGCGCGGCAAGACCATCACGGCCGATGAACAGGCCAAAGTCACCAGCGCCATCATTACCGTGATCGAGACGCTGAGCGACCGCAAGTCGTGGTGGCGCCGCCCCAAGGCGCCCAAGGCAGGCAAGGGCAGCTCGGCGCTGGCCGGCATGGGGATCGGGCGCCAACTGCGTGAACGGCGTATCTCGGCCACCGGCGAATGGCAAGGTTCGTTCGACATCCCGCCCGGCAGCCTGATCCTGAGCGTGGGCCTGGCGACGTCGTACGACGAGCTGGCCACGGAGATCCTGGTGCGCATCATGCGCGACCAGAAACTCGACGCCCGCAGCATGAGCAGCGAAGACATCGACGAGCCGCTGCCGCCCGAAGCCACTGCCGAGCTGGTATCCATTGTATGCCTGGTGACGGTCGATCCGGTCAACGATACGCCGCAAATGCGCCAGCTGATGGCCGAGCTGCGGGTGCGCCTGCCGCACGCCAAGCAACTGGCGGTGCTGCTGCCCAGCCCGTTCGGCAACCGCGACCTCAAGGACTGCGACTTCCCGCAGGCCGACCACGTGTCCGCTTCGTTCGAGGATGCGCTTAATACTTGCTTGCGGGCCATGCCGCGCAAGACATAGGGCGACGCCCAGGCGCAATTACCGCTACCATAGACCGCATCATCATTTGAACTGGGATACACGATGGCAAAGACCGACAACGCTGCCGACTACACGGCGCAGTATTCCGACGACGGCTTCTGGGGCAAGGTCAAGGGCTACGCCAAGACGGCGGGCCGCGGCGTGCTGGAACCGGCACTCAAAATGTATTACTCGGCCACCGACCCGGACACGCCGCGCTGGGCCAAGGCCACCATCTATGGCGCGCTCGGCTATTTCATCTCGCCGCTGGACGGCATACCCGATCTGCTGCCGGTGGTGGGCTACAGCGACGACCTGGGGATTTTATTGGCGGCGCTGGGCGCGGTGGCCGTGTACATCAAGGATGAACACGCGGCCAGGGCCCGCGCCACGCTGACGCACTGGTTCGATTAACCAGTGGCTTGAGTGAGCAGCAGTTCGGCCTGCTTCGGCACGATCGCGCTCTTGGGCAGGCAGACGATAAAGGTGCTGCCCTTGCCTGCTTCCGACTTGATCTGCAAGGTGCCGCCATGGCGCAGCAGCACGTGTTTGACGATCGCCAGGCCCAGGCCGGTACCCTGGGTTTCGCGCGAACGGCTCTTGTCCACCCGGTAGAAACGCTCGGTCAGGCGCGAGATATGCTCGGGGCTGATGCCGATGCCGGTGTCTTCCACCTTGAACTTGATGCCGGCTTCGAACTCGCGCCACACCAGGGCGATCTTGCCGCCAGCCGGCGTGTAGCGCACAGCGTTGGAGGCAAGGTTGCCGAAGGCGCTGTGCAATTCCTCGTAGCTGCCCACCACGTCGGGGCCGTCGATCTGCAAGGTGATCTCGTGCTTGCCGGCCGATAAGGCGCGGGCGTCGCTGGCCACCTGCTCCATCAGGCGCCGCACATCGACGGTTTCGGGCCGCATCGGGTAATCGACCGATTCCAGTCGCGACAGGGTCAGCATGTCCTCGATCAGGTGCTGCATGCGGTGGCCCTGTTCCGTCATCAATTTCAGGTGGGCGTTGCGGGTGGCCACGTCCAGCCCTTCCGAGGCGGCGATTTCCAGGAAACCGACGATCACCGTCAGCGGCGTGCGCAGCTCGTGCGAGGCATTGGCGATGAAGTCGCGCCGCATTTCTTCGATGCGCTCGGTTTCGGTGGCGTCGTGCGTGACCAGGATTTGCCGGCGGTTCTCGAACGGAATGATGTGCACGATGAGTTTGCGCTCGCGGAAGCTGATCGTCAGCGGCTGCTCGTAGCGGCCGAGGATGATGTAATCCATGAAGTCCGGGTTGCGCACCAGGTTGGTGACGCGCATGCCCTTGTCGCGCTCGTGCGTGAGGCCCAGGTGCTTCTCGGCGGCCGGGTTGCACCACTCGAGGAACAGCACGTCGTCCATGATCACCACGCCGTCGGGCAGCAGGTGCATGGCCTGGCGGAAGCGCGCCAGCCACTCGGTCAGCTCGGTCTGGTTTTTTTCGTCGTCGCGGCGCATGCGGTACAGGCGCGAGAAGATATTGGTCCAGGCGCCCCAGCCGTCGGGCAGCTTGGCGCTCTGCGGGTCGTCCATCCAGTTGCTGAGCTGGTACAAATACGACAGCTGCACGAACACCATCACGATCGTCGCCAGCAAGGCCACGACAACACCGGTCATCCAGCCGAACATCCAGCCCAACAACGCGCAGCCCGCCGCGACGAGCGCGGTGCGCAAGGCGGCGGGTACCCAGAACAGCAGTTTTGGATTCATGAGACTAGGTTTTCTCCGACAACATGTAACCGACGCTGCGCACGGTCTTGATCAGGTGCTCGGCTTCCTTGAGGGCCTTGCGCAGGCGCAGCACGTGGACGTCCACCGTGCGCTCCTCGATCACCACGTGGTCGCCCCACACCTTGTCGAGCAACTGGCTGCGCGAGAACACGCGCTCCGGGTGGGCCAGCAGGAACTTGAGCAGCTTGTACTCGGCGTGGCCGATGTCGATCTTCTGGTCGTCCATCGACACCGTGCAGCTGACCGGGTCGAGCGCGATATTGGCTGCGCGCATGGTCGATTGCGCGTGCTCCGGGCTCTTGCGGCGCAGCAGCGCGCGCGCCCGGGCCAGCAGCTCGCGCGGCGAGAACGGCTTGGTGACGTAGTCGTCGGCGCCGGTATTGAGGCCGGCCAGCTTGTCCTCTTCCATGCTTTTTGCGGTGAGCATGATGACCGGGATTTCCTGGAAATTGCGGTCGGAACGGATGCGCGCCAGCAGGCGCAAGCCGGTTTGATCCGGCAACATCCAGTCGAGCAAAATCAGTTGCGGGGTGCGGGTCTGGATGAACTCCCAGGCCTCGCCCACGCTTTGCACCGCGCAGCAGTTCCAGCCTGCCTCACGCAGCGAAAAAGTCACCAACTCGACAATCGCCGGTTCATCTTCCACGATCAGTACGGTGGTTTTATCAGATGCCATATGCTTGTTTATGCAGGTTCAATGTTGTCTTCGATGGCAGGCACGGTCTTGGTGTGACGGATGTCCTTGCCTTCCACCACGTAAATCACGTACTCGGCGATGTTCTTGGCATGGTCACCGATGCGCTCGATGGCCTTGGCCACCCACAGCGTGTCCAGTGCGGCCGAAATCGTGCGCGGATCTTCCATCATGAAGGTGATCAGGTTGCGCATGATCGAACGGAATTCGTGGTCGATCACGGCATCCTGGGCGATCAGTTTCAACGCTTGCACACCGTCGTTGCGCGCAAACGCGTCAAGCGCGTCGTGCAGCATGTCGCTGGTGTTGTTGGCGATATTGCGCACCATTTCGTAATGGTTGACGGTGGCCGTGCCGCGCGAATGCAGGGCCTTGGCGGTGCGGGCGATCTTGGTTGCTTCGTCGCCGATGCGTTCCAGGTCGGTAATCACCTTGATGGTGGCCATGATGGTGCGCAGGTCGTTGGCGGCCGGCTGGCGGCGCACGATCAGGTGGCTGCAGGCGTCGTCGAGCGACACTTCGAGCTGGTTGACGGTGTCGTCCTCGCGCATCACGCGGTCGGCACGCTCCGGATTACCGATGCGAAAGCACGTCATGGCGTCGAGGAACTGGGTCTCGACGATGCCGCCCATCAAGAGCACCTTGGAGCGGATGGCTTCGAGTTCGTTATCGTATTGTTTGGATGAGTGCTCACCGATCATGCTGATTCTCCGTGTTGACGTATTATAAGTTCGATCAGCCGAAGCGGCCGGTGATGTAATCCTGGGTTTCCTTGCGCGCAGGATTCATGAAGATCTGGTCGGTCTCGCCGAACTCCACCAGCTCGCCCAGGTACATATAGGCGGTGTAGTCCGAGCAACGCGCGGCCTGCTGCATGTTGTGGGTGACGATGGCGATCGTGTAGTCTTGCTTGAGTTCGCTGATCAGTTCTTCCACTTTCGAGGTCGAGATCGGATCCAGCGCCGAGGTTGGCTCGTCGAGCAGCAGCACGTCAGGTTTCACCGCCACGCCGCGCGCGATGCACAGGCGCTGTTGCTGGCCGCCCGACAGCGACAGGCCGCTCTTGGTCAGCTTGTCTTTTACTTCGCCCCACAGTGCGGCTTTCTTCAGCGCCCATTCCACGCGTTCGTCCATCTCGCCTTTCGACAGGTCTTCGTACAGACGCACGCCGAACGCGATGTTGTCGTAGATCGACATCGGGAACGGGGTCGGCTTCTGGAACACCATGCCGATTTTGGCGCGCAGCATGTTCAAGTCCTGGCCGGCATCGAGGATGTTACGGCCGCGGTACATGATCGAACCTTCGGCGCGCTGGCCAGGGTACAGGTCGTACATGCGGTTGAGCGTGCGCAGCAAGGTCGATTTGCCACAGCCCGACGGGCCGATGAAGGCGGTGACCTGGCGCTCGTGGATGTTGAGGTTGACGTTGGTCAGGCTCTGGGTCTTACCGTAGAAAAAATTCAGGTTCGAGATGCCGATGGTCGTGCGCTTGCCGGCGCCTGCTGGCGCGGTGGTCGTTTCTGGGCTCAGTTGCGTATTCATTATGTGTCGATCGCTTTATGTAAGTGGTCGCTAATTAGTTTGGAATTTTTTGGCTGAACATGGTGCGCGAGACGATGTTGAGCGCCAGCACACTGAAGGTGACCAGCAGCGCACCGCCCCAGGCCAGTTCGCGCCAGTTGTCGTACGGGCTCATGGCGAAGCCGTAAATCACGACCGGCAGGTTGGCCATCGGGCCGTTCATGTCCTTGCTGAAGAACTGATTGTTCAGGGCGGTGAACAGCAGCGGCGCGGTTTCGCCCGAGATGCGGGCCACGGCCAGCAGCACGCCGGTGATTACGCCGGCTTTCACGGCGCGCAGGCGCACCGTCATCGCCACTTTCCAGCGCGGCGCGCCGAGGGCGAACGCCGCTTCCAGCAGGCTGCTCGGTACCAGGCGCAGCATGTTGTCGGTGGTGCGCACCACGACCGGCACGGCGATCAGGGCCAGCGCGATTGAACCGGCGTAACCGGAGTAGTGGTTGGTGGTGGCCACGTAGGCAGCCCACACGAACATGCCGATCACGATCGACGGAGCCGACAGCATGATGTCGGTGACAAAGCGGGTGACGGCCGCCAGCTTGTTTTCATTGCCGTACTCGGCCAGGTACATGCCGGCCAGGATGCCGATCGGCGTGCTCACCAACGTGGACAGGCCGACGATCATGAAGCTGCCGAAAATGGCGTTGGCCAGGCCACCGCCTTCGCTGCCCGGCGCCGGGGTGCTTTCGGTAAACAGGTTCACCGACAGGGCGCTAAAACCGTTGATCACCAGGGTGACCAGGATCCAGGCCAGCACGGCCAGGCCCAGCGACATCGCCAGCACCGACATGGCGATGCCCACGCGGTGGCGGAACAGGCGCTTGCGGTACACCTTGTTCATCGGAACAATCGGTTCCTGCGGGTTGATGGCGGCTTGGTTCATTTGAGGCCTTCCTTGCGGGACATGCCAACCAACATCAGTTTGGCGGCGGACAGGACGATAAAGGTGATGACAAACAGGATCAGTGCCAGCGCGAACAGCGACGAGGTGTGCAGCACGGTGTCCGATTCGGCGAATTCGTTGGCCAGCGTCGAGGCGATCGAGTTACCGGCAGCGAACAGCGAGAACGACAGCTTGTTGGCGTTACCGATCACGAAGGTCACGGCCATGGTCTCGCCCAGGGCGCGGCCCAGGCCCAGCATCACACCGCCGACCACGCCGGTCTTGGTGTACGGCAGCACGATCTTGCGCACCACTTCCCAGCGGGTGCAACCGAGGCCGTAAGCCGATTCTTTCAATACAGCCGGCACGATCTCGAACACGTCGCGCATCACCGACGAGATGAACGGGATGATCATCACGGCCAGGATCAGGGCGGCGGTCAGGATGCCGATGCCCATGGTGGGGCCGCTGAAGAATGGTCCGATGATCGGCAGCACGCCCAGCGTGCTTTTCAGGAACGGTTGCACGTAGTCGCCGAACAGCGGGGCGAACACGAACAGGCCCCACATGCCGTAGATGATCGACGGCACGCCGGCCAGCAGTTCGACGGCGGTGCCGAGCGGGCGGCGCAGCGAGGCGGGGCAGATTTCGGTGAGGAACAGCGCGATACCAAAGCTGATCGGGAACGCGATCAGCAGGGCGATGCCGGAAGTGGCCAGGGTGCCGACGATGGCGATCATGGCGCCATACTGGTCGTTGACCGGATCCCATTCGACGCGGGTGATGAAGCCGGGGCCGAACTCCTTGAAAGCCGGCCAGGCGCCGACCATGAGCGAAATGATAATTCCCAGCAGCACCAGCAGCACCGACAGCGCGAACAGCATGGTGGTTTTGTGGAAGAAGAAGTCCTGGATGCGCTGCTTGCGCATGGTCCGCATCATCGACTGCATGGCGGCCTGTTCAGCAGCGGTGGCCTGCGCGATACTAAATTGCGAGGCCGGCTCCGGTTTTGGAATTGGCGTGGTAGTGATGTCAGCGCTCATATTGTTATCTCGGGAAGGTAAGCTAGCCTGCGATGTCCACATGGGCACCGCAGGCTAACCCCCTCACCGCCTTGTATTGCAGGCAGTGAAGGGAATCAGGATTAGTAGATGGCCTTGCCCGAAGCGTCTTTCAGGTTGGCTTTCCAGGAATCCTGCACCAGTTTTACCACCGAGTCAGGCAGCGGTACGTAGTCCAGTTCAACAGCCGACTTGCCGCCGTTTTTGAAGGCCCAGTCGAAGAATTTCACGACTTCCTTGCCCTTGTTGGCGTCCGGTTGCACTTTGTGCATCAGGATGAACGACACGCCGGTGATCGGCCACGAGTTCTTGCCAGCCTGGTCGGTCAGCACCACGCCGAAGCCCGGGGTCTTGGTCCACTCGGCGTTGGCGGCTGCTGCCTTGAAGAACTCGTCGTCAGGTTGCAGGAAGTTACCGTCCTTGTTTTTCAGCTGGGTGTGCTGCATCTTGTTTTTCTTCGCGTACGCCCACTCGACGTAGCCGATCGAACCCTTGATACGCTGCACGTTGGCGGCAACGCCTTCGTTACCCTTGCCGCCCACGCCCACGATCCATTTCACTGCGGTGCCGGCGCCGATTTTCGATTTGAAATCAGGGCTGGTTTTCGACAGGTAGTCGGTGAACAGGAACGAAGTGCCCGAACCGTCGGCGCGGTGCACCACGGTGATGTCTTCTGCTGGCAGGTTGACGCCAGCGTTTTGTGCGGCGATTGCCGGGTCGTTCCACTTGGTGATCTTGCCCAGATAGATGTCGGCCACGATCGGACCGGTCAGTTTCAGTTGACCTGGTGCCAAGCCTGGAACGTTGACCACGGTCACCACGCCGCCCATGATGGCCGGAAACTGCATCAGGCCTTCGGCGTCGAGGTCTTCTGCTTTCATCGGCGCATCCGAGGCGCCGAAATCGACGGTCTTGGCTTTGATTTGCTTGATGCCAGCGCCCGAACCGACGGACTGGTAGTTCAGGCCATTGCCGGTAGAGGCTTTGTAGGTCTCAGCCCATTTTGCGTAGATCGGGTATGGGAAGGTCGCGCCGGCGCCGGTCATATCGGCAGCGGTGGCAGCGGACGAGAGAGCCATCATGGCGCAGGCACCGACTACCAGGGAAGAGATCAGTTGTTTCATTCGCATTTCAAAGTCCTTTGTTATGACAGGTTAGGATGTTGCGAAGTCTAACCGGCCAATATGACAGGTTTATGACATCGCGAAAAAATGTCCAAAAAGAAGTTTTTTGCCGAGTGACACCCCACCTCCCTATGAAAACACGTGCATGTCATGAGCGAATAACGCAATTGTGACACGTCCATGTCATAAAAGACGGGCAGTTTTGGCGGTTTATGACAGCGATTGTCACAAACTTGTCATAATTGGTCTTTACACTGTTGCATCATTCTTCTGTTGAATTACAGGCTAGAATTACCTTATCTGCAAAGTGACCAAAGAGACATGAAGCCTGATGTGCATGCCGAAGTCGGCAAGAATTCCGCGTTCCTCGACCGCGAGCTGTCGCAACTGATGTTCAACCGCCGGGTGCTGGCGCAAGCCGAAGACAAGAGCATCCCCTTGCTCGAACGCTTGCGTTATTTATGTATTGCCAGCAGCAATCTCGATGAATTCTTTGAAGTACGCGTCGCCAGCCTGCTGGCCGCCGCCGGCACCGATGGTGTGCTGGCCACCCACCCCGCACTGCTTGCCACCCTCTCCCGCATCAGCAACGAATGCCACGCACTGGTCACCGACCAATACAATATTCTCAACCAGGAAGTGCTGCCCGAGCTGGCTGCCAGCGGCGTGCACCTGGTGCGCCACAACGAACGCACCGAGGCCGAGCGCGCATGGGTGAAGGATTATTTCGACACCGAGGTGCGGCCACTGCTCACGCCGATCGGGCTCGATCCGGCCCACCCGTTCCCGCAGGTGGTCAACAAGAGCTTGAATTTCATCGTCTCGCTGTCGGGCAAGGATGCCTTCGGCCGCGGTACGGCGATTGCCATATTAAAAGCGCCGCGCGTGCTGCCGCGGGTGATCCGCCTGCCCGACGAGCTGTCCAACCGTGGCGGCGTGTCGTTCTGCCTGCTGTCGTCGGTGATCCACGCGCATATCTCGGATTTGTTTGCCGGGCGCGAAGTAATCGCCTATTCGCAGTTCCGCGTCACCCGCGACAGCGACTTGTGGGTCGATGAAGATGAAGTCAAAAACCTGCGCCAGGCGCTCAAGGGCGAGTTGCAGGGCCGCCAGTTCGGCACCTCGGTGCGGCTGGAAGTGGCGATCAACTGCCCGCCCGAGCTGTCGCAGTTCCTGCTCGACCAGTTCGGCCTGCAGCAGAGCCGGTTGTACGCGGTGAACGGCCCGGTCAACCTGGTGCGGCTTACCGAGATCATGGACCACGTGGAAGATCCGTCGCTGCGCTTCGCGCCGTTCTTCCCTGGCAGCGCGCAAAAACCGGGCAGCGCCGACATCTTTGCCGCCCTGCGCGCGCACGACATCCTGCTGCACCACCCGTTCCAGTCGTTCCAGACCGTCATCGACTTCATTCGCAGCGCGGCCCACGATCCGGCCGTGGTGGCGATCAAGCAGACCATTTACCGCACCGGCATGAATTCCGACCTGATGGAAGCGCTGATCACGGCCGCCCGCGCGGGCAAGGAAGTGACCGTGATCGTGGAACTGAAGGCGCGCTTCGACGAAGAAGCCAATATCAACTGGGCCGACAAGCTCGAGCAAGCCGGCGCCCAGGTCGTCTATGGCGTGGTAGGCCTGAAAACCCACGCCAAGGTGGCGCTGGTGATCCGCCGCGAAGAAGGCAAGCTGAAGTATTACGCCCACCTGGGCACCGGCAACTACCACCCGACCACCACCAAGTTCTACACCGACTTCGGTTTGCTGACCTGCCACCCGGGCATCAGCCAGGAGGTCAACGAGGTATTTATTCACCTCACCAGCCTGACCAAGCCGCACCGGCTCAACCACTTGTGGCTGGCGCCGTTCGCCTTGCAGAACGAAATCATCAAGGCCATCCGCAACGAGGCGCGCATCGCGCGCAGCGGGCGTCCGGGGCGGATTATTGTTAAGATGAACGCGCTGGTGGACGAATCGGTGATCCGCGCGCTGTACGCGGCGTCCAAGGACGGCGTCAAGATCGACCTGATCGTGCGCGGCGCCTGCACCCTGAAGCCGGGCGTGCCGGGGCTGTCGGAAAACATCAAGGTGCGCTCGATCATCGGCCGCTTCCTCGAACACAGCCGTATCTATTATTTCCGCAACGACCTGGCGCACGACGTCATGCTGTCGAGCGCGGACTGGATGAGCCGCAACCTGTTCCGCCGCATCGAGGTCGCCTTCCCGATCCTGGACAAGGCGCTCAAGCGGCGCGTGATGTCGGAAGGGTTGAACCCTTACCTCAAGGACAACCGCAACGCCTGGGAGCTGGAACCGGACGGCCACTACCAGCGCCGCAAGGCGCGCGGCAAACAGGGCGGCTTCTCCGCCCAGCAGCACTTGATGGAAACGCTGGGCATGCCCGGCGCGGTGATCGAGTAATTTTTGGCAAGGTGCGCCGGGAGGTGCACCGGGATCTGATTTCACCAACTGGCATCAAGGAGAATGTATGGATCTCATTTTATGGCGACACGCGGAGGCCGAAGATGCGGCGCCCGGCATGACCGACCTGGAACGCGCGCTGACCGGCAAGGGCGTCAAGCAGGCGCGCCGCATGGGACTATGGCTCGACTCGCAACTGCCTGACAGCTGCCGCATCCTGGCCAGCCCGGCCGTGCGCACCCTGCAAACGGTGGAAGCGCTGGGCCGCAAGTTCAAGCTGCACAACGACCTGGCGCCAGGCGCCGACCCGACCGACATCCTGAAAGCGGTCAACTGGCCGGGCAACAAGGATTCGGTGCTGGTGGTAGGCCACCAGCCGACCTTGGGCATGGTGGCAGCGCTGCTGCTGACGGGCGAAGACCTCGACTGGGATATCCGCAAGGCCAGCGCCTGGTGGTTTGCCCAGCGCGAGCCGGGTGACCCGGGCAGCGTGTATCTGAAGGCGGTGATGAGCGCGGACCTGGTCAAATAACCAGGCCCGCGTTGGGGAACGGGCTTAGCGGCCCGTCTTGAACTTGGTGTAGGTACGCGTGATCACGCGCCGGATATCGGCCGGCACCGACTCCGGCGCGGCCATGCGCTGCTTGTCCGCATCGGACAGGAACACGGTCTTGTTGCCGGCGATATCCTTGCGCACGAACTTCATGCTGGCCGTGTTCGGGTTGGCATAAAACACCTTGTTGGTCAGGCTGGCATGCACTTCCGGGCGCATGATGTAGTTGATCCACAGGTGGGCGTTGTTCGGATGCGGGGCGTCGGCAGGAATGGCCATGGTGTCGAACACCAGGGCTGCCGGGGTTTTGGGCACCAGCACCTCGATCACATTGCCGTTCTTGGCGTCGAGCGCGCGTTGACGGGCGATATTGATGTCCCCGGACCAGCCCAGCGCCACGCACACGGCGCCGTTGGCCATGTCGTTGATATAGCCTGATGAACTGAACAGGGTGACATTGGGACGGATGGTTTGCAGCAGCTTGCCCGCCTCGGCGTAATCGGCAGCGTTTTTCGAGTACGCCGGTTTGCCGAGATACATCAGCGCGGCCGGCAGCACTTCGGATGGCGAATCGAGGAACGACACGCCGCACGATTTCACCTTGGATGCATACTTGGGATCGAACACCAGGTCCCAGGCATTGGCCGGCATCGGCATGCCGCCGAGCGCGGCTTTCACTTTATTGACGTTGATGCCGACCGTGGTGTAACCCCACAGCCAGTCCACCAGGTATTCGTTGTTCGGATCGATGCTGGCCAGCTTGGCCTGGATCGCCGGATCGAGGTTTTTCAGGTTGGGCAGCTTCGATTTGTCGAGCTTGCGCAGCAACTTGCCTTCGATTTGCAGGCGCGCCCACTGGGCGGTAGGCACCACGATGTCGTAGCCCGATTTGCCGGCAACGAGCTTGGAGTTCAGGATTTCGTTGTTGTCGAAAACATCATAGCGCACCTTGATGCCGGTCTCTTTCTCGAAATTCTTGACCGTGTCTTCCGCGATGTAGTCGGACCAGTTATAGATGTTGAGGACTTTTTCCTCTTGCGCCTGGGCCAGACCAGCCACCATCAAACCGGCCACCGCCAGCACGCCAACGAACTTTCCTGCCATAACACCTCCGAGTGGGATTCATGCACAAGCCGTGATGATCCGGCATCGGGCCGTTACGTGCAAGAGGTTCGTTTGGATTAGCCGAGCAAATCGAACAAGGTGCCGGTGGAACCGGTACTGCCGGTGCCGAACATGCCGCCGCCGGTGCCGGTCTGCGACTGCGCCGAGTACAGCGCCGCCAGCGCGGTGGCCTGGGCGGTGAGTGCCTTGGTCAGCGCGGCACGCTTGGTGTTGGTGGCGTCGAGCTCGCGGTTGACCTGGGTTGTTTCGCGGCTGATCACGCTGTTCTTGTCGGTAAACGAGGTCACTTTGGCGCCCATCAGGTCGGCCAGGCCCTTGCCGTCGTTGGAAAACAGCTTGGCCACCTGCGACGAGTCGGCAGTGATGGCAGCCTGCATCTTCTTGTCGTCGATCACCAGGTTGCCGTCCTTGTCCTGGCTGATCCCGGCTGCCGCCAGCGCCGACGTGGAAACGTTGCCGCCACCGGTCCTGAGCAGCAGATCCATCTGCATGGTCACCTGGCCCAGCGCGGTGTCGCCCTTGAGGGCGCCGTTGGACAGGGTTTTCAGCTTGCTGTTGAGGTCGTTGTAGGCGGCCACGAAGGTCTTGAGGTTGTCGCCGATCTTGCTGGCATCCTGGCTGATGGTGATGTCGGCCTTGCCCTTGCCGGTCAGCGTAAGCGCGGCACCCTCAATGCCCTTGTTCTTGTCCAGCGTGTTGCTGGCGCTCTTGATCTCTTTGCCATCGACCGTGAGGATGGCGTCCTGGGCGGCCGTGGTCTGCTTGAAGCCCTGCTTGCCTTTTTCGTCGGGATCGTAGCCGAGCAGGTTTTTCAGCGCGCCGTCGCCACTGACGCTGATGCGCATGCTGTTGGCCTCGCCGCTCTGGCCGGCGATCGACAGCGACACCTTGCCATCGTCGCCCTTGGCCACCGTGACGTCCACGCCAGCGGCCTTGAAAGCGGCAGCGATGCCCTCGACCGTGTTGTTGGTGCTGTCGATGGAAATGGTTTTGCTGGTGGCCGTGCCGTTGGTCGTAAAGCCCTTGTCGCCAGCAGTGCCGAAGTCGATCTTGACGGTGGTGGGCGCGCCGGTGCCGACCTTGGCGGTGGCGGAGCTGAATTCGGTGCTGGTCAGGAACTGGCCCTGCGCCAGTTGCTGGACGTTGATCGCGTACGTACCCGCCTTGGCGCCGCCGGTCGACGTGGCGGTGAGCACGGTTTTATCGGTACTGGCAGCCGAGGTGGACAGGCCGCTGCCGGTCAATGCCGCAGCGATCGACTGGAAGCTGCCCAGCGCACTTTGCAGCTGGCCCAGGCCCGAGAGCTTGGTCTGGCTGCTGGCCAGCGCGGCGTTGAGCCGGGTGGCGCCATTGTTCTGCGACATCATGGTCTGCTCGACGCGCTTGTACACGTCGGAGCTGATCGATGAAGTGGTGCTGGCGGTGTTGGTGGCAGAGCTGGTGAGCGGATTGATGGCCATAGCGGGGTCTCGGCTGTTGAGGCAGTGGTATATACCGATAGTATGCTACAGAAACTATATTTCAAAGCAATGAACAGGCAGCCAATCCCGCTTCTGTCCGTCCCTGCCAGCGGAAATGCGCCTCTTCCTTCTGCATCACTGACTTTCATTGCACACTTAGCTCCCTGCCATTGACTTTAGAATGCGAATCGCGCTTGCCATGCCGTTGCTGGTCCAGGGGCACGCGGCTGGAACGCCAGCGCCAGCTACACCCACTACAGCGCCAAGGATGCCGACGGCCTGCCGTTCAACAGCATCTATCCGCGCGACCTGTTCCGCGTGTTCACCACCTACGACCTGTCCGGCCCGCTGGCCGGCGTCACCGTGGGCGGCGGCATCAACTGGGAAGGCAAAACCTACACCACCGACCCGGCCGCGCCTGCCGGCAACACCACCAACAACCAGATCCTGCAAGACTCGTTCGCAATGGTCAACCTGATGGCGCGCTACGAGATCAACAAGAACTGGTCGGCGCAGCTGAACGTGGACAACCTGACCGACAAGAAACACCTGGCCATGTTTTCCGCGTACAACCAGATCACGTATGGTGCGCCACGCCGCGTGACGGCTGCGCTCAAATACCGTTTCTGATGTCCTGATGCTGTAGCCACAGCCGGCGCCTGGTGCGCCGGCCTTTTTTTTATGGCGCGCTCCACTGTGCCGGCGCCGACCCGAGGTCGCTGGCGCCACGCCGCCACGCCAGCGCCATGCCGTCGATCACCACTGGCGGGCGCAGGCGCCGGGCCGGTCCCCAGTCGGTATGTTCGAGTTCCGGTGCGTAATCGCCGGCTGCAACCGGCACCAGCTGCTGCGCGCCGATATCGCCGGGGGCGCTCATCAACAACGCCGCCGTGCGCGCCAGCGACAGCTGCGCCCGGGTTGCCCGTTGCTGCGTCGCCTTGACGATCAGGCCGCGCACGACGGCAGCTGCCATCAGGTAGCCGGTCGCGTGATCGAGCGCCTGCACCGGCAGCGGTACCGGTTTGCCGGCGCCGCTGGCCTGCATGCCGTGGTCGGCGATGCCGCAACTCATCTGCACCAGGCTATCAAAACCGCGCCGGCCAGCCCACGGGCCGCTCCAGCCATAGGCGTCGAGGCTGACATCGACCAGGCCGTGATTGACCTGCCGGCGATACGCCTCGTCGTAGCCCAGCCGCGCCAGTGCTTCGGGCCGGTAACCATGGACCAGCACGTCCGCCTCGGCCAGCAACTTCTCGAACACGGCACGGTCCGGTGCGTGATGCAGGTTCAATCGGGCGCAGCGCTTGCCGGGCGTGACTTCAGGAATTACGCCTGGTTCGTTCCAGTCCGGCGCATCGATGCGCAACACGTCGGCGCCGTAACCGGCCAGGAAGCGCGTGGCGATGGGGCCGGCCAGCACCCGCGTCAAATCCAGCACCTTGAGGCCCGCCAGCGGTCGCGCCGCCGTGCCGGTCAAGCCAGCCTGCGCGTTGCAGGGCTGGCTGTCGAACGCGATCAGCGGCTCGGCAGCAACTGCCAGCCCTTGCGCATGGACACGCCAGTCGTCTGCCGAGCGCATCTGCGCGGCGCAACCGCCGTTGGCGACGACTGCCGCCTCCAGCGCTGCCCCTCGCCACCGGGCGACCGCCTGTTCCACGGCCTGCCGGTCCGGCCCGCAACCGAGCACATCGAGCGCAGCGTGGCGATGGTGGGGCGCATTGGTGTGCAGCCGTATCCAGCCGTCCTGGCACGCATAGTCGCCGGCCACCGCATCCCACAAGGCCGGGCGCTCCCAGCCGACCGGCGCCAGCGACCAGCCGAACCATAGCGAAGCAAGACGACGGTCCACGCACACCGGCGCCTGCGCCCCGCCCTGCAGCGCGGCCAGCTCGCGCACGGCCAGCGCCGCCGCCCCGATCGATGCGGCAGCGAGATCGGTGACCGCGTAGTACGACGGCAAGTTGCCATGGCCGGTAAACGTGATGGCGCCGCCTGCCGGCGCCGGCAGTTCCAGCGCCGACCAGATGGCGGCCAGCAAATAATGCGATTGAGGATGAGAGTCGTCAGCCATGCAAGCCCCGGAAGAATGATCGTGTGCCGAGCTTAGGCTGCTGCGAGGGTGCAGTCAATCTTCAATAAATACCTTGGCGGTGCAGGCGGGGCCAGTTGCGCGGCGGGGGATATCGGAAGTTAATGCGCGAGGGGGCCGACGATGAGTATCAGCGCAGGAACTTGTTGACGGTCGCCATGGTCCCGATGTCCGGGTTGACGTAGGTGAAACCGATCTTGAACTGGTCGCCACTGAAGATGCAGTAGTTGACCTTGCAGCGGGTGCTGACCAGTTGGCCCTTGCCTTCCATGAACAGCTCGAAGGTGACCTGTCCCATGTGGCCGACTGCCAGCTTATGGTCGTAGGTGAGCGATACGCCGGTGCCGCTGATATCGATGGTCCGCCCTTGCTGTGGCGGCAGGCCATCCATTACCACCACTGCCTTGGCGCGCACGATCTTTCGTGCGGCGGATCGTTGATCGACTAACAATTTCCCTGTCCCTTATTACGTAAAGAGCACTATTGCTCTTAGAAACACGTAACAATACAGCTTTATTGGATTTCGCGCAGCTTATTGAAAGCGTCGTCGATACGATCTACCGCAATAATCGTCATTCCTTCGATCGGTTGCTTGGGCGCGTTGGCGCTCGGGATCATGGCGATGGAAAAACCGAGCTTGGCCGCTTCGCGCAAGCGCTCCTGGCCACGTGGCGCGGGGCGGATTTCCCCGGCCAGCCCCACTTCGCCGAACACCACGAAGCCGCGCGGCAGCGGTTTGTTGCGCATTGAGGAATTGATCGCCAGCAGCACGGCAAGGTCGGCCGCCGGCTCGGTGATTTTTACTCCGCCCACGGCGTTGATGAACACGTCCTGGTCGAACGCGGCAATGCCGGCATGGCGGTGCAGCACCGCCAGCAGCATGGCCAGGCGGTTTTGCTCCAGGCCTACCGACAGCCGGCGCGCGTTGGGCAAGTGGCTGGCATCGACCAGCGCCTGGATTTCCACCAGCAACGGGCGCGTGCCTTCCTGCGTGACCATCACGCACGAACCGGGCACCTGGTTATCATGTTGCGACAAGAACAAGGCCGACGGATTGGAGACGCCTTTCAGGCCCTTTTCTGTCATGGCGAAGACACCGAGCTCGTTGACGGCGCCAAAGCGGTTTTTAATGGCCCGCACCAGGCGGAAGCTCGAATGGTTGTCGCCCTCGAAGTACAAAACCGTATCGACAATGTGCTCGAGCACGCGCGGGCCGGCCAGCGCACCCTCTTTGGTGACGTGGCCGACCAGGATGATGGTCACGCCGGTCTGCTTGGCTGCACGGGTGAGCTGCGCCGCGCATTCGCGCACCTGCGCCACCGAGCCCGGCGCCGAACTGAGCGCATCCGAATACACGGTCTGGATCGAGTCGATCACGGCTACTTCGGGCTTGAGGTCGGCCAGTGTGCCGAGGATTTTTTCCAGCTGTATCTCGGCCTGCAATTTTAAATCGCGGGCATCGATCATCAGGCGCTTGGCGCGCAGCGCGATTTGCGCACCCGATTCCTCGCCGCTTACATATAACACCCGCTTCATGTGCGAGACATTGGCCAGCGCCTGCAACAGCAAGGTCGATTTGCCGATGCCGGGGTCGCCGCCGATCAGCACCACGCCGCCGCTGACCAGGCCGCCGCCGAGCACGCGGTCGAATTCCTCGATGCCGGTGCCGAAGCGCGGCACGTCGATGGCGTCGATATCGGCCAGCGACAGCACCGGCGCCGTTTGCGCCAGCGCCAGGTGTTGCGGCTGCGAATAACGGTTGTTACCGCCCTGCTCGACTACGCTCTCCACCATGGTATTCCACTGCTGGCAAGCCGAGCACTGGCCGGTCCACTTGGTCGCGATGTTGCCGCACTCGGTGCACACAAAATTGGTTTTTGCCTTGGCCACAGTTATCCCTCTACCACGGCCACGCGCGGCGCCAGCGCGCACATCAGCTCATAGCCGATGGTGCCGGCGGCAGTGGCTACCTCGTCGATCGGCAAGCCCTCGCCCCACAGCACCACCTTGCTGCCCACCGTGGCAGCGGGAATGTGCGTGAGGTCCACCGTGAGCATGTCCATCGACACCCGCCCGACCAGGCGCGTGCGTACACCATCGACCAGCACCGGCGTATCGAGCGGCGCGTGGCGCGGGTAGCCGTCGGCATAGCCGCAGGCCACCACGCCCACGCGCATAGCGCCATCGGCCGTGAAGCGGCTGCCGTAGCCGACCGCGTCGCCAGCGGCGATATCCTGCACACCGATGATTTCGCTGGTCAAGGTCATCGCAGGCCGCAGGCCGTACTCGGCTGCCGACTTGCCACCCGGCGTGCCGCCGTACAGCATGATGCCGGGACGCACCCAGTCGTTGCGCAGCAGGTCTTCCAGTTCGCCCTGGCGCAGCACGCCGGCCGAATTGGACAGGCTGCGCATGCCGGGCAAGCCGGCCGCGCCCGCCTCGAAGCGGCGAATCTGTTCGGCGATCGGCAGCAGCGGATGCTCGGCGTCGTCGGCATTGGCAAAGTGGGTCATCAGGGTGATATTACCCACACAAGCGAGGGCGACGAGGCGCGCATGGGCGGCGGCAAACGCCTCGGGCTTGAAGCCGAGCCGGTTCATGCCGGTATTCATCTTGAGGTGCAGGTCGAACTTGATGCCGCGCTCGCCCAAGTCGGCGTCGGCCGCTTCCAGCCAGGCCAGTTGCTCGTTGCAATGGACGGCCGACTGCAGGGTGTAACCGGCCATGGTGTGCAAGTCCTCGAAACCGAAGAAACCTTCCAATAACAGGATCGGCTTCTTCCAGCCCAGCTCGCGCAGGCGGATGGCGTTGTCGAGTTCGACCAGCGCCAGGCCGTCGGCATCGGCGAAGCCACGCATGGCGCGTTCCAGTCCGTGGCCATAGCCATTGGCTTTGAGCACGCCCCAGGCCTTGGCGCCGGGCGCGCAGGCCCGGACAACCGCCAGATTATGCTGCATGGATGCGATGTGGATGGTGGCAAGTATCGGCCTGGGCATGGGGGTTCTCTGCGCTATCGGTGAAGGCGGTATTCTACCAACTGCGTACCAATTGCGCCCGCCGGCGCACCGCTCAATTCTTGGGGTTACGAACAAAGCGTGGTATAAAGCAAGCCAATATAAGCTTTCAGGCAGTCCAGAATGAATCGTGGTTTTTATACCATCATGTCGGCGCAGTTCTTTTCTTCGCTGGCTGACAACGCATTGCTCTTCGTCGCGATTGACCTGTTGATCAACATGAATTCGCCCGGCTGGATCACGCCGCTGCTGAAGCTTTCCTTCACCCTCTTTTACGTCCTGTTGGCAGCATTTGTCGGCGCGTTCGCTGATTCGATGCCAAAAGGCAAAGTCATGTTCGTCTCCAACCTGATCAAGGTTGGCGGCTGCATGCTGATGTTTGCCCACGTCCATCCACTGGTGGCCTATGCCGTCGTCGGCTTCGGCGCGGCCGTGTATTCGCCTGCCAAGTACGGCATCCTGACTGAACTGTTGCCGGCTGAAAAGCTCGTTGCTGCCAATGGCTGGGTCGAGGGCCTGACCGTGATGTCCATCATCTTCGGCACCGTGCTCGGCGGCGCCCTGGTTGGCGACCGGTTGTCGTCGGTGCTGCTCGGCTTCGACCTGCCATTCATCGACACCGGCATCGAAACCCCGACCGAAGCCGCGCTGTGCGTGGTGGTGGTGATTTATGCGCTGGCCGCCATCTTCAATACCCGCATCCCGGACACCGGCTGCGTGTATGGCCACCAGCAACGCAATCCAATCAAGCTGATCAGCGAATTCGCGACCTGCTGCGGCCTGCTGTGGAAAGACAAGCTGGGCCAGATTTCGCTGGCCGTGACCACCCTGTTCTGGGGCGCCGCGCAGACCCTGCAATTCATCGTGCTCGAATGGGCCAACCGCACGCTCAAGCTGTCCTATGAGCAAGCCACCAGCCTGGTGGGCGTGGTGGCGATCGGCGTGGCGGTCGGCGCGATCCTGTCGGCGCGCAGCATCACCTTGCGCCGCTCGCTGACCGTGATTCCGGTCGGCATCGCCATGGGCGTGATCGTAATGGGCATGACCCTGGTGAAATCGGTGGCGCTGGCGTATCCGCTGCTGGTGCTGGTCGGCTTGCTGGGCGGCTTCTTCCTGGTGCCGATGAACGCGCTGCTGCAACACCGCGGCCACGTCCTGATGAGCGCCGGCCACTCGATTGCGGTGCAGAATTTCAATGAAAACCTCTCGATCCTGACCATGCTGGCAGCCTACTCGCTGATGCTGCGCGGCCACATGAACCTGAACGTGATCATCATGATTTTCGGGATGTTCCTGGCGGGGACGATGTTGATGATTCTTCGCCGTCACAAGGCGAATCAGCGCGAGTTTGATTCGGTATCCTTGATTGGAGAAGCGAAGCATTAAGGCAGTTTGCCGTCGCGGCGGTGTTGCGCGGCGCGGTCGCGCCAGTCATCGGGCACGATGAAGCCGCGCCGCTGTTCCAGCAGCCACTCCCCTTCCTGCCGCAATACCGCCACCATGACCGGGGCGGATACCTGCGCCATCTGGCGGTCCAGTTCTGCTTGCAATGCCTCGCGGTCCATGCCGGCATTTGCCGACACCTTCAACGGCGCCAGCCATTGCAGGCGCGGCATGATGCAAAACTGTACGCCTGGCAAAGCTGCCACTTGCGCCAACGGCATCCAGAACCCTTGGCAGTGCTCGCGTGAAATACCCGGCGTCACGCCCGGTGACTGATCGTACGGATAAAACAGCCAGCCCTTGACCAGCGCCTGCGCCAGGTCCACCGCTTGCGGCAGCAGCGGCTGGGCGGCCGGGTGCTGGGCCAGCGCCAATTGCTTGTCAAAGATCTTGCGCATCTTGGCGCCCAGGGTGTCGGCCAGGTTGGGACCGATCAGGCCATTGAAGTCGGCGCCAGCGGTGGCCGCGTCGAGCAAATAAAACTTGGTGGCGAATTCCAGGTGTACCAGCGCGGCGCCGTCGCGCAGCAGGAAGTCGAACTCGCCCACGGTGTCGTTGCGGCTGGCGCGCACTTGCAGGCCGTGCGCCACCAGGGTTTGCCGGCTGGCGAAATAGAAGGCCAGCAGCTTTTCCGCGTACAGGCCCAGGCGGGAGTAATGGCGTTCGCCAAGCGCGGCGTCGAGCGGCGCCGGATCGAGATCGAGCGCGGCCAGCCAGTGGCCAACATCTGCCGTTACCGGGCCCAGCGTGGCGATACGGCCCTGCCAGTGCGGTGCGGCGGGGTCGAGCAAATCTGGGGCATCGAGCAACCACGCCAGCGCCCGCACCCGGGGGTGATGCAGATGACCCCAGCGTTGGGCAAACCCCAGCTGATACGGATCCGAACTGGCACAGGCTGCAGCCGCGCCGTCTGGTCTGACCGGGGAAGCTGGGCCGACCGGAGCGTCGACGCAGCCTTCAATCGTTATCGCCGGGCTGGCCTGAGCGCTGGCGCGGTCCTCAGTCACGTGCGGTCCTGGCCAGGCACAGGTCGCCCCAGGCTTTGGCCTTGTCTTCCGGTCGTGCCAGCAGGTCGTCCGGGTGGTAGGTGGCTACCACTGGCAGGTCGCCGTAGCGCATTACTTTGCCGCGTGCAGCCGGGCCCATCATCAGGCCCCTGGCGGCGAACTGGCCGAAGGTCATCGCCATGGTGGCGCCGGTCAGTGCCAGTTCGCGATCGAGGTATGGGCGGCAGGCGGTCAATTCGTCGGCGGTCGGATTGCGCTGGGCGCCGTCGTCCGTCGCTGGCCGGCATTTGACCAGGTGGGTGACGTACACATCGGCCTCGGGTTTGAGCGCGATGGCCTTGAACATATTGTCCAGCAACTGGCCGGCGTCGCCCACCAGCGGGCGAATCTCGGTTTCATCGAGCGCCGAGGGGCCAGTGGCGATCGCCAGCCAGGCCGCCTGTTCGGGACCACGGCCATTGACGGCGTTGCGACGCGTGGCGGCGAGCGGGCAGCGGGTGCAGTTCGAGACCGCCGATTGCAAAGCAGGCCAGTCCATGGCAGCGATGGCCTCGTCGGTGACTGGTTGCGCCGGTTGCGTTGGACGCGGACGCGGCGGTGGCGGCATGGCGGCCGGCACATCGTCGAACCAGGCGGTCGATTCGTCGTCGGACGCGACCACGGGCGACGTGGCCGGATGCCGTGCTGGCAGCGGGGCCGGAACCGGAACCGGGGCCGAAACCGGGGCTGGCCCCGACGCGTGCTCAGGCGCCGAAGTTGACCTGTCCGCAGGCGATTGGGCCCCGGCGACTGGCATAGCCGGAGCGGGTGTCGTTGGCCGAGCGGCCGCATTCGCGCCGGGTGACGCCAGCGTGGACGTTGACGACCACGCGGCGGCATCTGCTGTGGCCGGTGCCGACGGGGGCGTCGGTGGCCAGGCGGCAGCATCTGCCGAGGTTGGCGCCTGCGTAGATGTCGATGACCGGGCGGCTGGCGCGGCGGCCGTCGCAGCAGGTAACGGCGTTCGAACTGGCGCGGTTGGCGCACCCGGCGTCACCGCCACGGGCGCGTCCATGCCCTCGTCCGCAGCCGCCGCACCGGCAGCAGCCGCGTCGGCACCATTGCCCGGCGCCAACGCCGTCCCGGCATGGCGCAACGTCCATAGCGCGCCAACGCCCATTTCCTGCAGAAACACTGCATTGCGGGGAGAGACGCTCATAAGTCGAACCGCATCACGATGGCGTCCTCGCGTAACTGGTTCGCTGCCGGGTAGTAACCCTTGCGGCGACCGATCTGTTTGAATCCGTAGCGCTCGTAAATCGCCAGAGCGCGCGTGTTGGACGGCCGCACTTCCAGCAGCACCGATTCCATGCCGAGTCCGCGTGCGCAGGCCACCGACTGGTTCAGCAGCAGGTGGCCGACCCCCTGCCCCTGCCGGTCGGCCGCCACTGCCACGTTGAGCAGGTGCGCTTCATCGACCATCGGCATCAACAGGAAATAGCCGAGCAGCACGCCACCGTGGTCGCGCAGCACCCAGGCGTGGTAGCCGCTGGCAAGCGAATCGGCAAAATTGGCCATGCTCCACGGGTGCGGATAGACGCTTTGCTCGAGCGCCAGCACCTCGTCCAGGTCGGTGCGCTGCATCGGCTCATACACCAGCCGCGCCAGGTCCCACGCCTGCTTCATGCGCCACCCGCCGCTTTGGCAGCATTGATGTCGCGCCGCTCGGCCTGGGTGTAGGCAACCTTGTTACGCAGGTACAGCGGTTGCGCTTCGGCCGCCGTCACCGTGCGGCCGGCGGCCAGCGCCAGGCTGGCCAGTTGCGCGATCTGTTCGGCATGCGGCATGATTTCGGCAACATTCCCAGGGGAGCCATCGGCCATCCCGGCAAACGCGTCGGCATACGCCGACAAGCCATTGCCGCAGAAGACCGGCGCCCCCTGCGCCTGCACCGCGCCCGGCGCCGACAGTACGGCCGGCTGCACCACCTGCGGCGCGGCCAGCACGGCACCGCCATCAAAACGATATTGCGCCCAGTACACCTCACCCATGCGGGCGTCGAGTACGGCCAGCACGTCGGTGGCGCCCTGGCGCTGGTGACAGGCCAGGGCCATGGCGTCGAGCGTGACGACAGGCACGACCGGCAGATTGGCGCCAAAGGCCAGGCCCTGGGCCACGCCGCAGGCGGTACGCACGCCGGTAAACGAGCCGGGGCCGGAACCGAAGGCAACCGCGTTGCAGTCCTTGAGGGTGATGCCGGCTTCGGCCAGCAGCTCCTGGATCATCGGCAAGACCGACTGGGAATGGGTGCGCACGCCAGAGGACGCGCGGCTGATCACGGTGTCGCCGCGCAACAGGGCAACCGAGGCCGCCTCGAACGACGTTTCGACGGCAATAATGACGGGATAAGCGGAAATTGTAGGCATGCCGCATTTTAACCCGGTACGGCGGCCGGCGCGACCCTGCGTCGGGATGTAAAATACCGGTTTGGACCGCCGAGAACGCCGCCAACACCATGTACAGCATTACCCTCAATTCCGATAACCGCGAGCAAGTAGCCGCTGCGCTGGCCGGCGACCGCTGGATCGTCGCCTGCCTGTGCGCCGCCTGGTGCGGCACCTGCGACAGTTATCAGGCCAGTTTCGAGAGCGTGGCCGCGCGCCACCCCGATAAACTGTTCCTGTGGATCGACATCGAAGACCATGCCGACGTCGTTGGCGACCTCGACGTGGAAAACTTCCCCACCCTGCTGATCCAGCACCACGAACTGGTGGCCTTCTTCGGCACCATGCTGCCCGACCCGGCGTTGGCGCACCGGCTGGTGCAGGCGCAAACCGACATCTCCGATGCCGACATGACGGAAATGATCGTCAACAGCGAAGAACGCGCGCGCTGGCAGCGCGAGTGCAATCTGCGCGCGCTGCTGCGCAACGCTCTCGGCTAAATTGATAGCGTCAACGGCAAGCTGCGCAAGCGCTGGCCCGTCAACTTGAACACGGCGTTGGCCACGGCCGGCGCCACCGGCGGCACGGCCGGCTCGCCCATCCCTTCCGGATGCGCGGCGCTGGCCATGATGATGGTGTCCACCACCGGCGCCTGGTTCAGCCGCACCACCGGGTAATCGTGGAAGTTGGACTGTTCCACCTTGCCGTCCTTGATGGTCACCGCGCCAAACAGCGCCGCCGACAGGCCGAACACCACGCCCGATTCCGCCTGCTGGGCGATGAGGTTGGGATTGACCGCCAGGCCACAATCAATCGCGCACACCACGCGGTGCACGCGGATCTCCGAGCCCTCCACCGATACCTGCGCCACCTGCGCCACGATGGTGCCGAACGACTGGTGCAGCGCCACGCCGTGCGCGCGGCCCTCGGGCGCGGCGCCGGCACGAGCCACCGCCGCATCGAGCACCGCCAGGTGGCGCGGGTGACGCGCCAGCAGCGCGCGGCGGAACGCCACCTCGTCGCGGCCGGCGGCGTGCGCCAGTTCGTCGATGAAGCTCTCCTTGAAAAACGCGTTGTGCGAATGGCCCACCGAGCGCCAGTAACCGAGCGGCACGGCGCTGTCCACGATCACGTCGCGGATGCGCTGGTTGGGCAGTTCATAAGGCATGTCGAACGCACCTTCGGCCGTGGTCTTGTCCGGCCCCGCCGCCGGCAGCCCGAGGTTGCGCTTGAAGAACTGGTGCGACACCGACCCGCTGGCCGATTTACAGTCGAACCCGAGCACGTGGCCCACGCCGTCGAGCGTGGCGGAAAACCGCGCCAGCGCTGCCGGGCGATAGACGTCGTGGCCGGTGTCATCCTCGCGCGACCAGATGGTTTGCACCGGCACGCCATCCATCACGCGGGCAATCGCCACCGCCTGCGCCACCATATCCACGTCCAGCCGGCGGCCGAAACCGCCGCCCAGCAGGGTCACCTCCAGCGTCACCGCATCGGGCGAAACGCCGGCCGCCTGCGCTGCCGCCTTCACCGCGAAACCGGGCGACTGCGTGGGCGCCCACAGGTGCACCTTGCCATGATTCACCTGCGCGGTGCAGTTGATGGGCTCCATGGCCGCATGCGCGAGGTACGGCGCGCGGTACTCGGCGCCGATGGTCGTGGCCACGTTGCTCCCCTTGCCCTCGACGATATCCATATCGCCCGCCTGGTGATAGGCGTGGCCCGCTTCCCGGTCCAGGCTGGCGGCAAAGCCGGCAAACACCGCCTCGCTCGACAGCCCGGCATGAGCGCCGTCGCGCCAGGTGATCACCAGCGCCAGCGCGGCCTGTTTGGCCTGCCACCAGCTGCGCGCCACCACGGCCACCCCGGCGCCGGCGCCGGCCAGGTGCGCGATGGCGCCGGAAAAATCGACCACCCGCAGCACGCCCGGCATCTTCAACGCAGCCGACGAATCGACCGAGGCGATCACGCCGCCGATCACGGGCGCCATGCGCACTGCCGCATACACCATGCCGGGCGGGCGCACGTCGATGCCGAAGACCGCGCTGCCATCGACTTTCGACGGCGTGTCGCGGCGCGGCTGCGCGCGGCCGATCAGCGTGAAATCCTGCGGTGACTTGAGGCGCACCGCGCCTGGCTGCGACGTGGCGGCGGCAGCGGCCAGCGCACCGTAGGCCAGCTTGCGCCCGTCCGCGTGCAGCACGTGGCCGTTCCCGGTGCGGCAATCGGCTACCTGCACGCGCCACTGGCTGGCGGCAGCGGCCACCAGCATGGCGCGCGCGGCGGCGCCGGCCTCGCGCATCGGCAGCCATGCATCCTTGACGCTGGACGAGCCGCCGGTAATCACGATACCCAGCTCGCGCGCGACCTTGCCCACGATCCAGCGCGTACCCGCCTGGAGCGCGCCATCGTCATCGGGGTGGAACGGCAAGCCGTCCTGCAGCATGGCAATGTTGCCGAAGATGGCGTCCAGCGGCGCCTGCACCAGCCGTACCGAGGCCAGCGACACGTCCATCTCTTCGGCCACCAGCATCGGCAGCGCGGTGTGTACACCTTGCCCCATCTCGCAGCGCGGCATGGCGATGGTGACGCTGCCATCGGGCGCGACCGCCACCCAGCCGTTGAGCGCCACGGCGCCATCGGTCAGCGGCAGCGGATTTGACGCATGCAGGCGCTGGCGCGCGGGCAGCACACCCCATCCCACCACCAGTGCTCCCACGGCGGCACCGGCGGATACTGCGCCGAACAGGAAACGTCGTCGGGAAAGTTCAGACATGCCAGCGCGCCAGCAAATCTGCAGGACTGAGCGGTTTGCCATACAAATAGCCCTGCGCCAGGCGGCAGCCGTGGCGCAGCAGGAAGGTTGCCTGCTCCTTGGTCTCCACGCCTTCGGCAATCACCGACAAGTTCATGCTCTTGCCGAGCTGGATGATGGCAATCGCGATCGCCTCGTCGTTGGCGTCGGTAGAGATATCCTTGATGAACGAGCGGTCGATCTTGAGCGTTTGCACCGGCAACTGCTTCAGGTACGCCAGCGACGAATAGCCGGTGCCGAAATCGTCGATCGCCAGCGCCACGCCGATCGCGTGCAGGTCGTTGATGAACACCATGGCGTCGCCGGTGTTCATGATCACCGATTCGGTCACTTCCAGTTGCAGGCGCTGCGGCGCCAGCCCGGTATCGGCCAGGATGTCGGCCACCAGGTTGACGATGCCGCCGCGCTCGAACTGGCGAGCCGACAGGTTGACCGCCATCTTGGGCACATGCAAGCCAGCTTCCTGCCAGCGGTTCATCTGCCGGCACGCCTCGTGCAGCACCCATTCGCCGAGCTGGTTGATGAAGCCCGTGTCTTCGGCCAGTGGGATGAAACGCACCGGCGGCACCAGTCCCAGCTCCGGGTGATTCCAGCGCACCAGCGCTTCCACGCCGATCAGGCGGCCGGTGTCGATTTCCACCTGCGGCTGATAGGTCAGGAAGATCTCGTTCTTTTCGATCGAGCGGCGCAGATAGGTTTCCAGGCGCAGGCGCTCCACGCCCTCGCCCGTCATCGACGGCATATAGAAGCTGTAGCCGTTGCGCCCGCGCGCCTTGGCCTGGTACATGGCCACGTCGGCATTGCGGATCAGCATATTGAGGTCGCTGGCGTCGTCGGGGAACAGGCTGATGCCCACGCTGCACGTGACAAACAATTCGTGGCCCGCCACCTGGAACGGCTGGTCGAACATTTGCACCAGCTTTTCGGCCACGTGCGCCGGGCCGTAATGGCTGCCCACGTTTTCCAGCAAAACAATGAATTCGTCGCCGCCCAGGCGCGCCAGGGTATCGCCCTCGCGCAGGCGTTCGAGCAGTGCGCGCGCAACCTGCTTGAGCAGCTCGTCGCCGATATGGTGGCCCAGCGTGTCATTGACGTTTTTAAAACGATCGAGGTCGATGAACAGCAGCGCCAGCTGTTCGCCATCGCGGGTGGCGCGCTGCAAGGCATGCTGCAGGCGGTCGTTGAACAGCAGCCGGTTGGGCAGCGCGGTGAGCGGATCGTGGTGGGCCAGGTGGTCGAGCTTGTCCTGCGACTCCTTGGCGCGGGTGATGTCGCTGAACACGCCCACGTAGTGCGTGGCCCGGCCACGGCTGTCGCGTACCGCGCTGACCGTGAGCCATTCGAGGTAAACGTCGCCGTTCTTGCGGCGGTTCCACAATTCCCCCTGCCAGAAGCCGGTGTCCAACTGCTCGCGCCACATCTCGTCATAGAAGCTTTGTTCGTGGCGGCCCGAGCGCGTGAGCATGTAGTCGCGGCCGATCGCCTCGGCCGCCGTGTAGCCGGTGATCTGGGTAAATGCCGGGTTGACGGTGACGATGGTGCCTTGTGCATCGAGCACCACCACGCCGTCGGCAATGTGTTCGATCACGGTGGCCGACAGGCGCAGCTTTTCCTCGGCCTCCTTGCGCTCGGTGATGTCGGCGTACACCCAGATGCTGCCCTCGTTGGCGCACCGGTGGTCGAGCGCATAGCCGCTCACCATGCACCAGAACGAGCTGCCGTCCTGGCGCAGGTAATGGCGCTCTTCGTTGAAGTAGTTGCCCTCGGACAGAGACGGATACTGGCGCGCGCCGGCCGACTCGAAATCGAACGACGTCGGGAACAGGATCGCGGTCGATGAGCCGACCATGGCGCCGGGCGCATAGCCGAACAGTTCCTCGCAGCGGCGGTTGACCGAGACGATGTGGCGGTTCCGCACGAACATCACGCCGAACATCACGTTGTCGAGGATGGCGCTTTGCTCGGCCAGCAGCGCCTCGATGCGCATCTCATTGTGTTTGCGCTCGCTGATGTCGGCCATGATGCCGTCCACCCACAGCGGGTTGTGGCCGTCGCCCGCTTGCGGCTGGCCGTTTTCCGCCAGCCAGCGCTCGGTGCCGCTGGCATCGATGATGCGGTACTCGATCTGGTACGGCTTGCCGCTGGCAAGCGCGTTCGCCACGGTGCGGCGGTGGCGCTTGCGGTCGTCGGGCGCGATCAGGTTGGTCCAGCTGTCGGTAGTGCCGCGCATGAACTGCCTGGCCGGATAGCCGGAAATTTCCTCGATGGCGTCGGAGACGAATTCGATCGGGCCGTCGGGCCGGTAGCGGAACACCGCGCCCGGCACCTGGGTGACGATGGTGCGGAAGCGCTCCTCGCGCTGGCCGATATCCTCGAACAGGTGCTTGATCGCCACCCGCATCTGTTCCAGCTGCAGCGACAGGCGGCCCAGCTCGTCGCGGCCGCGCACGGTGAGCTGGGTATCGAAGTCGCCGCGCGCCAGGCGGTCGGAAAAGCCGGTGAGCTTGCGCAGCGGCCGGATCAGGCGGGCATTGAGGAAAAGCACGATCAGCACCAGCGAGACCATCAGCTGGGCGGCCAGCACCAGCACGTACGACCATTGTTTTTCACGCAAGTCCTGCTGGCTGCGGGCGTCGTCCATCTCGACCGTGATGCGGCCGATGCGCTCGCCGCGCACGGTGATTTCGCGCTCGGCGCGGTAAATATTGCTGGTGGGCTTGCGCGGGGAATCGACATGCATGAACTGGGTATCGGCCTGGCCCACCACCTCCACCCGCACTACCGATTTGTCGCGCATGACCGATTCGACCAGCGAATGGGCCGATTCGGCATTCATGTTCCACAGCGACTCCTGCATGCCCAGCGCCAGGATGTCGGCATTGCGTTGCAACGACTCGTTGAGGGCGATGCGTGCCGACTCCTTCTCGTGCACACCGATCAGCACGTAGCTGCCGATGGCAGCCGGCACCACCAGGCCGCCGAACACGACTGCCAGCAGCGCGCCATAGATCGACGAACGCGGCAAACCACGCAAAGCCCCGAGCCGGACACGCAAGCGTTCGATGGCCTTACCCATGCACGGGCGAACAAAGTTGCGGTATCAAATGGCGCAAATGAAAAGGAATGGGCATCGTCGGAAATGTGAGCGTTGCAAAATATTACCTTTCAGAATTATGCACGTAAACCGCCGTCAAAAAACGGTCATGCAAGCAAAAATCGTGACGACAGGCTAATATCGCGGCTCCCTGTCAACATATGGAAAGCTCCAATGACCACTTTTTCGATCTACTCCGCCTCGATTCCAGCATTCAAGCAGATTCTCAACAGCCTGCATAACATCCTGGGCAAGGCCGAAGCGCACATCGCCGACAAGAAGATCGACCCGAACGCCCTGCTGCAATACCGCCTGTTCCCGGACATGCTGCCCTTCACCCGCCAGGTGCAGATCGCCTGCGATTTCGCCAAGGGCGCAGCCGCCCGCCTGGGTGGCCTGGACGTGCCATCGTACGACGACAAGGAAGTGACGTTTGCGGAACTCAAGCAGCGTATCGAGAAAACCCTGGCCTACATCGACAGCGTGCCGCAGGACGCCATCGAAGGCAGCGAAACGCGTGCAATCACCACCGGCAGCGGCGAGAAAACCAAGCACTTCACCGGCCAGACGTACCTGTTCCATTACGCGCTGCCGCACTTCTACTTCCATGCCACCACCGCGTACGACATCCTGCGCCATAACGGTGTTGAGGTGGGCAAGAAGGATTACATCGGTACCTATTGATACCGGCGATACCGGTTTATTTGTTCCGGCGCGGGTAGCCCTGCGCCAGGATGCGTTGCCAGACCAGCTCTTTCTGCTCGGCCGTCATCGATACCCAGTGCGCCACTTCGACCACGGTGCGCCCGCACCCGCGGCACACGTCGTCGAACGTGGTCGAGCATACGGCCACGCATGGCGTGTCCGGGCGTTCGGGCAGGTCGTCGTTGCTGCCTGCGCTCATGCCTTGTCAGCCATCAGCTTGTCCCAGCCGTCGTGGCCCAGCGCGCGGATGGTGTCCATGTTCTTCTCGAAAATCTCGGACGCTTCCGGGAACGCTTCCACCGCGCGGTCGATGCTCTCTTCGCGCAGCAGGTGCAAGGTCGGGTACGGCGTGCGGTTGGTGTAGTTCTCGATGTCGTTCTTGTCGGTGTCGGCGAACTGGTAGTCCGGGTGGAAGCTGGCCACCTGCAGGATGCCGTCGAGGTCCATGTCTTCCAGCGCGGCATCGGCCACGTCGAGGAACTCGTTGTAGTCCTCGAAGTCTTTCAGCGCATGCGGGTGGATGATCAGCGTGGTGTCGAGCTTTTCCGGGTCTGCTTCGGCCAGGTGCTCGAGTTCTTCCATCAGCTTTTCCAGCAGCGCCTCCGGCGTGGTCGCCTCGCTCACCACGTAGCGCACCTGTTTCTTGATGTGGACTGCCTTGGCAAACGGACACAGGTTCAAGCCAATTACGGCTTTTTCCAGCCAGTGAACGGTGTCGGCAACGACAGCGTCGTGATCGAGGACGGGTGCGGAGGTACTCATGGTGCGATTCCTTGTTTCAAACTATGCAAAGACGAGATTGTACGCACTCTTGGCGACGACCGATACTTCATGCATTTTGCCTCGATCACATCCTTATCTACCGGCAACTATTCCTTATAATGAAGTCACGTGATTGACATAATCCTTGACGCGCATCGACGAGCTTCGTACACTCCACGTTTATTTCATGGTCCACTCGATGTTGGTTCAACAACAGCAATGGAAAACTATGCAAGCACGCAACCGTAATAACCGTCATCACGCAGCGGCCCTGGCCGCGTTCCTGGCCCTGCTGGCGCCGTTTGCCAGCCATGCCCTCGAACACGACCTCGACGACGCCCACGTTCTGACACCGATTACCGCAGCATCGCTCAGCACCCTGCCTTCCCTGCCGAAAACCTCCATCTCCGACATTGCCGTCTCGCTCAAAGCCAGCAAGCCTGCCCGCGCCGACGACGAGTACCACGAAAAAGATCTCTGGGGCCGCATCCGCAGCGGCTACGCGATCCCCGACCTGAACAGCGAACTGGTCACCCGCCACACTACCTGGCTCAGCACCCGCCCCGACCACATCGCCAGCACCAGCGCGCGCGCTTCGCTGTACCTGTTCTACGTGGTGAGCGAGCTGGAAAAGCGCGGCATGCCGACCGAGCTGGCGCTGCTGCCGTTCATCGAATCAGGCTTCAACCCGCAAGCGCTGTCGCGCGCCAACGCAGCCGGCATGTGGCAGTTCGTGCCGGGCACCGGCCGCGACTTCAACCTCAAGCAGGATGCGTTCAAGGACGAGCGCCGTGGCGTAATGGAATCGACCGATGCCGCCCTCACCTACCTGCAGCGCTTGAATGACATGTTTGGCGACTGGCAACTGGCGCTGGCCGCGTACAACTGGGGCGAAGGCTCGGTGCAGCGCGCCGTGGCCCGCAACCGCGCCGCCGGCAAGCCCACCGATTTCGAGAGCCTGTCGCCGCTGATGCCCACCGAAACGCGCGAGTACGTGCCCAAGCTGCAAGCGATGAAAAACATCATCGGTAACCCGAGCCAGTACCGAGTGAGCCTGCCGATCATCGACAACACGCCGTACTTCACGGCAGTGGACAAGACCAGCGATATCGACATGACCATCGCTGCCCAACTGGCGGAGCTGTCGATCGACGAATTCAAAGCCCTGAACCCGCAATTCAAGCGGCCGGTCATCACCGGCGACGAGCAGACCAAGATCCTGCTACCCAAGGAAAATGCCGACAAGTTCCACCTGAACCTGGCGCAGTGGGGCAAGGAATTGTCCACCTGGACCGTGCACAAGATTACCAGCGCCAAAGAAAACATCAGCTCGCTGGCTTCGCGCTTCCACACCACGCCGGACGTGATCCGCCAGGCCAACAACTTGCCGCAGCGTTCGCTGCTCAAGGCCGGCTCTACCATCCTGGTGCCGAAAATCGCCACCGGCACTTACACCGACATCGCGCCCGAAGTGGCCGACAACGCCACCGTGGCCTTCGAGACCGAGCGCACCGTGAGCAAGTCTGGCTACAAGCGCGCCGGCGCCAATGCCGGCAGCAAGTCCGGCCCGGTGTCGCTGGTCAAGGCACGCGTCTCGCGCGACTCGATCAAAACCAGGAACCGCAAAAAAAGCAATTAATTCACGCCAACCGATGTGGCAGGCCGCGCGCCGGTGCGCGGCCTGTGAAGAATTCTTGCAGTCGCGGCAGACACGCCCTACAATCTCGGACTTGCGTGTCCGGCAATAGCCAACCACACAGTACAAAACAACCCCCCACTGCCGTCGCCCTGCAGGCTCTGAGCCAGCACGGGGGCGCAGTCGCAATTGGAGTCATTATGGCGTTCCTGCAAGGCAAAAAAATCCTCATCACTGGTTTGCTGTCGAACCGTTCCATCGCTTACGGTATCGCCAAGGCTTGCCATCGCGAAGGCGCCGAACTGGCATTCACCTACGTTGGTGAACGTTTTAAAGACCGCATCACCGAATTCGCCGCCGAATTCGACAGCAAGCTGGTGTTCGACTGCGACGTCGGCAGCGACGAGCAAATCGACGCGCTGTTCGCCGACCTGGGCAAAAGCTGGTCGCACCTGGACGGCCTGGTCCACGCCATCGGCTTCGCCCCGCGGGAAGCGATCGCCGGCGAATTCCTCGACGGCCTGACCCGCGAGAACTTCCGCGTAGCCCACGATATCTCGGCCTACAGCTTCCCGGCCATGGCCAAGGCCGCGCTGCCGCTGCTCAAAGAAGGTTCGTCGCTGCTGACCTTGTCGTACCTGGGCGCCATCCGCGCCATCCCGTACTACAACACCATGGGCCTGGCCAAGGCCTCGCTGGAAGCGTCGGTACGCTACCTGGCCGAGAACCTGGGCAAAAAAGGCATCCGCGCCAACGGCATTTCGGCTGGTCCGATCAAGACCCTGGCCGCTTCGGGCATCAAGGACTTCGGCAAGCTGCTCGGCTTTGCCTCGTCGCACGCGCCGCTGCGCCGCAACGTCACCATCGACGAAGTGGGCAATACCGCCGCCTTCATGCTGTCGGACCTGGCCTCGGGCATTACCGGCGAGATCACCTATGTCGATGGCGGCTTCTCGCACGTGATGGGCCTGAACGCGGAAGATTACCTGTAATCTTGCCTTAAAGATAGTTAGCAGCACCGGCCGGGGGCGCTTTTCGAAGCGCCCCCGGCCTCGTTTATACTGTGCACCTGTACAGACCGCCCTAACTGCTGTATAGTCCTGTTTGTGCGCTGCAATGAGCGCGTCGCAAATCAAGCAGCGGCGCCGATTGTTCAGCCAGGATTTATTAGCAGCTACGCAGCCCTTGCGCATCATCCTGATGTCGCTAAAGCCCTCCCGCCTCTGGTGTCGCACCTGACACCGTCCCGGCGCAAAGCTTTTGTGCCGAAATTTCTTTCGATTTTGATTGAGTCATTTCGTTTTGGTAGGCGTTGCTATTTCGCGTTCCGCTCAAGCGTGAACGCAGATTTTTACGAAAGAACAGCATGACATTTGAAGCACTTGGTCTCAACACGTCCATCATTAAAGCCCTGACCGATTCCGGCTATACCGCGCCGACCCCGGTTCAGCAGCAGGCTATTCCTGCGGCCATCGCAGGCAAGGACTTGTTGGTATCCTCGCAAACCGGTTCCGGCAAGACCGCAGCATTCATGCTGCCGTCGCTGCACCGTTTGTTCGCATCCGAGCCGGCAGCTGCCGGCAAAACGCCAAACCAGGAAATGCAGGCAGCCCGCGCCCGTGGCGAGCGTCCGCGCTTCAAGGCCGCCCAGCCAAAAATGCTGGTGCTCACGCCTACCCGCGAACTGGCCCTGCAAGTGACCACCAACACCGACAAGTACAGCGTCAACCTGCGCCGTATCAAGGCCGTCTCGATCCTGGGCGGCATGCCTTACCCTAAGCAGATGCAACTGCTGGCCAAGAATCCTGAAATCCTGGTAGCCACCCCTGGCCGCCTGATCGACCACATGGAATCGGGCAAGATCGACTTCTCGCAACTGGAAATCCTGGTGCTGGACGAAGCCGACCGCATGCTGGACATGGGTTTCATCGACGACATCGAAAAAATCGTTGAAGCAACCCCATCGACGCGCCAGACCATGTTGTTCTCGGCCACCCTGGACGGCGTCGTGGGCAATATGGCCCGCCGCATCACCAAGGATCCGCAGGTCATCCAGATCGTCAGCGCTGCCAACAAACACGAAAACATCACCCAGACGGTGCACTTCGTCGACGACCTGTCGCACAAGAACCGCCTGCTGGACCACCTGCTGCGCGACGAGTCGCTCGACCAGGCAGTTGTTTTCACCGCTACCAAGCGTGACGCCGACACCATCGCCGACCGCCTGAACATCGCCGGCTTCTCGGCTGCCGCACTGCATGGCGACATGCACCAGGGCGCCCGTAACCGCACGCTCGACAGCCTGCGTCGCGGCCAGGTAAAAATCCTGATCGCTACCGACGTTGCCGCCCGCGGCATCGACGTACCGACGATCACCCACGTGTTCAACTACGATCTGCCGAAGTTCCCGGAAGACTACGTCCACCGCATCGGCCGTACCGGCCGCGCCGGTCGTAACGGCCGGGCGATCTCGCTGGTCAACCACGCCGAAGGCATGAACGTCAAACGCATCGAACGCTTCACCAAGCAACTGATTCCGGTGAACGTGGTCGAAGGCTACGAGCCGAAGAAATCGGGCATGGCACCACGCTCGACCTCGCGTCCAGGCGGCTGGAAACCAGGCGACAACCGTGGCGGCGCCAAGCCGGGCCAACGCAGCTTCAGCAATCCTAACGCACCACGCAAGGAAGGCTCGGGCGGCGGCTACAAGGGTAGCAACCCGCGCAGCACCGACGGCGCCCGTCGCAGCTACGGCGATCGTTAATCGCGATTTGCAAGCTGACTAGGTATCAGAGCATGGCCACCGGAGCGATCCGGTGGCCATTTTTATTTGGGCGCGCGGTTGCTTACGCGTGGAGGTGCTTTTGGGCTACCATGCATGTCACATCCCATCCTCTACCGAAAGTTTTATCGTTGACTGCCCGTATTCTTTTCCGGCTTGCCGGCGCACTGTGGCTGGCAGTTGCCGCCCTGCCCTCCGCCACGGCGGCACCCACTGCACAGGCATTGATGGCGCAAGCACGCGTGGCCGTGGGTGGCGAGGCATGGCGCAACGTCACGACGCTGCAGACGCAGTTCGTGCGCAGCTATGGTGGCAATGGCGGCAATATGGGTAATGACGATCACGAGGAAGCCGGCAGCAGCGACCTCGATTTCGTCAGCGGCCGCTACGCGCAGCGGATTCCGTCGTCGGCAGTGGCGCGGCAGATGTCGCGCTCGGACGGGCGCGATTTCTGGCAGCAGCGCATGGGCCGCGTGGAAAAGCTCGACGCCGCTGCGCCCAATCCCGAACAATACCTGCGCCGGCAATCGTACGGCTGGTGGTTCGCGCGCGGCAATGGCAAGGCAAGCAAGCTGGAACTGCGCGGGCCGCGCCGGCATGGCGGTGTCGATTACGCCGTGGTGCAGGTGACACCGCAGCGCGGCGCACCGTTCGACTTCTGGATCAACACCGCCACCGGCCGCGTGGAGCGGCGCCAGGAAGTCGTCGATGGCAAACTGCTCACCGTCGATTACCGCGATTTCCGCCAGGTGGACAAGGTCATCATGCCGTTCGAGGAACGCACGCGCGACGGCCGCGACCAGCGCGATGAAGACGTGCTCCGCGTAACCAGCATGGTGCTGAACCGCCCCACTGCCCAACTCGACTTCACGCTGCCGGCGCCGGCTGCCATCGACGGCTTCGGCGCCGGACGGCGGTCGGTGACGATACCGTTCGAGCCGTGCCAGGCACACATCTGCGTCGCGCTGACCTTGAACGGCCAGGGACCATTCCGCTTCATCCTCGACACTGGCGCGCGCAACGTCATCAGCAACAAGCTGCACCGGCGCTTGCAGCTGCCCGTGCAGGGCGTGGCCGTATTGTCCGGCATGGGACCGCAAAGCGAGCGCGGCATGCTCACCACCATCAACCAGATCGGCCTGGCCGGCCTGACCCTGAACCAGCAGGCATTCTTCACCAGCCCCACGCTCGACAACCTGCCCATCGACGGCACCATCGGCTACGAATGGCTGTCGCTCACGCCCACCCGCATCGACTACGCGGCGCGCCAGATCACGTTTTACGATCCCAGGGATTTCGTTTATCGTGGCGCGGCCACGGCCATCCCGCTCACCTTCCACGACCGCACGCCGCAAGTGGCGGCCAAGCTCGACGGCTTGCCCGGCATGTTTACCATCGACACCGGCAGCGACTATTCGCTGACGATGAACCAGTCGTTCGTGGAGCGCCATGGCCTGGTGGCCAAATACGGCGCCGGCGACGTGGTGCAAACCGCGCAAGGCATCGGTGGCAAAAGCCGGGTGCTGGCCACGCAAGGCAAACTGTTTGAAATCGGCGACGTGCGCATCGCCGACCCCACGCTGGAACTGGCAACCCACGCCGGCGGCCTGCTCAATGGCACGACTGGCACCGCGATTGCCGGCAACATCAGCAACGGCATCCTGCGCCAGCTCGACATCGTGTTCGACTACCAGGGAGGCAAGCTGTACCTTACCCCCAATTCGGCCAGCTCGAGCAACAAAGCCGACGCCACCAACTAGCACTTAATCAAGCACTTAACCAAGCATCCAACCTAGCCAGCCATGCCAACAATAATAAAATCGCCAGCAAGCCCAGCGTTCTCGCGCTACCAGAAAATCGTCGTCGCCCTGCTCGCCTTCCTGCAGTTTGCCGTGATCCTCGACTTCATGATCATGTCGCCGCTGGGCGCGGTGATCATGCCGGCGCTTGCCATCGGTCCCGCCGAATTCGGCCTGGTGGTCTCGGCCTATGCGTTCAGCGCCGGCATTTCCGGCTTGCTCACGGCTGGATTTGCCGACCGTTACGACCGCAAAAAGCTGCTGCTGTTCTTTTATACGGGTTTTATCCTCGGCACCGTGTGGTGCGGCCTGGCGCAGAGTTTCGAGGCGCTGGTGATCGCGCGCGTGGTGACCGGCCTGTTCGGCGGCGTGATCGGGTCCGTGGTGCTGGCGATTGCCACCGACCTGTTCGCACCTTCCATGCGGGGCCGCGTGATGGGGCTGATCCAGACCGCGTTTGCGGCCAGCCAGGTGCTCGGCATCCCGATCAGCATTTATCTGTCCAACCACTGGGACTGGCATGTGCCGTTCCTGGCGCTGGCCGCTTTCGGCCTGGTCGGTGGCCTGGTGGTGGCGTGGCAGATGGAGCCGGTCAATGCCCACCTGGACAAGCCACAGGAACACAGCCCCTGGATGCACCTGTATCACACGGTCAAAGTGCCGCACCACCTGCTGGCGTTTGCCACCACCGCCTTGCTGACCATGGGCGGCTTCATGCTGATGCCGTTCAGCAGCGCCTACATCGTCAACAACCTCGGCATCGACATGCAGCATTTGCCCACCGTGTACCTGGTCACCGGCATTTGCACCATCTTTGCCGGGCCGATGATCGGCCGCATCGCCGACAGGCGCGGCAAGTTCCCGGTGTTTTTGTTCGGCACCATCGTCTCGATCGTTACCGTGGTGATCTATACCCACCTGCCGCGGATCTCGCTGCCGGTGCTGATCGTGCTCAACGCGATCATGTTCGTGGGAATATTCTCGCGCATGATCCCGTTCCAGGCGCTGGCAGCCTCGATCCCTCCCCCCACCCAGCGCGGCGCCTTCAACTCCATCAGCGCGTCGCTGCAGCAGCTGGCCGGCGGCGTGGCGTCGGTGGTGGCCGGACACATCGTCAGCCAGGGCGCCGATGGCCGCCTGCAACACTTCGATGTGATCGGCTATTTGATGGTGGCGACGTCGCTCGGCTCGTTGGTGCTGGTGCGCATGCTCGACCAGCGCGCGCAGGCCCAGGCTTGAGCGTCAGCGTTCCCTGACGATACCGCGATACACCAGCCAGGTTGCCATCAGGCTGATGGCGCCGGCGCCGGCCATCCAGTAGCCCGGGGCGGCCTTGTCGCCAGTGCTTTCGATCAGCAGGGTCGAGACCAGCGGCGTCATGCCGCCAAACAGCGCGGTGGCCAGACTGTAGGCCAGCGAGAAGCCGGTGGTGCGCACGCTGGCCGGGATGATTTCCGTCAGCGCGACGATGGTGGCGCCGTTGTAGCTGCCATACAGAAACGACAGCCACAACTCGACCATCACCATGTTCTGGAAACTCGGATGACCTACCAGCCAGGACAGCACCGGGTACGCGGTGGCCATCGTCAGCCCCGAGCATACGGCCATGATCGGCCAGCGGCCAATGCGGTCCGACAAGGCGCCCATCACCGGCAGCCAGATAAAGTTGGACAAGCCCACGCACAGCGTGACCAGCAGGCTTTCCTCGGTACTGAGCTTGAGCACGGTCTTGCCGAAGGTGGGCGTGTATACCGTGATCAGGTAGAACGCCACCGTGGTGAGCACGATCAGCATGGTGCCTGCCACCACCAGCGGCCAGTTCAGGCTGATGGTCTTGAGCATCTGGCGGAAGGTCGGGTGCGACTTGCGCGCCAGGTATTCCTCGGTTTCCTGCAGCGAGCGGCGGATGTAGAACACTACCGGGATGATCGAGCAACCGATGAAGAACGGAATACGCCAGCCCCAGTCGGCGATGAAGGCCGGGCTCAAGGTCTCGTTGAGGAAGTAGCCCAGCGCAGCGGAGAAGATGATGGCCACCTGCTGGCTGGCCGACTGCCAGCTCACGTAATAGCCCTTGTTGCCGGGCGTGGCCATCTCGGACAGGTACACCGACACGCCGCCAAGTTCCACGCCGGCGGAAAAGCCTTGCAGCAGGCGGCCTATCAGCACCAGGAGCGGCGCCATCAGGCCGATGGTTTCATAGCCGGGCACGAAGGCAATCAGCGCCGTGCCGGAGGCCATGATGGCCAGCGTGAGCACCAGGCCCTTGCGGCGGCCGATGCGGTCGATATAACTGCCGAGAATGATCGCGCCCAGCGGACGCATGAAGAAACCTGCGCCAAACGTGGCAAAGGTCATCATCAGCGCAGCGTATTCGCTGCTGGCGGGGAAGAACGCCTTGGAAATATACGTCGCATAAAAGCCGAACAGGAAAAAATCGTACATTTCGATGAAGTTCCCGCTCGTGACACGGATCACGGTCGCGATGCGCGACGGCGCGCGCGCGGGTTTGGCGGTGGAGTGAATAGCCATTGTTTTCTGATACCTGTGACTTGTTAAAAAAATTGTTTAATGCAGCGGTGGCTGCGGCTTGGCCGCCGGCTCCAGCCCGGTAGCCGCGATGGCACTGGCATGGTCGGGCGATGACAGGAATTTCAGCAAGGCGCGCCCGGCTTCAGGCTGCTTCGCATCGCGCACCAGCGCTGCCGAAAACTCGGTCATCAGCTGCACGTCCGCCGGCAGCAGGCCGACGATCTCGATGCCTTCGACCGGCAGCAGTTCGCTGCGCTGCTGGCAGCCGAAATCGGCCTGGCCATGAGCGACGATGTCACCGACCGGCGTGGCCGGAATTTTCGCCGCCTTGCCCTGCATCTGCTCCACGATGCCCAGCTTCTTCATCAGTTGCTTCTCGATGTATTCGCCGCTCGCGCTATCCGAATACGCGACCTTGTTGGCTTTCAGGAAGGCATTGCGCAAGCCCTCGGTGGTGCCGATGTCGGGCTTGGGCGTGCCGCGCCGCACCGCGCAGGCGATCGGGGAGTTGGCCAGCACGACTTTGCTGCCAGGGACGAGCTTGCCTTCAGCCATCAGCTTGTCGAGCGCATCGCCGACCATGATGACAACGTCGATCGGTTCGCCGCGCGCCAGCCGCGCCGGAATCGCCTTGGCCGTGGTGCCCATCGACGGCCCCCACTCGGACACCAGTTGGTCGCCGCTGGCGCGCTCGTAGTCGGCCGCCAGGTTTTTATACGCCTGGGCGAAACCGCCCGAACTGACCACGCGGATCTCGGCGGCCTGGCTCCCGCCGGCGGCCATCAGCGCAAGCGCAACGAGCAGAGGGCGGGATTGGCGCCACAGCATAGGTTGAAGCATCATCATGATCTCCTGTGATTAAAATTTTTCCATCAGACCCACGGTCAGGCCCAGGCCATGGCGGTCGTTGGCACGCGTGCCGGTGACACCGGCGGCATCGCCGCGCCACAAGGTGTAGTCCGATTCGAGGTAGACGGTGGTGCGTGGCGACAGTGATTTTTCCAGGTAGGCAAAGGCGCGCTGGAAGCCGTCGTTCACGCGGCCGGTGGTGGCGCGCCGCACCTGGTAGTACGCGGTTGTCAGCAGCAGGTCGGGCATCAGCTGCCGGCTCACGCCACCCGATAACACGCGCTGGTGCACGGTCTGGCCGGCACCGGTGTCGGCGCGGTGATAGCCGGCGTTGGCCTTGAACTGCCAGTCATTGAGCTGGCAGGCGGCGCCCAGCGACGCGGCGTCGAGCACGCGGTTGTCGCGGTTACGCAAGCGCATCGCCGCCCCGGACACGGCCACGCCCTCGTGCTGGTACGTCAATCCGGCCCCCCAGGTGGACAAGGGCGACGTGGCGCCGGCCGCCTCGCCAAAGGAATAGGCGGCACGCGCGACCACCGGCCCCAGGTTGGCGGTCACTTTGACAGTGTTATCGAGCCGATAAAAATTGTCGGCGTAGCCGCTGGTGCCGTATTGCTGGCCAAACGCCTGGCGGCCGAACGCGGTATTGCTCATGCCCGTGATGTTGACGTTGGGATTGAAGGACGCGTAGCGGATGCCGAGCGGGTCCACGGTGGAGAGTGCGTCGGAAATCAGGTTGGCCTGGCGGCCCAGGTACACCGATCCGAGCGGGGTCTTGAGGCCTACCCAGGCCTGGCGGTCGAACAACTTGTCGGACTTGGCGGAGCTGCCGGTGTCGAGATTGAGTCCGCCTTCCAGCCGGTACAGCGCTTGCCAGCCATTACCAAAGCTCTCCTGCCCGCGCAAGCCCCAGCGGCTGGTCTTGTTGACCCCGCTGCTGACGGTCGGCAGCGCGCCGCCGGCTGTCGGCGCGTTGTTGGCGCCCAGGTTGTCAACGTAGCGGATGCCGAGATCGGCGATACCGTAGAGTGCGTTGCCGTCCTGCGCCAGGCAGGTGCCGCTGGCTGCCAACAATAGCGCAAGCGTGTGACGAGGTCGCATCATGTCTCCATTTTTTCGATTGTGCCTTCTTGCCGAGGCTGATTAGTTTCCTATCATCGTAGAAATGGCATAATTTGATAATTGCAATTTTTCAAGGCATTAATGCATGGTGCGCATCAATTACGATCTTCATGATTTGCAGGCATTTGTCGCGGTGGCTGAACGCAACAGCTTTCGCCAGGCTGCCGCCGACCTGTTCATCTCGCAGCCGGCCCTGAGCCGCCGCATCGACAAGCTCGAGGAAGCGCTGGGTGTCAAGCTGTTCGAACGCACCACCCGGCGGGTGCAGCTGACCAATGTGGGCCAGGCATTCCTGGTCAACGTACGCGATGCGCTCAACGGCCTCGAGGATGCTGTGCTGGGCGTGGCCGACCTTGCTGCGCACCGTACCGGCACCGTCACGCTCGCCTGCGTGCCGTCGGCCGTATGGCATTTCCTGCCGGAAGTTTTGCAGCGCTTCACTGCGCAATTTCCAAAGATCCGCGTCCGCGTGCACGACGAGAGCGCACAGGATGTGCTTAACCTGGTACTGACCGGCGCGGCCGATTTCGGCATCTGTTTTACCGGAGCCGAAAACCCCGAAATTCATTTCCAGCCGATTTACGTGGAAAGCTATGTGCTGGCGATGCGCCATGACCACCCGCTGGCCAGGCGCAAAAAGCTGAGCTGGAAGGACACCGTCGATGAACGCTACATCTCGGTGGCAAAGTCGAGCGGCAACCGCAGCGTGCTCGACGCCGCGTTGGCCGGCGTGGAAAAGCATCCGTGGATTTCGTGCGAGATCAACCATGTATCGGGCATTCTCGCGCTGGTGGAATCGGGGCTGGGCGTGGCGGCGGTACCGGGGTTGTCAATTCTGGCGGGACGGCAAGGCGCTGTTGTCGGCGTGCCGCTGGTCAATCCCGCCGTCAAGCGCACACTGGGTTTGATCACCAGGCACCATCATGCGATGCCACCGGCGTCACGCACATTGTTCGATATGCTCAGCCGCAGCATCACCAAGCTGTCGCGAAAAGCGTAAGCGATGTGTGCGCTAACGCACACTACTGCCGCATGATCAAATATGACCAGAGTTTCACTACATTCAAATCACATATAAAAAAGTTCAATAAAGTTTCCATGTAGCACTATTTCATTTATAATTCCGGGCATTACACGATTAACTGATATCTCGAAATGGAGTAAGTGCATGAACCCCAGGAATATGGATGCAGCCTGCCTGCGCGCCCTGCGCCGCCGTGGCCACTCGGATGCGACGATCATCGCCATGAGCCCTGAAGAAGCGTTTTGCGAGTATTGCGCCTATCACGGCATCATGAACTTGCAGCCGAACACGCTGCAAATGCTGGACAAACTGCGCGATGCGCCGCCGAAGCAGCAGTTGGCGAATTAGCAGCGGACGCACCCGGAAAGAAAAAAACCACCTGCGGTTGCCCGGAGGTGGCTTCTTGAATAAGCAGTATCCGCTTACTTGTAAAACGCGGTGACCACGCCTTTGAGCTTGATCAGCATCGGGTTGCCGCGACGGTCGACTGCCTTGCCGGCTGGTACTTTGATCCAGCCTTCGCTGATGCAGTACTCGTCGACATCCATGCGTTCTTTGCCGTTGAAGGTGATGCCAACTTCGTGTTCGAACACGGCGGCAACGTGGTGCGGGCTGCGCGGGTCGATCGACAGGCGATCAGGCAGCGCAGGCTGTTGTGGGGTTTGGATAGGTTCGTTCATCCCGTAATTATATCAGCTGGTTTTGACGATCAACTGCGCCGCGCGCCGCAATTTCGGATACACCATCGGCACTGTCAGCATGGTGCTGGCAATGGCCATCAACAGCAGCGCGGTAAAGGTCTCGTTGGTGATCAGGCCCTTGTCGAGCAGGATGTTGGAAAAGATAATCATGATCAGCGCCTTGGTCTGCAACAGCCAGCCGATGATGGACGCTTCGCCCTGCCCCCACTTGAGGATGCGGCCGGCGATGTGGGTGCCGATCAGCTTGCCCGATAACGATGCCGCCAGCAGCACTGCCGCCGCGATGAACACGGCCGATCCGCCCACCGCCCAGTTGGTGCGCAGGCCGGCGCTGAGGAAGTACACGGGCATGATGGTGATCAGGACGGTCTGGCGCATGAAGTCCAGCCGCTGCTGGGCGAACCAGTGCGCATCCATCACGGCGCCGGCCAGGAACGCGCCCACCATGTAGTGCAAGCCGGCCCAGTCGGCCGCGAACGATACCGCCACCAGCCAGATCAGCGCGACAAACCAGCGGTCGCGCTCCTCGAGCCTGGCCATCAACATGCGGAACAGCCGGGTGGCAACGATGAACACCAAGATAAAACCCAGCTGGCGCGTCACGCGGTCCCAGTCGAGCATGATCACGGCCAGCACCGCCCAGATGGCGATGTCGTCGAGACTGGCGTAGCGCAGGATGCGCTGGCCGATGTTCTCGCGCAGGATCTCGAGCTTTTCCATCAGCAAAATCAGGATCGGCAGCGCCGTCACCGCGCACGCCATGCCCACGCCAAGCACGAACTGCCACGACTGCGCCCTGGGGCCGATCCAGCCGGCGAAACCCAGCATGCCGGTGGCGGCGATGCAACCGAACAGCAGCGGCGTGCCCAGCGCCAGGCTGGCGGTAATCGTGCTCTCGCGCCGGTGCTCCCACGCCTTTTTCAGATCGAGTTCGATCCCGGCCAGCATCACGAAAATCATCACCGCCCACCAGGCGATGCCGTTGAGCGATTGCACCACCTGGGGATTGAACACGAAGCTGTAGTACTCGGGATAGGCGCGGCCCAGGATGCCGGGCCCGAGGATCACGCCGGTGATGATCTGCACGATCACCAGCGGTGCGTAATAGTCGGTGCCGCCCACGCGCCAGATCAGGTAGGGCACGGCAAAAATCAGCAGCATCGCGATCAGGAAAATTTCGGTAGTACCCATGTGCATGGTGGTGTCCCCGTATTTTTATGGATTATGAAAACGTTATCATAGCCATCTTGGCGTAACGAATAAACAAATAATTACTTGCTTAATCAAGCATTAATCACGTAGTATTCAAGGAATGGATAACCAATCAAGGAGCATGTGATGGAACACGACAATCGGCCGGTGGCGCCCAGCCTGGAATTCACCCTGCGCCTGGCCCGCGCGCAAGCCACGCTGGTACGCCGGCTCGACCAGGTGTTGGGCGGCTACCACGGCATCAGTTTCGGTGACTTCATGCTGCTGCACTACCTGAGCCGCGCGCCGGGCGGCCGCCTGCGCCGGGTGGACCTGGCCGAGCGCCAGGGCCTGACCGCCTCCGGCGTCACCCGCACCCTGCTGCCGCTGGAAAAAATCGGCCTGGTCGAACGCCAGCAAGACCCGCGCGACGCCCGCGTGGCTTACGCCGCCATCACGCCCACTGGGCGCGAGCTGCTGGACAACGCGGTGGTGGTTGCCGAGCAGATCAGCCGTGACTTGCTGCGCAGCTGCCCGCCAGCGCAGTTGAGCGAGATGAGCACGGCGCTGGGCCTGATCGCCGGCATGAACGCATCCAATTCCTGACCTGCACACGAGAGGATCGCCATGGAAACCAAATGGCTCGAAGACTTCATCTCGCTGGTGGAGACCAATAACTTCAGCCGCTCGGCCGCGCTGCGCCATGTGACGCAACCGGCGTTCTCGCGCCGCATCCAGTCGCTGGAAAACTGGCTCGGCACGGACCTCGTGGACCGCACGTCGTACCCCACCCGCCTGACCCCGGCCGGCATCGTGTTCTATGAACAGGCGCTGGAGATGCTGGCGCAGATCAACGGCGCGCGCGACATGCTGCGCTCCAAGCGCGCGGCCGCGCAAAACAGCATCGACCTGGCCGTGCCGCACACGCTGTCGCTGACGTTCGTGCCCAAGTGGCTCACTGCGCTGGAAACCGATTTTGCACCGATCAACAGCCGGCTGATGGCGGTCAACGTCCACGACGCCGTGCTGCAACTGGTGGAAGGCGGCTGCGACCTGCTGCTGTGCTACCACCATCCGCGCCAACCGGTGCAGCTCGACCCGTCGCGCTACGACATGCTGGTGCTGGGCCGCGAATCGCTGCGCGCCTACGCCCGCTGCGACAAGAACCGCGTGCCGGAATTCGTGCTGCCCGGCACCCGCAAGGCGCCGCTGCCGTTCCTCTCGTACACCAACAACGCTTACCTTGGCCGCATGGTGGAACTGATCCTCGGCGACGCCAGGCCGCCGCTGCACCTGGAACCCCACTACGAAACCGACATGGCCGAAGGCCTCAAAATGATGGCGCTCGAAGGCCGGGGCATCGCATTTTTACCCGAGTCGGCGGTCACGCGTGAACTCAAACAAAAGCAGCTGGCGCGGGCCGACAACAACAGCGCCGACTGGGAAATCGAGATGGATATCCGCCTGTACCGCGAGCGCCCCTCGGCCCAGCGGCGCGGCAAGGCCATCGTGGGCCGCCTGTGGGATTTCCTCGAGCAGCGCCAGAACGAGAAGGCGCCGCGCCGGCGCGTGCCAACCTCGGAGAGATAGCCTCAAAGATAGTAAAAATAATGTAACTATGCGTCTTTTGCATAACCGGATGCGCAGACGGCATTGGCCGCTTCTGCGGCGCAGTCCTATGATTCGACACACTGGAACAACGCCAAAAGCACGGTTCCAATATAACGAATTCTTGACGAATCCACAGGAGCACACGCATGACCACCGCGCACCAGCAGCACGTATTGCCTTCCTACCTCAATCCCGACGACCTGGGTCCATGGGGCGTCTATCTGCAGCAGATCGATCGCGTGACGCCGCATCTCGGCTCGCTGTCGCGCTGGGTGGAAACCCTCAAGCGCCCCAAGCGCATCCTGACGGTCGATGTGCCGATCGAACGTGACGACGGCACCATCTCGCACTACGAGGGTTACCGCGTGCAGCACAATATGTCGCGTGGTCCGGGCAAGGGCGGCGTGCGCTTCCACCAGGACGTGACGCTGTCGGAAGTGATGGCCCTGTCGGCGTGGATGACGGTGAAAAATGCGGCGGTCAACGTGCCGTACGGCGGCGCCAAGGGCGGTATCCGCGTCGATCCGAAAACCCTGTCGCGCAACGAACTGCAGCGCCTCACCCGCCGCTACACCAGCGAAATCAGCCTGATCATCGGACCGAACAAGGACATCCCGGCACCGGACGTCAACACCAACGAACAGGTGATGGCCTGGATGATGGACTCGTACGCCATGATCGAGGGTAACCTGTCCACCGGCGTGGTGACCGGCAAGCCGATCTCGCTCGGTGGCTCGCTGGGACGGCGCGAAGCGACTGGCCGTGGCGTATTCGTGGTGGGCCGCGAAGCGGCAGCGCAGCGCGGCGTGGCCATCGAAGGCGCCCGTGTCGCCATCCAGGGCTTCGGTAACGTGGGCGGCGTGGCCGGCACCATGTTTGCGGACGCCGGCGCCAAGGTGATCGCCGTGCAGGACCATACCGGCACCGTCGTCAACCAGGGCGGCCTCGATATCGCACAGTTGCACAAGCACGTGGCCGAAGTGGGCAGCGTTACCGGCTTCCCAGGCGCCGAAGCCTTCCTGGACCGCGACGCCTTCTGGGGCATCGAGTCCGACATCCTGATTCCGGCCGCGCTGGAACAGCAGATCACGGCGGAAAACGCACCGCGCATCCGCACCAAGATCATCCTGGAAGGCGCCAACGGCCCGACCACGCCGGAAGCGGACGACATCCTGACCGACAAGGACGTGCTGATCGTGCCCGATGTGCTGGCTAACGCCGGCGGCGTAACTGTGTCATACTTCGAATGGGTACAGGACTTCTCAAGCTTCTTCTGGAGCGAGGACGAAATCAACGCCCGCCTGACGCACATCATGCAAGACGCCTTCAAGTCGGTATGGGCCGTGTCGCAGGAGAAGAAGGTAACGCTGCGCACCGCGACCTTCATTCTTGCCTGCACCCGGGTGCTGCAGGCCCGCGAAGTTCGCGGTCTGTACCCTTGATGTAACGAACAGCTTCACATTGCGCCTGCACCGGTTCACGCCCGTGCAGGCGTTTTTCGCTTTAAAGAATCATAAGTAACCCAGTTTTTAATAATAAGTTGTACATACACGATAAGGAAACCATGAGCACCATTGAACAGAAGGCCCTCGCATATCACCGTGCCGGCCGCGCCGGCAAGATCGCCATCGAAGTGACCAAGAGCGTCGCTACCCAGGAAGACCTGGCGATGGCCTACTCGCCGGGCGTGGCTGCGCCGTGCATGGAAATCGCCCGCGAGCCGGCCAAGGCCTACGAGTACACCGCCAAGCGCAACCTGGTGGGCGTGATCACCAACGGTTCCGCCGTGCTGGGCCTCGGTAACATCGGCGCGCTGGCCGGCAAGCCGGTCATGGAAGGCAAAGTGGTCCTGTTCAAGAAGTTCGCCGGCATCGACGCCTTCGACATCGAAATCGACGAAGCCGATCCTGACAAGCTGGTGGAAATCATCGCCTCGCTGCACCCTACTTTTGGCGGCATCAACCTCGAAGACATCAAGGCGCCCGAGTGCTTCTACATCGAACGCAAGCTGCGCGAACGCCTGCCAATTCCCGTCTTCCATGACGACCAGCACGGCACCGCCATCGTCGTGGGCGCCGGTATGCTGAACGCCATCGAAATGACCGGCCGCGATATCGCCACCGTGAAAATCGTGTGCTCCGGCGCCGGCGCCGCCGCCATGGCCTGCCTGGAACTGCTGGTGGACCTCGGCGCGCAAAAGCACAACATCTTCGTATGCGACAGCAAGGGCGTGCTGTCCACCGTGCGTCCGCTGGACGGCGAAAAAGCCGCGTGGGCGCGCGACACGCCATTTACCACGCTGTCGCAAGTGATGGAAGGCGCCGACGTGTTCCTGGGCGTGTCCGGTCCGGGCGTGCTGTCGCAAGCCGACATCGTGGCGATGAACCCGCACCCGATCGTCTTCACGCTGGCCAATCCGGAACCGGAACTGCGTCCGGAACTGGTGCGCGAAGTGGCGCCCGACGCGATCATCGCCACCGGCCGCTCGGACTATCCGAACCAGATCAACAACGCGCTGTGCTTCCCTTACCTGTTCCGCGCGGCGCTCGATTGCGGCGCTTCGACCATCAACCAGGAAATGAAGCGCGCTTGCGTGGTGGCGCTGGCCGACATGGCCCGCAGCGATGCCCGCTTCGGCAAGGACTACGTGGTGCCAGGTCTGCTGGACCCGCGCCTGCTGCGCGGCGTCACGCCGAAAATCGCCACTGCGGCCTTCCGCAGCGGCGTGGCCCGTAAAGAGCTGATCGAATCGGAATACGCGGACGACCTGGTCGAACTGGGCGAATCGCTGATCTAAGCCTGTACACCGCCATGCCCGCGCCAGCGGGTGTGGCGGAGTTGGAGGATAATCGCGGGTATCAGCCCACCCGAGGAACCGACAACATGAGCACCACCCCCATCAAACTGACCTCCTTTTCGCACGGCGGCGGCTGCGGCTGCAAGATCGCGCCCGGCGTGCTGTCCGAAATCCTCAAGAACTCCAACGGCTTCCCGGTACCGAAAGAACTGCTGGTCGGGATCGAAACCGCCGACGATGCGGCCGTATACCTGCTCAACGACGAACAGGCACTGATCGCCACCACCGATTTCTTCATGCCCATCGTGGACGATCCGTTCGACTTCGGCCGCATCGCCGCCACCAATGCCATCTCCGACGTGTATGCGATGGGCGGCACGCCAATCATGGCGCTGGCCCTCGTCGGCATGCCGGTCAACAAACTGCCGATTGACACCATCGGCCAGATTATCAAGGGCGGCGAGTCGATTTGCGCCGAGGCGGGCATTCCGATTGCCGGCGGCCACACCATCGATTCGGTGGAACCGATTTACGGGCTGGTGGTGATGGGCCTGATCCATCCATCGAAAATCAAGCGCAATGCCGATGCCCGCGCAGGCGATGTCCTGATCCTCGGCAAACCGCTGGGCGTGGGAGTGCTGTCGGCCGCGCTTAAAAAAGACAAGCTCGACGCAAGCGGCTATGCAGCCATGATCGCCAACACCACCAAGCTGAACAAGCCAGGCCGAGCGCTGTCCGATATGGCCGGCGTGCACGCGATGACCGACGTCACCGGCTTCGGCCTCTTGGGCCACCTGCTGGAACTGGCGCGCGGCGCCGGGCTCGAAGCGCAACTCGATATGGACAATATTCCGCTGCTGCCCGGCGTGGAGCAGCTGGCGCACGACGGTTGCGTCACGGGCGCGTCGGGACGCAACTGGGAAGCGTACGGCAAGGACGTGGAACTGGCGCCAACGATTTCCGCCGCGCGCCACGCGCTGCTGACCGACCCGCAAACCTCGGGCGGCCTGCTGGTGTCGTGCGATGCGGCCAGCGTCGATGACGTGCTGGCGCTGTTTGCGCGCGAAGGCTTTGGCGAAGCTGCCGTGATCGGGCGCATGGTAGATGGCCCGCCACGGGTAAGCGTCAACTGATACGGAGCGGGTATGGTGCCGACGAGGTTGTTTTTGCATTACCTGGGGCAGCTCAAGCAATTGCTGTTGATGGTCGAGCGGTTCGATGCTCGAGCTGGCAGTGCGCGGCTGCATCCCACCATGTTTCCGCTGTTGCAGCAGGCGCGCACAGCCATCGGTTTTACCTTGCGCAGCACCTGCCCGCTTGCCGGCAGAGAGATCGTCTCGTTTGGCACAGACCACGACAGTTTTGCCAGTGTGCACGCGCAGCTCGATGCGGCCGTCATTTACCTGGCCGCGATTCCCGCTGAGGATTTTCTCGCGCCGGTGCGGCCCGTTGCCACCACCGCCGGGTTTGCAGGCCTGGCGCTCGACAGCGACGAGTATTTTCTGATGTACACGGTACCCAACTTCTTTTTCCATTACTCGATGGTGTACGCGATCGCGCGCCAGGCTGGGGTGCCAATCGGCAAGGCCGATTTCGATGGTTTTCACCAGTATCCGCCCGGCTTCTCGTTCGAGTCCGCGTAACAAATCCTTGACAACGAGGCTTGCAATCTCGTACATTTAGGGCATGACTTCGCATCTGCACCTATCCGCTTTCCTGTTGCCGTTGGCTAGCGCCCTATCGCTAGCAGCGCGCCTACCTGCACACGCTTAATTAGCGTTCAGCTGTACCCGTGTCGGCCATAAGCCACACAGTCTCCCCAAATCCAGGAAAGTTTGCACCGATGTTGACCACGGCTACCCATGCTCCATCCCGCACTGGCGATTTTTTCGCTAAGCTACTGCTAAAGCTACCGATCGGTTGCCTGGCCTAGCGTTCCGTGGCCGCCCGGCAGCCGCCCGCCACACCGCGCCAGCCATCCGCTGGCACAGCACTTTTCAAAATTTGAGACCCAGGAGCACCCCATGATGTTGCAGAACCCAGCAGCGAAGTATCGCGCCTTCCCCGCCATCCAGTTGTCGGATCGTCAATGGCCTAACAATGTGATCAGCAAGCCGCCGATCTGGATGAGCACCGATCTGCGCGACGGCAACCAGGCGCTGATCGAGCCGATGAGCATCGAGAAAAAGCTGCGCTTCTTCGACCTCCTGATCAAGGTGGGCCTCAAGGAAATCGAAGTGGGCTTCCCGTCCGCATCGCAAACCGACTTCGACTTCGTGCGCCGCCTGGTGGAAGAAAACCGCATTCCCGACGACGTCACCATCATCGTGCTGACCCAGTCGCGCGACGAACTGATCCGTCGCACCGTGGAATCGGCTGCAGGCGCCAAGCGCGCCATCATCCACCTGTACAACTCGGTAGCACCGGTGTTCCGTAAAGTGGTGTTCGGCATGTCGCGTGAAGAAATCACCAATATCGCCACTACCGGCACCAAGCTGGTCAAGGAACTGATCAAGCAGCATCCGCAAACCGACTGGGGTTTCGAGTACACGCCGGAATCGTTCTCCACCACCGAACTCGATTTCTCCAAGCATATCTGCGACGCCGTCACCGCCATCTGGGAGCCGACGCCGCAAAAGAAAATGATCATCAACCTGCCTTCGACGGTTGAGTGCAGCACGCCCAATATTTACGCCGACCAGATCGAGTGGATGTCGCGCAAGCTGGCCCGCCGCGACTCGCTGATCATCAGCGTGCACCCGCACAACGACCGTGGCACCGCCGTGGCTTCGGCCGAACTGGCCGTGATGGCTGGCGCCGATCGCGTCGAGGGCTGCCTGTTCGGTAACGGCGAGCGCACCGGCAACGTCGATCTGGTCACGCTGGCACTCAACCTGTACACGCAAGGCGTGCACCCGGGCCTCGATTTCTCCGACATCGACGAAGTGCGCAAGTGCGTGGAAGAGTGCAACCAGTTGCCGGTGCATCCGCGCCACCCTTACGTGGGCGACCTGGTGTTCACCGCCTTCTCCGGTTCGCACCAGGATGCGATCAAAAAAGGTTTTGCGCAGCAAAAAGATGGCGCGCTGTGGGAAATTCCGTACTTGCCGATCGACCCGGCCGACCTCGGTCGCAGCTACGACGCCGTGATTCGCGTCAACAGCCAGTCGGGCAAGGGCGGCATGGCCTACCTGCTGGAGCAGGATTACGGCCTGGTGTTGCCGCGCCGCCTGCAAATCGAGTTCTCGCGCGCGGTGCAAGCCGTGGCCGACCAGACCGGCCTGGAAATCACCGCCGAAGGCATTTACGAGATCTTCAGCCGCGAATACTTCGAGCAGAACCAGCCGTACGCGTACAACGCCCACAAGATGGTGGAAGACACTACCAGCGACGAGCCAGTACAGATCGATATCGCCCTCACCCACCGCGATGCGGCGCTGGCCCTGAAAGGCGGCGGTAACGGTCCGATCGACGCGTTTGTCGATGCACTGGGCCTCGACATCAAGCTGATGGACTACCACGAGCATTCGATCGGCTCGGGCGCCAACGCCAAGGCGGCATGCTATGTGGAACTGCGCCTGGCCAACGGCCCGACCCTGTTCGGCGCCGCCACCGACAGCAATATTCTGACGGCTTCGTTCAAGGCGGTGCTCAGCGCCGTGAACCGCCAGTTGAACGCCATCGACGCAGCGCAGGCCAAGGCCGCCATCGCTGCCTGATCAGGCAGTGATCAGATCGTCTGGTCGAAGCCGGACGATGCCACCGACGAGAGCAAATCGCTCTCGTCATTTTCATCGGTCAACTTCTTGTCCATCAGAATATCGTCGTACGGCACGCCATCGACGATCAGCGCACAGTGCTCGCGGCCATACACCTTGAAGCCCAGCGACTCGTACAGGTGGATCGCGGCAGCATTGCCGACCGTGACCGCCAGCGTGACCTTGGTCACGCCTTCCATGGTAGCAATGCACTCCATCGCCTGGTTCATCAGCTGGCGTCCCACGCCGGTGCCGCGATACGCCATATCAACCTGCATACCGCGTATGAAAGCCTTGTGGCGCAGCTTGATCTGCGCTTCGCGCCCCACGCCCACCATACCGACCAGGCGCTCGCCGTCAAAGGCGCCGAAGCGGTTGCGGCCGGCTTCGGACGCGAAATAGGCTTCCGTGACCGACAACGGTGTGTTGCATTCCTCTTCGTAGCTGGAGGTGAAGGCGTTGGGGGTTTCGCGCAGGCCGGCAAGACGCAGCGCCTGGAAGGCAGCAGAGTCCGCCGGGGTTAATCGTCGTATGTGGATGGGCATGGTAAGAAGTAAAGTAAATGATTGGTGCGATTAAAAAGATGATTAAATTATCATTTACCTGATTGCTAATAGCAAGCGAACGGGCACGAAAGATGGAGCGTTGCCCCGCTCTTGGTGCGAATACTCGTGAATTTGAGTGATACGGCGCGGTCAAGCCTGGCGCGCCAGCCGCAAGCCTGTAAATTGCCAGCGGGCGCCGGCCGGGAAAAAGTTGCGATAGCTAGCGCGCGCGTGACCGTCCGGCGTGGCGCATGACGAGCCGCGCAGCACGTACTGGTTCAACATGAACTTGCCGTTGTATTCGCCCAGCGCACCGGGCGCGACCTGGAAGCCGGGATATGGTGCATAGCTGCTGCTGGTCCATTGCCAGCAGTGGCCGAACATCTGTTGCAGTTCTAAATTGTGCGCCGACACGGCTGCAACTTCCCACTCCGCTTCGGTCGGCAGGCGCGCACCGGCCCAGTGCGCATAAGCATCGGCCTCGAACAGCGACAGGTGGGTAGCGGGACGTTCAAGATCGAGCGGCTGCTCGCCGTGCAGCGTGAACTCGGTCCACGCGCCCTGCTCGTCGCAGCGCCAGTAGAACGGTGCCTTCAAACCCTGCGAGCGCACCCAGTCCCAGCCCTCGGCCAGCCACAGCGCGGCATTGAAGTAGCCGCCGGCGGCAACAAAAGCCAGGTACTCGCCATTGGTGACCAGGCGCGAAGCCAACTGGAACGGCGCCACGTATTGCTTGTGGCGCGGCAGCTCGTTATCAAAACAAAAGTCCTCCCCAGCGTGGCCGATTTCGGCCAGGCCGCCGTCAATATCTACCCAGGCCAACGGGGCGGCCGGCGGCTCATCGGGGCGCGGCGCATCGAGGTAAGCAGGCAGCAAGGCGCTTTGCGCCAGCAAGTGCTTGACGTCGGTAAGGATCAGTTCCTGGTGCTGCTGCTCGTGTTGCAGGCCCAGCGTGACCAGCAGGTGCAGTTGCGCGCGCTGCTGCGCATCGAGTCCGGATGACAGCAGGCGCGCCACGCGCGCATCGACATCGTGACGGTAGGCGCGCACCTGCGCCATGGCGGGCCGGGTGAGCAGGCCGCGCTGGGCGCGCGGATGCTTGTCGCCCACGCCGTTGTAATACGAATTGAACAGCACCCGGAACGCCGGATGGAATGGCGCAAAATCCGGTTCCATGCGCTCGAGAATGAAGGTCTCGAAAAACCACGTGGTGTGCGCCATGTGCCACTTGACCGGGCTGGCGTCGGGCATCGACTGGGCGCCGCAGTCCTCGTCGGACAGCGGCGCGGCCAGCGCCAGCGTGTGGGCCCGGACCGCGCTGTAGCGTGCATCCAGGGACAAATCACTCAGTGGCGTATCACTCGGTTGCGTGTCACTCAGTTGCGTATAAATTACTTGCGGCTGGCGCATATCCATCAGGGATTTCCTCAGTCGGGGATGACGCGGGCGTAGATCACGGCGAACCAGTTGTTCTCGTCGGTCCATACGCGGTTGGTGGCAAAGCCCGCTTGCTCGAGCAGGCTGACGAAGGACTGCCGCGTGTATTTATAGCTGTCTTCGGTGTGGATGCGCTCGCCGCTGGCGAAGTGGCGTTCGTGGTTCTGCCAGCGCACCGTGACGGCACTGCGCGCTTCCAGGTGCATTTCGATGCGCTTCTCGTGCGGGTTGAAGAACGCGTGGTGCTGCCAGTCGCGCACATTGAAGTCGGCACCCACCAGGTGATTTACGTGGCGCAGCATGTTCAGGTTGAACGCGGCGGTGACGCCGATGGCGTCGTCATACGCCGCATCGAGCACCGCGCTGTCTTTTACCAGGTCCACGCCGATCAGCAGGCCGCCGTCGTCGCCGGCATTGGCGCGCAGACCGTGCAAAAACGCAATCGCCTGTTCCGTTGAAAAATTGCCGATCGATGAGCCGGGGTAGAAGAACAACCGTCGCCTGGAACGCACACTGTCGGGCAGCGCGAAGCCGCCGGAAAAGTCGAGCCCCAGAGGCGTCATCTCGATCTGCGGAAAGCGCTGCTGCAGGCGCGTGACCGATTCGGTCAGAAAGTCGCGCGAGATATCTACTGGCACGTACTGCGCCGGCTGCAACAGCGGGAACAGGCTGGCCGCCTTGGCGCAATTGCCCGCGCCCAGGTCGATCAGCGAAACGCCGGTGCCGATGTCGTGCGCCATGGCAGCACCATGGGCCTCGAAGATTGCCGCTTCGGTGCGAGTGGGGTAATACTCGGGCAGCTCGCAAATCGCTTCGAACAGCCGCGAACCGAGGCTGTCGTACAGGAATTTGGGGGAAGTATGGGCGGCGGGGGCCAACAGGCCGGTGGAAATCTCCGCGATGACCGCAGCGCTGCCGTGGGTGGGCGCTGGATGCTCCGGGCTGGTTGTCTGCATAGATTGCTCTGCCTTTAGGGGTAATGCCGGTCTGCACTAGGCTGCAAGGCAAGAGCCGACTTTTTGTTATCATAGCCGAATACGCATTCTTTCGCGGCGCGCACAAAAACACTGTGCGGCGTTTCACCCAACTCACCCATAGGGCCTTCCATGATGAAATTTTCCTCCCTGCGCACCATGAAATCGGTGCTGGCTGCCGGCTTGCTGGTGACCGCAGCATTCGCCCAGGCGCAATCGGCCAACGGCGTGTTCCGCGTGACCGCGATTCCTGATGAAGCACCGACCGAACTGCAGCGCAAGTTCAAGCCGCTGGGCGACTACCTGGAAAAGAAAATCGGCATGAAGGTCGAGTTCACCCCGGTGACCGACTACGCCGCTTCGGTGGAAGCGCTGATCAACAAGAAAGTGGACATGGTGTGGTTCGGCGGCTTTACTTTCGTGCAGGCGAAAGAGCGCAGCAAGAACCAGGTCACGCCGCTGGTGCAGCGCGCCGAAGATGAAAAATTCCGTTCGGTGTTCATCACCACCCAGAAAGACATCAACAAGCTGGAAGACCTGAAAGGCCACACGCTGACTTTCGGTTCGGAGTCGTCCACTTCGGGCCACCTGATGCCGCGCTCGTTCCTGCTGGCCGCCAAGATCAATCCGGACACCGACCTGAAACGTATCGCTTTCTCCGGCGCGCACGACGCCACCGTGGCAGCGGTTGCCGGCGGCAAGGTCGATGCCGGCGCACTGAACATCTCGGTCTGGGAAAAGCTGGTGGCCGAGAAGAAGGTCGATCCAGGCGTGGTCCGCGTGTTCTACACCACCCCCGGCTACTACGACTACAACTGGACCGTGCGCACCGATATGAACGCGGACCTCAAGAAAAAGCTGACCGATGCCTTCCTGGCGCTCGATCCGAAGAACCCGCAAGACAAGGTGATCATGGACCTGCAACGCGCATCGAAGTTCATCCCGACCAAGGCTGAAAATTACATCGCCATCGAAGCTGCCGCGCAAAACGCCGGCCTGCTGAAGAAGTGATCCCGAGCACTTGTCTTAGTCCGGCATGCCGACCTACCATTTGCACCACCTGACGGTGCGCCATCGCGGCGCATCCTCACGTTCAGGTACGCCCCTGCCCGCGCTGCGCGAGCTTTCGCTCACCATCGAACAAGGGGAGCAACTGGCGCTGATCGGCCCATCCGGCGCCGGCAAGACCACCTTGCTGGCCACCCTTGCGTGCGCGCAGCAGCCTGCCAGCGGCACTTTCACCATGTTCGATCAGGACCCGTGGGCGCTCGGCGACGCTGCGCGCCACCGGTTGCGTGCGCGCCTGTTCCTGGCGCCGCAAACGCCGCCGCTGCCGCCGCGCCAGCGCGTGGTGACGGCGGTGCTGGCCGCGCACCTGCCGCAATGGAGCATCTGGCGCGCACTGGCTTCGCTGTTCAAACCGGCCGATCCGCAAGCCGCGTGGCAGGCGCTGGCGCGCTTCAACCTCGGCGATAAACTGTATTCGCGCGTGGACCGCCTGTCGGGCGGCGAACGCCAGCGCTGCGGCCTGGCGCGGCTGCTGCTCTCCCCAGCCGAAGCGCTGCTGGTGGACGAGCCGCTGTCTGCGCTCGACCCGGTGCTCTCCGAGCTGACCCTGACCACCCTGCGCGAGGAAACGGCTGCCCGCAACGCCACCCTCGTATGCAGCCTGCACCAGGTGGACCTGGCGCTGGCGCATTTCCCGCGCATCGTCGCCCTGCGCGCCGGCCGCATCGCCTTCGATCTGCCGCGCGCACAAGTCACGCCCCAGATGATCGCCGAGTTGTACCAGGGCGAGCCCTCAGCAGCAGCACCGGCGCCGGCAGCACTGCCGGAAGCGGATGCCATGCTGGTCAAACCCGGCGCCGGCGCCTGCCTGTGACCGCGCTGCACCGCCCCCTGTCCGCGCAATTGCCGGATCAGCTACCAGAGCGGCTGCGCCGCGACCCGGCCTGGCGCGGCCGCATCATCGCCTGCCTGCTCACGGTGGTCATCGTGTGGCCGATGCTGGTGATGAGCGAATTCAAGCCGTGGATTTTATGGGACTGGCAGAGCCTGTCCGCCACCGGCCGCTTCCTGTCCGACTTCCTGGTGCCCGCGCACGACACCGAATTCCTGCAATTGCTGCTGCGTGAAACCTGGCAAACTGTGGCCATTGCCACCGCCGGCCTGGCGCTGGCGCTGGTGGTGGCCATTCCGGCCACGCTGATCATCACCGACCGCCTGTCGATCTCGGCGCTGGGTACCGGCCGCACGCGCCTGCCCGCGCGGCTGCTGCGCCAGAGCGTGCGCTGGATCCTGATCCTGCTGCGCAGCGTGCCGGAACTGGTGTGGGCATTGCTGTTCGTGCGCATCATCGGTTTTGGTCCCACCGCCGGGGTGCTGGCCATTGCCCTCACCTACTGCGGCATGCTGGGCAAGGTGTATGCCGAAATCCTCGAATCGTCGGACACCCACAGCACCGACACCCTGCTGGCCAACGGCAGCGGCAGGCTGGCCGCGCTGCTGTACGGCGCGCTGCCGGAATCGGCGTCCGAGCTGATGTCGTACACGGTGTACCGCTGGGAGTGCGCGATTCGCGGCTCGGTGGTGATGGGTTTCGTGGGCGCCGGCGGCCTCGGTCAGCGGATGGACGAATCGATGAAGATGCTGGCCGGCGCCGAGGTATCGTCGATGCTGCTGGTGTTCGTGCTGCTGGTCGCGCTGGCCGACTTGTTTTCCAAAATCTTGCGGCGGCGGCTCGGATGAAGCGCATGCATGACACCCGACACATGCCCAAGCCGCCGGCACGCGACTGGACCATCATCGCCGTGATGCTGCTGTTGGCAGCGCTGGTGGTGGCCAGCTTCGCGTCGCTGCCGCTCAAGTGGCGCGACTTTTTCACGATCGACGCCATCAACAGCGCCGCCGAACTGCTGGCCGGCTTCGCCCCGCCGGAAACCGCCACGCCCTTCCTGGTCAAGACCGCGTGGGCCACGCTGGAAACCATGTCGATGTCGGCACTGGGCACGCTGCTGGCGGTGGTGGCCGGGCTGGCGCTGGCGCTGCCGGCGTCGGGCCGCCTGGGCCAGGCGCCGCGCGCGGCCGTGCGCGCCCTGCTCAATGTGCTGCGCTCGATTCCCGAACTGGTATGGGCCTCGATCCTGCTGATTGCCGCCGGCCTGGGGCCGTTTGGCGGCACGCTGGCGCTGGCCGCGCACACGGCCGGGGTGCTGGGCCGGCTGTTTGCCGACTCGCTGGAAAACGCCCCGCCGGGACCGGAGGCGACGCTGCGCACCAACGGCGCCAGCGCCGCCGCCGCATTCCTCTACGCCACCTTGCCGCAAACCTTGCCGCAGATGCTGTCGTACACGCTGTACCGCTGGGAAAACAATATCCGCGCTGCCGCCATCCTGGGCGTGGTGGGCGCCGGCGGCCTCGGCCAGATGCTCAAATACCACCTGTCGCTGTTCCAGATGCAGCAGGCGGCCACCGTCATCATCGCCATGCTGGTGCTGGTGGCCCTGGTGGACGCCATCAGCTATGCGCTCCGGCGCGCCCTCACCCGCTAGGCTCCCATGTCCACGCCCCTGTTAGAACTTCGCAACCTGTCCAAGTCGTACCAGGGCCGCCCGGTGCTGGCCAACCTGTCGTGGACCTTCCGGGCCGGAGAATTCGTGGCCATCATGGGCGACTCGGGCGTGGGCAAGTCCACCCTGCTCAACCTGATTGCCGGCCTCGATGCGCCCGATGCTACAAGCAAATCGTCCATCATCATCGACGGCATGCCGATGGCGGGCCTGGACGACGACGCTGCCACCCGCCTGCGCCGTTCGCGCATGGGGTTCATTTTCCAGGCCTTCCACGTGCTGCCGCACCTGACCCTGCTGCAAAACGTCGCCCTGCCGTTGCTGCTCAACGGCCTGCCCGTGGCGCGCGCGGCCGAGATGATCGACGCCGTGGGCCTGGGCGGGCGTGGCGACGACTTCCCTCATCAACTGTCCGGCGGCGAGATGCAGCGCGTGGCCATTGCCAGGGCGCTGGTGCACCGCCCGGCCCTGGTGCTGGCCGACGAACCCACCGGCAACCTCGACCCCGACACCGCCCACGGCATCCTGGAATTGCTCCATCGCGAGATCAAATCGACCGGCGCCTGCGCCATCATGGTCACACATTCGCACATCGCCGCCGAAATGACAGACAAAATCCTACAACTATCGAAATGCGGCATACAAGAAACAACAATCGTCAAGCCATTTGAGCAATAAACAAGATAATTCAATTGTTAAACGCTGCAGCCAAGGCCGCAAAGGAGTATGATTTGAACTAACTTGCACGGTTAACAAGAATGTTGAGTAGCGCTCCACATTCAAAGCAATAGTGTGAGCGCTAGCCTTGCTGGGAAGACGTCATTTCTTCACGTTTAAGCTAAGGAGGAGCGAAAAATGAACGTAAGGCAAAAAAAGATGGAACTGATCGAAGCGATGAATCGTGCTCGGGCGCTGGAACCTTCCAGTTTTGTTCCGAACAAGTTACTCGATACTTTGATCGAAAAGATGAACCTTAAAAACGATGCAGAGTTGTGCCGCGTTTTGGAAGTTCAGCCGCCGATCATCAGCAAAATCCGCCACCGTAAGTTGGCAGTGGGTGCCACGATTTTGCTGCGGATGCACGAGAAGTCAGATATCAGCATCCGTGAATTAAAAGATCTGTCGACCGCCTCAATGCATTGAACAGCTTCGCTGATCTTGCTATGCCAGGCGCCGGCATGCGGTAACCGGCGCCCCCAATGCGATCATGCTTCAGCCCAAACCCCGCTGACAGCTGCATTACTCTCCCCCCTCCAGTTTTATCTCCCGGCAGTGCCCACACGTCCCGTCTCCCGGTAACAATTTGTTGCACCCTACACAAAAGAAATATAGCAGGGCCTTCAATTTGGCATACTCTTCCGTCATTAGCGTTCCGGGACACGCCATGCAAACCAACACCAACACGATGCGCACCTTGATCATCACGCTATTCGCTAGCGCGACCACGCTGCTGGCCGGCTGTGCCGCCACCGGCGACCGCGCTCCCGGCACTGCTGGCGCCGCCAGCATCACGTCCGCGCAATTGCCCGCCGCCGTCAACCGCGTGAGCTGGGGCGTCAACCAGGGCACCTGGCAGCAGGCGCAGGCGCTGGGCTACGATACGTGGCTGGAGCAGCAGTTGCGGCCGTCCCCGGCATCATTGCCGACCACGGCCCAGGCCCAGATCGACGTTTTGACCATCGCCAGCAAGCCGCTGCCGCAGCTGGTGGCGGACCTGGAACAACAGCGCAAGGACGCCGACAAGATCGCCGACGACGATGAAAAGAAAACCGCGCAAAAGGCTTACCAGCAGGCAATGAACAACCTGGCGCGCGAGGCGGCCACGCGCTCGCTGCTGCGCGACCTGTATTCACCCAACCAGTTGCAGGAGCAAATGACGTGGTTCTGGATGAACCATTTTAACGTCCACGCGGGCAAGAGCAACCTGCGCGCGCTGGTGGGCGACTACGAAGAAACCGCGATCCGGCCGCACGCGCTGGGCAAGTTCCGCGACCTGCTGGGCGCCACCGTGCGTCATCCGGCCATGATCCGCTACCTGGACAACGAACAGAACGCCGCCAACCGCATCAACGAAAACTATGCACGCGAGCTGATGGAGCTGCACACGCTGGGCGTGGATGGCGGCTACAGCCAGCGCGACGTGCAGGAGCTGGCGCGCATCCTCACCGGCGTCGGGGTCAACTTGGGCGATACGGCACCGAAGGTGAAAAAGGAACTGCAGTCGCAGTACGTGCGCAGCGGCCTGTTCGAGTTCAATCCCAACCGCCACGACTACGGCAACAAGCAGTTCCTCGGGCAGCCGGTCAAGGGACGCGGCCTGGTCGAAGTGGACGAGGCGCTCGACCGCCTGTGCCGCAGTCCGGCCGCAGCACGCTTCATCAGCCGCAAGCTGGCCGTGTATTTCGTCGCCGACGAACCGCCGCCGGCACTGGTGGCCCGCATGGCTGCGGTATTCCAGTCGTCCGACGGCGACATTGCGGCGGTCATGCGCACCATGCTCACATCGACCGAGTTTGCCGAGTCGCTCGGCAAGAAATTCAAGGACCCGGTGCACTACGTGGTCGCGGCCGTGCGCCTGACCTACGACGACAAGGTGGTGCTCAACACCGCGCCAATGCTGGGATGGCTGAACCGCATGGCGCAGCCGCTGTACGGCCGGCAGACGCCGGACGGCTATGCGCTCACCCAGCCCGGCTGGGCCAGCCCGGGCCAGATGACCACCCGGTTCGAGATCGCCAAGGCCATCGGCTCGGGCAACGCGGGACTGTTCAAGACCGAGGGGCCGCAGCCGCAGGAACGCGCGGCGTTCCCGCAACTGGCCAGCGCCTTTTACTACCAGTCCTTGCAGCAAACCCTGGCGCCGAACACGCGCCGGGCACTGGAACAGGCAACCTCGCCGCAGGAATGGAACACCCTGCTGCTGTCGTCACCGGAACTGATGCACCGTTAAACCAAGGAGATCACCATGGAACGCCGCACCCTGCTCAAATCGCTGGCCGCACTGCCCCTTGCAGCCACCGCCGCCGGCAACCTGTGGGCCGCACCGGCCAGCAAGACCCGCCTGCTGTTCGTCTTCATGCGCGGCGGCTACGACGCCACCAGCCTGCTGGTGCCGATCGCGAGCGAATATTACTACCAGGTGCGGCCCAACATCGCCATCCCCAGGCCGTCCGACGATTTGAAGTCGGCGCTGGCCATCAATGCCGACTGGGGCTTGCACCCGGCGCTGCGCGACACCATCTATCCGCTGTTTACCAGCGGCGAAGCGGCGTTCGTGCCGTTTGCCGGCACCGAGGACCTCTCGCGCAGCCACTTCGAAACCCAGGACAGCATCGAACTGGGGCAACCGCTGCAAGGCACGCGCAACTACCGCTCCGGCTTCTTGAACCGCCTGGCCACCACGCTCAATGCCGACCGCGCCAGCGCCATTTCGTTCACCGACCAGCTGCCGCTGATCATGCAGGGCACGGCGCAGTTGCCCAATATGGCGCTGCGCTCGCTCGGCAAGCCGCAGGTCGATGCCCGCCAGGCCCGCATGATCGCCGCCATGTACGACGGCAGTCCGCTGGCGTCGCAGGCGCGCGAGGGTTTCGTGGTGCGCGAGGACGTGATGAAGCAGATGATAGGCGAAATGGACGCGGCCAACCGCAACGCCATCACCGCCAAGGGCTTCGAGCTGGAAGCGCGCCGCATCGCCAGGCTGATGAAAGAGAAATACAACGTCGGTTTTGTTGACGTGGGCGGCTGGGACACCCACGTCGGCCAGGGCAACGGCGCGGGCTACCTGTCCAACCGCTTCGAGGAACTGGGACGCGGCCTGGCAGGCTTCGCCCAGGAGATGGGGCCAGAATGGAAGGACACGGTCGTGGTGGTGGTCAGCGAATTCGGCCGCACCTTCCGCGAAAACGGCAATCGCGGCACCGATCACGGCCACGGCTCGGTGTACTGGGTGCTCGGTGGCGGCGTGCGCGGCAACGCGGTGCGCGGCGAGCAGATCGCGCTGGAACAGAAAACCCTGTTCCAGAACCGCGACTACCCGGTGCTCAACGAATACCGCGCCATGTTCGGCGGCCTGCTGGCGCGCATGTACGGCTTGAACAGCGGCCAGGTGGAAACCATCTTCGGCACCAGGGGGCGCGATCTCGGCCTCGTTTAGTGCAGGTAAAACCGGTCAGGTGTATTCGACGCAATCTTCCTTGCGGCAAAAGCTCACCAGCTTGATGCCGGCTGCCAGCGCGACGTCGATCGCCAGGGTGCTGGGCGCCGAAATGGTGGCCAGCATGGGGATGTTCAGGCGCGCGGCCTTGCGTACCAGCTCATAGCTGGCGCGGCTCGACATGAATACAAAGCCTTGGGTCATATCCACGCGCTCGAGCGCCAGGTAGCCGATCAGCTTGTCCATGGCGTTGTGGCGGCCCACGTCTTCGCACACGCGCAGCACGGCGCCGCTGGCGTCGCACCAGGCGGCGGCATGGACGCCGCCGGTGGCGCGCATCAGGTGCTGGTGCGCGCCCAGTCCGGCCGCAGCGCGGGCGATGGCCGGCGCCAGCGTAACGTCGTCGTGCAATGGCGCGGCGTCGATGCGCGGCGGCGCAACGTCGATCAGTTCCAGGCTCTCGACTCCGCACACGCCGCAACCGCTGCGCCCCGCCATCGACCGGCGCTGCTGCTTGAGCAGCATGAAGTCTTCCTGCGCGATGGTCAGCGCCACCTCTACGCTGCGCGCGTGTTCCTGCACCTCGATGTCGAACACGTCGGACGGCCTGCCCACCAGGCCCTCGGTCAGCGCGAAGCCCATGGCAAAGGCCTGCAGGTCGCGCGGCGTGACCATCATCACCGCGTGCGAGATGCCGTTAAAAACCAGCGCCACCGGCAGTTCTTCCGCCACCTGGTCGGTGGTGGCGGTGGCGCCCTCGGGCGTGATGCCGCGATGGCGCAGCACCGGGCGCTGCTGGATGCCGCTGCGTTCTGTTTCCTGGTCGAGTTTCATTGCCGCCCCGCGTAGTCGTACAAGGCTCGATTGTACCGCGCAGAACCGGACTGGGTTGGTCCCTGCCAGGCGCCATCCCGACATGGCAGGGGCGGCGTATCGCCAAAGACGGGGCGGTTACGCTGCCAGCGGCTCGCCGCCCACGCCGTAGTGGCGGGCATAACGTGCATCGAGGTTCGCCAGCGGCATCATCAGGAACAGGTCGGCGCTTTCGAAATCCGGATCCCAGGCCGGTTCGCCGCAAATCCACGCGCCCGAGCGCATATAGCCCTTGAGCAGCGCTGGCACTTGCGGCTTTTGCGCCGCTTCCAGCTTGCCGAACGGGAAAGGCAGGTGCGGCGTGACGCGGTATTCGAGGGGAGCGAGGTGCTTGCCGATCAGTTGCTGATAGACGGCGACAGCATTATGGCCGCCATCGGCCAGGCTGATGCTGGCGCAGCCGATCAGGTAATCGCAGTTTTCCCGGCGCATGTACTCGGCCAGGCCGGACCACAGCAACATGATCACGCTGCCGCCACGGTAAGCGGGATGGATGCAGGCGCGGCCCGCTTCCACCATGCGGCCGCGCAGGTGATTGAGGCGGCCAAGATCGAACTCGCCTTCGGAATACAGGCGGCCCAGCTTGCGGGCGCGGGTGGCGCTCAGCAGGCGGTAAGTACCGACGACTTTGAGGGTATCGACATCGCGCACGATCAGGTGGTCGCAATAGGCGTCGAATTCGTCGCTGTCGAGGCCATCGGGGCTCTCGAGCGAAGACAGGCCCATGGTTTCGATGAAGACTTTATAGCGCAGGCGCTGCACTTCGTGCAGCTCTTCCGGCGTGCTTGCCATGCTCAGCACCAGCTTGCCGGAAGCGGGACGGACGTCCGCTGGGAGGTTCGCAGCTTGTAAGATCGAGGTTTGCATGCTTCATCCTTTGTGTGGGTGACGAAGCAAGCGTAACCATCGAATACTTCAAGGAAATGACAGAAAAATGTCATTTCCGTGACATGCGCCGATCTGTTGTATTCAGATCAGTGTTTCCTCCATCAGGACTTCTTTGGACGGCCGGTTTTCAGTTGCGGCAGGCTGGCCAGCACTTTTTTCAGGGTGGCCAGATCGATCTGGCTGATCAGCGCAACGCCGATACGCAGCAGTTCGCTTTTCTTGATCTCGATACCGGCTTTCAGGCAGGTCTTCTTGACCTGGCCAAGCACCGCGTACTCTTGCTCGGGCATGGTGAAGCTGTCGCGCACCAGCTTGTCCTTGCGGGCTTTGTCGGCGCCGGCTTCCACTGCTGCGGTCTTGGCGGCTGGCTTGGTTGCTTGCTTGGTTGCTGGCTTCGATGCTTTCACGGCAGGCTTGGCAGCCGCCTTCGGTGCGGCCTTGGCAGCGGCTTTCGTGGCTGGCTTGGCGGCAGCCTTCGGCGCGACCTTGGCGGCTGCTGGTTTAACGGTTGCTGGCTTGGCGGCAGCTTTGGTCACCGGCTTGGCGGCGGCTTTAGTGGCGGCTGCGGCGGCTGGCTTGGCAGCGGCGGCCTTGGTTGCAGCAGGCTTGGCAGCAGCGGCTTTGGCGGCGGCAGGCTTGGCGGCAACTGCCTTGACAGCGGCTGGCTTGGCGGCAGCAGCTTGGGCCACAGCGGTCTTGGCGACTGCAGGCTTGGCAACTGCCGGCTTGGCGGCGACCGTTTTGGCGGCAGCAGGCTTCACGGCGGCTGGCTTGGCAACCGGTGCGGACTCGACTTTCGCTTCGGCAGGCTTGGCTGGCACAGCATTCACAGCGGCTTTGCTTGAAGGCGTTTTGTCGATCACTTGTTCATCAATAGTTTTATTCATACAGGCTCCAAAATTATCCAACGATATAAACAATATATATCATTTACAGGAATTTTGCTTGTGCAATCGCAAATGTGCTGGCATTTTCAGCAATCATCCGGTGGTTCTGATGGTGAAATCCACGCCCACGTCGTCCCAGTGTTCCTGTTCTTTTTCGAGCCAGTACGACAGCGTGGGATGGTCGGCCACCCATTCGCGCGGAATGTCGAGCTCGATGCGGCTCTTCATGCGCAGCTTGACCAGGCTGAAGTCGATGTCGATGCGCGAGTGCATGAACAGCACCGCCAGCCGGAACGCCACCACCGCCTTGGCGATATCGACTTCCTCGATCATCTCCGACACCTTGCGCAAGTTGCCCTTGTGCGCCACCACCAGCCGGCTCATGAGCTTTTGCTCGCGCGTGGTAAATCCCGGCAGATCGGCATTTTCGATCATGTAGCACGCGTGCTTGTGGTAGCCGGTGTGCGACACCACCAGTCCCACCTCGTGCAGCAGCGCGCTCCAGTACAGGTGGCGCGTATAGACCTCGCACGACGGCTTGGTTTGCGCGTACAGCGCCAGCGCGTCGTCGGCCACCCGGTTGGCGCGGCGCTGATCGACGTGGAATTTTTCCACGCACGCCTGCACCGACTGCTCGCGGCGGTCGCGCTTGGTCGAGCGCAGGTGCAAATCCCACATCACACCCATGCGCAGGCCCGCCTCGATCGGCTGTACCACCGGGATGCCGAGCTCGCGCACCAGGCCGATCAGGATCGCCAGGCCGCCGATGATGGTGCTGGCGCGGTCGGGCCGCAGGCCGGGCATGTCGATCTTGCTCACGTGGCTGAATTCGATGAAGCGCTGCTTGAGCGCGGACAGCGTATCGGCATTGACCTCCTTGCCGATGCCGTTCTTGATGATGATGTCGGCAATCGTGCGCGCAGTGCCGGACGAGCCGTAGCACTGCTTCCAGAACTGCGGCCGGTAAGGCGGCGCGGCATCCTCGAAATGGCTGCGCGCCGACAGGATGGCCGCCTCGAACGAGGGACCGTCCACCCGCCCGCCAACAAAAAACGACAGGCTTTGCTTGACCGTGCCCACGCTGAACGATTCGACCTTTTCGATTTCCTGGCCGCGCCCCAGTATCAGCTCGGTGGAGCCGCCGCCGATGTCGATCACCAGCCGCCGCTCGCCCGGCGCCGCCACGGCGCTCGCCACGCCCATGTAGATCAGGCGCCCTTCTTCCTCGCCGGAGATGATCTCGATCGGGTAGCCGATGGCCTGCTCGGCCTCGGGCAGGAAAACGGCCGAATTGCGCGCCACCCGCATGGCCGACGTGGCCACCACGCGCACCGCGTCGAGCTTGTAGCCGGCCAGCACCTCGCGGAAGTTGCGCAGGCACGCCAGCGCGTTCTGCATGGCGGCCGGGGTGAGGTTGCCCTTGTCGTCGAGGCCGGCGGCCAGGCGGATCGGTTCGCGCACGCTTTTGAGCACGCGGATTGCATCGCCATCGTGTTTGCCGATGTGGAGGCGGAAGCTGTTGGAACCCAGGTCTACTGCTGCATACATAATATGAACCCATGCCCGCCCGGCGCATGCCGGCGGAAAAAATTTAACTAAACGATTTAGATGATTTTAAAAATGCTATCACGATATGCCGTACTTGTGACGGCATGATGACAATCGCGTCCGCCTTGCGGGATAAATTGGCCAGGTGTCCCGGCGCTCAGGCGTCGAGCGTGGCGGCGCTATCGGCAGCATGCGCGGTCACCTGGTTGCCGCCGGCGGCGCGGGCCTGGCGTAATGCCAGGTCGGCGCGCTGGAACAGGCCCACGGTAGTGTCGTCGGCGCGCATGACAGTGGCGCCCAGGCTGGCGGTGAGGTTGATGATGGCTTTTTCGGCCTTGACCGGTTGCGCGGCCAGCGCGCCACGCACGCGTTCGGCGACCAGCAGCGCATCGTCGAGCGCGGTGCGCGGCAGCAGGATGGCGAATTCGCCGCCCCCCAGGTGGCCCAGGGTGTCGCTGTCACGCAGTTGCCGCTTGCAAGCGTCCGCCATGGCGACCAGCACCTGGTCGCCGGCCAGGTGGCCGTAATGGTCGTTGACGCGCTTGAAATCGTCGAGATCGACGATCACCAGCGCGGTAGGCTGACCGGGCCGGCGCGCCAGCGCCAGCCACGGCGCCAGCGCCTGGTGGAAGCCGCGCCGGTTCAGCGCGGACGTCAAAGGATCGATCACTTCCAGCCGTTCCAGCTCATTTTGCAGGCGCTGGCGCACCAGCAGCAGGTAGCCGAAACCATTGCCCAGCATGACCAGGTACAAGGCGACCAGGCCCATGCCCTGCACCAGCTCCGGGCTGACCCAGGACCAGCCATTGGGCAGGAGCAGCACCAGCAGGCCGCGCGCAACGACTGCCAGCGCCAGCACCACCGTGCTGACCACCAGGTAGCGGCGCAGCAGCGTGCCGGCCGACCAGCCCCGGCCCAGCGCGCCGGCGCCGGCAGCGACAAAGAAGCCGATGGACAGCGAGGAAATCGCCTGCCGCTCGGGTGGCGTGCGTTGCAGCAGCCAGGCGCCGACAAAGGCCGCCACCGCGATCAGCAGCACGGGCAGCAGGTAGCGGCGCCAGATGCGCCGGCCGGCCTGCTCCCACAGCGCCGCCGCGTCCAGCGCAAAGCCGGCCAGCAGCAGGGTATTGGCAAAGGGAATGGTCAGGAAATCGGGGAGCGTGCCGCGCAGGTACACCAGGCCCCAGGCCAATGCCTGCAGTTGCCGGGCGCGTGCCCACGTGGCATTGCCGCGCGCCGCAGTAGCGGCGCCGGCGGGCTGCTCGAAAAAGAACAGCGCCACGCACAGGCTGAGATTGCCCAGCGCCAGCGCCAGGACCAGCGTCTTGATCTCCATGACCGGGGGCGACTCAGACCTCGTGTTCGACGTTGGTGGTGCCGTCGCCCATCTTGCTGGCCCAGGCCTTGGAAAACAGTTCTTTTTCGTCCTCGTTGGGGCTGTCGTGCCAGAACACGATCAGCGTGCCCTTGTGATCGTGCAGCTGGCTGACTTTTTCAATAAAGCTCTGGTGGCCCGACAGGTCGGCCAGCGCCACCACGTAACCGTACACGCGGGTCAGGCGCTCGATACGGTCGGGTTCAGTAATACTGTTGGTGGCGGTCAGCGTGGGGTGATCTAAAAACATCGTGGTTCTCCGGTTTTGCGTGTGGTCCGCCCGTGGCGGTGCCCCGCCAATTTACCTAGAAATTTTCCTTCTGTAAATGAAAGTGACGGCCGCATGCTACTATAAATCGACATCCCGGATTTTTCAGACACTTGACGCCACCCGATCCCCGCCCCCAGGTCCACACCCGTGGCAATCGCCGCCTGCTGGAATTTCGTCCAGGCATGGTGCAAAGCGAGATGAAGCTCTCGCACCCCGACGACCTGGTGCTTGCGTACTGCCGCGCCATGATGTGTTTTACCCTGTTCCAGCCGCAGCCGGCGCACATCGTGATGGTGGGCCTGGGCGGCGGTTCGCTGGCCAAGTTCTGCTACCGCTACCTGCCTCACGCGCGCATCACCGTGCTGGAATTACGGGCCGACGTGATTGCCCTGCGCAATCACTTCGCCATCCCGCCCGATGACGACCGGCTGCGCATTGTCCACGCCGACGCCGCCAGCTACATGCGCCAGTTGCGCGGCAGCGCCGACGTGCTGCTGGTGGACGGTTTCGACGAACACGGCCTGCCGGCGCCGCTGGGCAGCGCCGCCTTTTACGCCGACTGCCGCCGCGCGCTGCGCCCCGGCGGCGTGTTGGTAACCAATATTTTCAGTTACGACCCGTCGTATGGCGTCATGCTGCGGCGCCTGCGGCACGCGTTCGGCGGCAGGATCTGCACCTTGCGCGGGGTGGCGGGCAATAACCGGATCTGGTTTGCGGTGCCGGGCGCGCAGCCGTCGCCTGCGCTGGCAATGCAGCGTGGGCTGGCGGGACAACGGTCGTTGCCGTGGCGGCCGCTGCTCAACCGGCTGCTGGCGTACCGCGTGGTGTGGCAGTTGCGCCGCACCGCATCGGCGTAACGGCTCGCAGACGCGGGCCGATCAGGTACTGGCCCGGTGAACCAGCTCGAAGCCGGTATCGATCACGCGCGGACGCACCTGGTTGCCGCCATCGAGCCGGTCCAGCAGCAATTGCGCCGCCACGGTGCCGATGTTGCGGCCATCGACATGGATGGTCGAGAGCGGCGGATACGTGTGGGCTGCGAAATTCAGATCGCCAAAACCAATCACGGCCACCTGGCCCGGCACCTCGAGCCCCCGGCTGACCGCCTCGGTCAGCACGCCGTGCGCGAGCGTATCGGAACTGCACACGACGGCGTCGAGATCGGGCGCCTGCGCCAGCAATTGCGCCAGACCTTCGCGGCCCAGTTGCAAGGTGGTGGGCAGCGGCATCAGTTGCACCGCCGCCACCGCCACGCCGTGGCGCGCCAGTTCCGCCTGCAGCCCCTGGTTGCGGCGCGCGCCGCGCGGGTCGTTGACAGCCAAAATCGCGATGCGGCGGTAGCCGCGTTCCAATAAATGGTGCGCGGTGGCCTGTCCCACTTCTTCGTGTGAAAAGCCCACCACCATGTCGATCGGCGACGACGCCATGTCCCACGCCTCCACCACCGGCACGCCGGACAGCTCCAGCCGCCGCCGCGTGTTATCCGTATGCAGCGTACCGGTAACGATGATGCCGTCCGGGCGGCGGCTGAGGATGGTTTCGACCAGCACTTCCTCGCGCCACGGCTCGTAGCGTGACAAGCCCAGCAGCAACTGGTAACCGGCCTGGGTCAGCGTATCGGTCACAGCTTCCACCATTTCGGCAAAGATCGGCGTGGCGATGCTGGGAATCACCAGTGACACCAGCTTGCTGCGATTGGAAGCCAGTGCGCCGGCCATCATGTTTTTCACGTAGCCGGTCTGCTGCACCGCCTCCTGTACCCGCGCCAGCGTGTTCGGCCGCACCAGCTGCGGCTGGTTGAGGGCGCGCGATACCGTGATCGGCGACACGCCGGCTACCTTGGCCACATCGGCCAGCGTGGCGCCGCTGACCGGAATGTCGGCGTTGGCGGTGCGCAGAACGCGCAAGTCGGATTGGTCATTTTTGATGGTCATGTGCCAGATTATATAGCAACACATCATTTTCTATCATTTACTTCAATCATAAAAAAATGCGTAAGTCTCGTAAATTTAAGTTGATATTTGCAAATGACATCGCTACCATTTAATGACAGCGCAATCATTTCAAGAACAACCAAGGATGCAAGATGACCAGCCAGACCCACAACGACACTCCCATCATCACTGCCATGCGCGTGGTCCCGGTTGCCGGACGCGACAGCATGTTGCTCAACCTCAGCGGCGCCCACGGCCCCTACTTCACCCGCAACATCGTCATCCTCACCGACAATGCCGGCCACACCGGCGTCGGTGAAGTTCCGGGCGGCGAAGCAATCCGCCAGACCCTGGAAGATGCCAAAGAGCTGGTGATCGGCCACAGCATCGGCAACTACAAGGCCATCCTCAACGCTGCGCGCACGGCGTTTTCCGGGCGCGACGCCGGCGGCCGTGGCCTGCAGACGTTCGACCTGCGCATCGCCATCCACGCCATCACCGCGCTCGAAGCGGCGCTGCTCGACCTGCTCGGCCAGCACCTGGGCGTGCCGGTGGCAGCCCTGCTTGGCGACGGCCAGCAGCGCACCGAGGTGGAAATGCTCGGCTACCTGTTCTACATCGGCGACCGCAACGACACCGACCTGCCCTACGCGGCCGATCCCGACAATGAAGACGCCTGGCTGCGCCTGCGCCATCAAAAAGCGCTGACACCGGAAGCGGTGGTGCGCCTGGCCGAAGCAGCATACGAGCGCTACGGCTTCCAGGACTTCAAACTGAAAGGCGGCGTGCTGCGTGGCGAGGACGAGATCGCGGCCGTCACCGCGCTGCATGAACGCTTCCCGCAGGCGCGCATCACGCTCGACCCCAACGGCGGCTGGCTGCTCAAGGACGCAATCCGCCTGTGCCGCGACCAGCACGATGTGCTGGCCTACGCCGAAGATCCGTGCGGCGCCGAGAACGGCTTTTCCGGCCGCGAAGTGATGGCCGAATTCCGCCGCGCCACCGGTCTGCTCACCGCCACCAATATGGTCGCCACCGACTGGCGCGAGATGCAGCACGCGATCTCGCTGCAATCGGTCGACATTCCGCTGGCCGACCCGCACTTCTGGACCATGCAGGGCTCGGTACGGGTGGCGCAGATGTGCCACGAATGGGGCCTGACCTGGGGTTCGCATTCGAACAACCACTTCGATATCTCGCTGGCGATGTTCACCCACGTGGCCGCCGCAGCGCCGGGCAAGATCACCGCCATCGACACCCACTGGATCTGGCAGGACGGCCAGCACCTGACCCGCAACCCGTTCCAGATCGAAGGCGGCAAGGTGCAAGTACCCACCACCCCGGGCCTGGGCGTGGAACTCGACCTCGAGGCGCTGGAAGCTGGCCACCAGCTGTACCTGAACATGGGCCTGGGCGCCCGCGACGACGGCGTCGCCATGCAGTACCTGATTCCAGGCTGGAAATTCGATAACAAAAAGCCCTGCCTGGTGCGCTGATCATCCGATTCATGCAAGTTTGAGGAGACTGCAACATGAGTACAGTTTTACCCACCGCCGCCGGCGCGCCATCGAGCGTGCTGGCCAGCGCGGTCAGCAAGATCAAGTGGCGCATCCTGCCGTTGTTCGTGGTGATGTTCATCGCCAACTACATCGACCGTGTCAACATCGGCTTCGTCCGTACCCACCTGGAGGCGGACCTGGGCATCGGCGCGGCTGCGTTCGGCTTCGGCGCCGGGGTTTTCTTCCTCGCCTACGCGCTGTTCGAGGTGCCGTCAAATATCCTGCAACAGCGCTTCGGCGCCAAGGCCTGGCTCACCCGCATCATGGCCACCTGGGGCATCGTCGCCACCGGCATGGCTTTCGTGCAGGGCGAGACGTCGTTTTACGTGATGCGCTTCCTGCTGGGCGTGGCCGAGGCTGGCTTCTTCCCGGGCGTGGTGTATTACTTTACCCAGTGGCTGCCCAATGCCGAGCGCGGCAAGGCGATGGCGATTTTCCTCAGCGGTTCGGCGCTGGCGTCGGTGGTGTCCGGTCCATTGTCGGGCGCGCTGCTGCAAATCGAGGGCGGTGGCCTGCACGGCTGGCAATGGATGTTCATCATCGAAGGCGTGGCGTCGATCCTGCTGTGTTTTGTGGTGTGGTTCTGCCTTGATTCGAAACCGAGCGACGCCAAGTGGCTGACCGATGCCGAGCGCCGTGAGCTGGAAACCGTGATCGCGGCCGAGCAAAAGGAGCGCGAAAAATCGAAGCCGGGCCACGTCAGCATGTTCTCGCTGCTGCGCGATAGCCGCATTGCGCTGTTCTGCTTCATCTATTTCGCCATCCAGCTCACCATCTACGGCGCCACATTCTGGCTGCCGAGCATCATCAAGAAGATGGGACACTACACCGATTTCCAGATCGGCCTGTTCAACTCGATTCCGTGGATTATCTCGATCGCGGCCATGTATATGTTCGCTTCGCTGGCCGCCCGCTTCAAGCACCAGCAGATGTGGGTGGCGATAGCCCTGGTGATCGCGGCAACCGGCATGTTCATGTCCACCGTCGGTGGCCCCGTATTCGCGTTCGTGGCGATCTGCTTTGCCGGTATCGGCTTCAAGGCGGCTTCCGCGCTGTTCTGGCCGATTCCGCAAGCATACCTGGACGCCCGCATCGCTGCGGCCGTGATCGCGCTGATCAACTCGCTGGGCAACCTGGGCGGCTTCGTGGCGCCGACCACCTTCGGCTATCTCGAGCAGAAGACCGGTTCGATCCAGGGCGGCCTGTATGGGCTGGCGGCGGCGTCGCTGGTCGCCGCGGCCCTGGTGTTCCTGACGCGGGTGCCCAAGAAGTAAGGGCTTGATTTGGGCCGCTATAATTACGGCTGACAATATTTATGGCCGAGTCCTGGCTTCGATCCATGCGCACTAACCTGCCAGCGGCCCTGCGATGAACAACCACCGGGCGACAACCGCCGGGCCAGCCCGCCAGCGCGGCTTCACGGTCTGGCTCACGGGCCTCAGTGGCGCCGGCAAATCGACGGTGGCGTTTGCGCTCGAAGCGCAGCTGGCCGCAGCCGGCCACCACGTCACCGTGCTCGACGGCGATGTGCTGCGCCGCCGCCTGAACCGCGACCTCGGCTTTTCGCCGGCCGACCGCCAGGAAAACATCCGCCGTGCAGCGGAAGTGGCGCGCCTGATGAACGATGCCGGCCTGATCGTGCTCTGCGCCTTCATCTCGCCGCAACGGTCCGACCGCGCATTGGCGCGCGAGATCATCGGCGACCAGTTGTTCATCGAAACCTGGATCAGCACGCCAGGCGCAGTGTGCGAGCAGCGCGATCCCAAGGGTTTGTATCAAAAGGCGCGCGCCGGGCTGATCGCGGAATTTACCGGCGTTTCGGCGCCGTACGAGGCGCCGATGCAACCGGCGCTTGCGCTCGACACTTCCACCATCGCGCTCGATCAGTCATGCCGGCTGGTACTGGAGCACCTGGCGCCACGCCTCAAAAAGTGATCTCGACCGACGGCGCGCTGCGCCTGGCGGCGCTGTGGACAGCTTATTTTTTGCGTTCGCCGTGCACCATCTGGCGCGCGTGCTTGCGGCGCAGCGCCTGCTCCCAGCGCTGCTTTTGTTCGTCGGTTTCCAGCACCAGTTTCGGTACCGGCAGCGGCTTGCGGTGTTCGTCCACGGCTACCATGGTGAAGTAACAGCTGTTGGCGTGGCGGACCAGGCGCTTCTGGATGTTCTCGGTCACCACGCGGATGCCCACTTCCATCGACGTGTTACCGGTGTAATTGATCGACGCCAGGAACGTCACCAGCTCGCCCACGTGGATCGGCTGCAAAAACATCACCTGGTCCACCGACAAGGTCACCGTGTAGCTGCCGCAGTAGCGGCTGGCGCAGGCATAGGCCACGCTGTCGAGGTATTTCAAAATGGTGCCGCCGTGGACGTTGCCGGAGAAATTGGCCATATCGGGCGTCATCAGCACGGTCATGCTCAACTCGTGAGCGACCCAGGCCATCGGTTTTTCCATCTGCTGCTCCCTGGTTTTTAGTTCCTGTCATGCTATCCGCTAAGCTTGCCATCCGCAAATAATTAACGACAATATTGCCGGATATCGTATGCTTTATGCTTCAATACAAGGAGCGCATATGAAATGGAAAGTCCTGGCCGCCAGCATACTGCTTGGCATGGCCGCCACCGCGCAGGCCAAGGAAGCGAACCTGGCCGACGAGGTGCAGACCTTCACGCTGGCCAACGGCATGAAGTTTATCGTGCTGGAATCGCACACCATCCCCAACGCCAATATGTACACGTTCTGGAAAGTCGGTTCGCGCAACGAGGCGCCCGGCACCACGGGCCTGTCGCACTTCTTTGAACACATGATGTTCAACGGCTCGAAAAACTTCGGCCCGAAAATGTTCGACCGCACCATGGAAGCCAAGGGCGGCTCCAACAACGCCTATACCAGCAACGACCTGACCGTGTACCAGGACTGGTTCCCGGCCAGCTCGCTGGAAACCATCTTCACGCTCGAGAGCGACCGTATCGCCCACCTGAACATCGATCCGAAAATGGTCGCCAGCGAACGCGGCGTGGTGCTGTCCGAGCGCAGCACCGGCCTGGAAAACTCGAATATCCGCGCCCTGCACCAGGCCGTCAATGGCGTGGCCTTCTCGGCCCACCCGTATTCCTGGCCCGTGATCGGCCACGAGTCCGACATCAAGGCCTGGACCCAGCAAGACCTCGAACATTACTTCAAAACGTACTACGCACCGAATAACGCGGTGGCGGTGATCGTCGGCGACGTCAAGGCCGAGGAAGTGAAGAAGCTGGCCACGCGCTACTTCGGCAAGATTCCGAAAGGCGCACCGCCACCGGCCGTGCGCACGGTGGAGCCGCCGCAAACCGGCGAGCGCCGCATTTTCGTGACCAAGGAATCGGCGACGTCGCCCAACCTCGCGGTCGCCTTCAAGATCCCGGCGGCCAACAGCCCCGACTACTACGCGCTGGAAGTGCTGCAAAGCATACTGGCCGACGGCAAGACCTCGCGCCTGTACAAGGCGCTGGTCGAGCAGCAACTGGCCACGCAAGTGTCGGCCAATGCCGCCGAAGGTTTCGATCCGGGCCTGCTGTACGTGTTTGCCGTGGCGGCCGCCAAGGTCGATCCGGGCACGCTGGAAAAAGCGGTGCTGGCCGAGCTCGATAAAGTGGTCAAGGACGGCGTCACCGCCGAGGAACTCGACAAGGTGCGCAACCAGAAGCTGGTCAGCCTGTACCGCGAGCAGGAAACCATCAACGGCAAGGCCCAGCAACTGGGCAATTACGAGATGTTCTTCGGCGACTACAAGAAAATGTTCGACGCCCCCGCCGCGTACGCCAAGCTCACGCCCGCCGACATCCAGGCCGTGGCCGCCAAATACCTGAAAAAGTCGCAGCGCACCGTCGGTGTGCTTGCTGCGAAGGAGGACTGATTACATGACTTACACCAAGATAGCTGTTTTGGCAGCGGGCACCGTGCTGGCCGCCGCCACACTGCCGGCCACCGCCACCGCTGCCGAATTCCGCCTGCCCGCATTCGAAACCGTCAAGCTGCCCAACGGCCTGACCGTGTACTTGATGGAACGTCACGAAGTGCCGCTGATCTCGGTGCGCGCCGTGGTCAAGGCCGGCGCCGTCAACGACGCCGCGCAGCCGGGCCTGTCCAACCTCACCGGCGACGCCCTGCTGCTCGGCACCACGTCCCGCAACAAGAAGGCCATCGACGAGGCGTTCGACTTCCGCGGTGCACGCCTGGCCGGCGGCGCCGGCGCCGAAGCCAGCACGGTACAAGCCAACTTCGCCCGCAAGGACGCCGCCGCCCTGCTGCCGCTGTTTGCCGAAATCGTCCAGCAGCCGTCGTTCGACGAAGCCGAACTGGCCAAGCTGCGCGACCGCAAGGTCATCGGTCTCAAGCAAGCCAAGGAAGCGCCGCGCAACGTGGTGAACACGTATTACCGCGCCATGCTGTTCGGCAGCGCGCCGTACGGCATTCCCGCCAGCGGCACGGTGGGCAGCGTCAGCGCACTCAAGCAGGCCGACGTGCAGCGCTACTACGGCCAGTTCTACCGTCCGGACAACGCCGCCATCGTGGTGGTGGGCGACTTCCAGAAGGACGAGATGCGCCGCCAGATCGAGTCGCTGTTCGGCGCGTGGAAAGCTGCCGGCCCGGCGCCGCAGCAGCAGGACAACGGTAAAGTACAAGCCGACAAGTCGCGGGTGTGGCTGGTGAACAAGCCCGACGCCATCGAGACCACGTTCCTGATCGGCGGCGCCGGCATTGCCCGTAACGACGCCGACTACGTGCCGCTGCAAGTGCTCAACACCATCCTGGGCGGACGCTTCACGTCATGGCTCAACGACGAACTGCGCGTGAACTCCGGCCTGACCTACGGCGCCAACAGCCAGTTCAGCGTGCTGTCGCAAACCGGCACCTTTGCCATCTCGAGTTTCACAGCGTCAGCCAAGACCGGCGATGCGCTGGCCCTGGCGCACAAGACCTACCAGCGCCTGTGGGAAAAGGGGATCGACAAGGCCACGCTCGATTCGGCCAAGGCGTACGTGAAGGGCCAGTTCCCGCCACGCTATGAAACCGGCGAACAACTGGCCGGGCTGCTCGGCGATATGTACGCGTCCAACGTCGGCCGCGAGCAGATCGACAACTTTACGCGCGACGTCGACAGCCTTACGCCCGAGCGCGCCAAGGCACTGGTGAACCAGCACTTCCCGCGCAACAACCTGCAAACGGTGTTGATCGGCAAGGCTGACGATATCCGCGACGTCGCCAAAAAATATGGCGACGTGACGGAGCTCGACATCGGCACCGACGGCTTCCAGCCAGCCGCCAAATAGGGAGCGGATCATGCCGGCTTTGCGTATCGAGGTCGATGATGTAGTGGTGGCGACAGTCAGCACGGCCGGCATGACCATGATCGATGTGCGGCTCGCGAGCCGCCGCACCGCGGCGCCGCGCGCCTGCCTCGACGTGGGTGGCGCCACGTCGGCTAACGTGCCGTAACAGTCAAACGGTAGGCGGCGCAGCAAGCGTCGCAACCAGCGCGGCAATCTCGTCGCCCAATCCTGCTGCTTCTTCCACTACCGGCCCCAGCACCTCCCAGGCGTGCGGCGCGTTCTTCAACGCGATTTCCGCTGTGCGCGCCAGCGCTTGCAGGCGTTCGGCGCCGATGGTGCCGGCCAGTCCCTTCAGGGTGTGCAGCGGCAGCAGTGCGGCCTGCACATCATGGATCAGGCGGGCGCTATCGATTTGCGCGAGCAGCCGCGCGGCTTCCTCGACGAAACCGTGCAAGGCCATCAGGTAGATCGACTTCAGGCCGCCCATGCGCTTGAGCGCGGCTTCGCTGTTGATGCCGGGGCCGGGCAAGCTGCGGTCATGCGCCACGGTCGCAGCGGCGATTTCTGACGTCGATGCCGGCGCCGCCTCCATCGGCAACACCGGCGCGCGCCCCACGTGCAGCAGGATTACATCGATCAACTGCGCCAGATCGAACGGCTTGCCCACGTGGTCGGCCATGCCGGCGTTGAGCGCGGCGGTGCGGTCGGCGGCCATGGCGTTGGCGGTCATGGCAACGATCGGCGGTGCTGCCGGGCCCAACTGGCGCAGGATCGCTTGCGTGGTTTCGTAGCCATCCATTTCCGGCATCTGGATGTCCATCAGGATCAGGTCCGGCAACGGCGCCTGGCCGGAGAGCGCCTGCAGCGCCAACAGGCCGGAACTGGCTACCTGCACGCGGGCGCCGTCATTGCTCAGCAACTCGCTGGCCACTTGCTGGTTGGCAGGATTGTCGTCCACCAGCAGCAGCCGCAATCCCGCCAGGCGGGCACCGGCCGGCATCGGCACGGCCGGGCGGTGCACGCGGTGCTCAAGGCGGGCGTCGGCCACGGCGTCGAACAGCATCGACGCCGTCACCGGCTTGACGACAAAGCCGTCGAGCACCGGCGACAGGTCCTGCTGGCGCTGGGCCAGCATTTCGCGGTCGTAGGCGGTGACCATCACGATCAGCGGCAACTTGCCGCTGGCGCCCAATTGACGGATGCGACAGCTGGTTTCCCAACCGTCGAGCTCGGGCATGCGCCAGTCGATGAACACCACGTCGTAGGCGCTGCCCACTTCGATCCTGGCGGCAATCATCGCCAGCGCCTGCTCGCCGCCGGCCGCCAGGTCCACCCGCCAGCCGAACGAGGTCGCCATTTCGCCCAGCACCGCGCGCGCGGTGGGATTGTCGTCCACCACCAGGCACGACAGGTCGGCCAGCGCATGGAACGGCACCGGCGCCAGGGCCGCACCGTCCGCGATTTCGAACTCGAGCGTGAAGTCGAACACGCTGCCCTTGCCCACAGCACTTTGCACGCCCAGTTGGCCTCCCATCAGCGCCACCAGGCGCTGGCTAATCGCCAGGCCCAGGCCGGTACCGCCGTAACGGCGCGCGGTCGATGCCTCGGCTTGTGAGAAGCCGTCGAAAATGCGCTGGCGCTGTTCGTCCGAGATACCGATGCCGGTATCGCTGATGGCAAAGCACACGGCGAGCCGCGTGCCGCTGCGCGCTGCCAGCCGCGCCGATACCACCACTTCGCCGCGCTCGGTGAATTTGATGGCGTTGCCGGCCAGGTTCAGCAGGATCTGTTGCAGGCGCAGGTCGTCCCCCACCGCTGCCGCTGGCAGCGCCGGGTCGATGCGGAACAGCACCTCCACCTGCTTGGCGCCGACGTTGGCCGACAGGATCACCGCCAGGTCGCGCCACAATTTATCGAAGCGGAACGGGTGCGGGTCGAGCGCCAGCTTGCCGGCCTCCACCTTGGAAAAATCGAGGATGCCGTTGAGCAGACCCAGCAGTGCACGCGCGGCCGAGCCGGCCTTGGCCACGTAGTCCTGCTGGCGCTCATTCATGCCGGTTTGCTGCAGCAATTGCAGCATGCCCAGCACGGCGTTCATCGGCGAGCGGATTTCGTGGCTCATATTGGCCACGAACTCGGTCTTGGCGCGGCCGGCCTTGAGCGCCTCCTCCTTCGCCAGCAACAGCGCCTCGTGGGCCGCGCGCGATTCGGTGCGGTCGGTGCTGCTGCCCACCCAGCTCAGCACGTTGCCGTGGGCATCCTGCTGGGCCAGCGCATGGTGGTCGAACACGCGCCACACGCCGTCGTGGCGGCGCAGGCGGGCATCGCAACGAAACTCGCGTCCATCCTGCCTGGCGCGCTGCCATTCGGCAGCGAGCGGGGCCAAGTCGTCGGGATGGATCACGCGCGACCAGTTACCGTCGTCCATCATTTCCTGTGCCGCGATGCCGCTGAACTCTTGCCAGTGGTGGCTCAGAAAATCGAGGCGCAGGTCGGCACGCGCGGTCCACACCATTTGCGGCAAGCCTTCGGTCAGCGAGCGCCAGCGCGATTCGGAAGCGGTCAGCCGTGCCAGCGACTGTTGCAGCGCGTCTTCGGCCTCCACCAGCTGCTGCACCGATTGCCACTGCTTGCGCAAGCCGACACGCAAGCTCTGCAGCAGCACAGCGGCCAGCAGCAACATCAGCGCCATGAAGATGCCGACGTTGCGAATTTCCTTGTGATACCACGGCGCCAAAAAATCCTTGCTGGCAAGGCCGACGACCACGTACACCGGGTAGCTACCCACCTGCTCCATGCTCAAGGTGCGTTCAAGCTGGTCACGCGGACTGATCACGGTAAACGTACCGCGCCGGCTCTTGCCGTCGAGGATGTCCTGGGTGAGCGGGTTGACCTTGATAACGCTGCCGATCTCCATACCCTCTACTTGCGGATACCTGTGCAGCACGCGCTTGCGCGCATCGAGCAGCACGATCGAACCGTGGGCGCCAATCTTGAGCGCGGCAAACGATTCATCCAGCGTACTGCTGTTGATGGTGACATAGGCCGTGCCGCCGAAGCTGCCATCGGGCAAAGTAAGCGGCGCCGCGACCGGCAACACCCACCTGCCGGTAATACGCGACCGCACCGGCAAGCCAAAGGTCAGCTTGCGCTCCAGACGGGCGCGCTGGAAGAATTCGCGGATGCTGAGATCTTGCGGATGGGCGGGATCGACTTCGTCGCCAAAAATCACCCGGCCGCTGGCGTCGGACCCGCGCACCGCCTGCGCCTGCGGCACGCGCTCCTTCAGGCTGCTCAGATAGGTGCTGAACGCCTGGTCGGTGTAAGTGCCGGCTGCGTGCATGGCGCCGAACTCGGCGTTGGCGCGCCGCAGCGCCAGGTCCACTTCGAGGAAATGGGCCTGCAAAAAGCCTTCGAGCGTGATGGCCAGATTGCGCGCGGTTTCATCGGCCGTGGCGTAGTAGCGCAGGCGGCTCTGGTTGAGCACGTGGGCCAGGCCGATGACGAGAATTAACACCACCACCGCGACGGCGACCACCAGCACGCCGAACAGCTTCCTGAATTTTTGCAGGGTATCGATTCTTTTCACGGGCGGCGCAGTGGTGTGGTGGCAATGCTAGGATACAACAAAAAAAAACGCTCCAGCGGAGCGTTTTTGGTGATACCTGGTCGTTAAAGACCCTGCTGTTCGATGTCGGCCAGCGATTCGCGGCCCTTGTCGGAAATCTCGAAGCCGCCTTCGGCGCGCGGCACGATATGGGATTTTTTGCCGAGGAACAGCGCCACGTCGGCGCCGATCGGGCTAGCGCCATCGTCGGCAATGGCGCGCAGCGCCAGGATGCAGCGGCGCAGGAACAAGGTCTGCTCGCCCTTGTCGGTCAGGGAAATACGGCCGTTGCGGGCAACGCTGAACAATTTCAGGCCAGCTAAGCGCTTGGTATTGCGGCCCACGCAGGCGCTGTAGCGCTCGGTTTTGACGCCAGCCTTGATTTCATCGAGCGCATTGTATTCGTCTTGCGTTAATTTGTCGTTCTTCATTGCCATTTTTTCCATAAGAGACTGCTGCGGCCCTCATGGTACGCGCACCACGGCACGACGGCAAGGCGCGTAGCCCTGCATCGTCCGCAGGCAAGGCACTACAACGCGCGGATCAGCAACCAGACCGCGCCGATGCTGGCAAACGCCGCCACGCACAGCAGTGCCTGTACGCGCTTGGTGCCCAGCGCAACGCTACGGCGGCCGAGGTAGATTTTATTGTGCAGGGAATTGCCCATGATGCTCTCCGTTGTGAAAAACGATGATCTGACTAAATTATAGAAACACTTCGATGACAGCAGTGTGACGCACCGAAGAAATATGAAAATATGTAACTCAAGAGCAACAACTGTCACACTTTCTATCATGTTTGCACCATCGTCAGCGCGTGCGCCGGACCGGGGATGAACATGCTAGGCTGTGACGACACATCAACGGGAGACCATATGAATCAAGCAGCCAAACCGGGCACCAGCGACCACGATCCGGCGCGCGACGCAGGCCACCTCACGGAAGAAGCCGATATTGGCAGCGGCGAACCTTCGCCAGGCAAGCAGGAGACTGACGAAGCGATCAAGAGCATTCCGCCGTTACCGAAGGACGGTAACGCGGCGCCGTCCAAACCTTAAACCTTCATTGGCGGCTGCTTGGGGGTAGGCTCTTCGATCGGAGGCTCCTCTGGCAGCGGCGTGTTGTCGGGCGGTGGGTCTTTTTCCGGTGGCGGTGGCGGCACGTCCGGGTCCGGGGTAATGTGCGCGTGCAGCTCGGCTGGGGTGTTTGACATGGCTGGCATGGTGCTCTCCTCATTGAATACCGCCATTCTCGGCCATGCGTCCTTTTTATTTAGTGCGCCACCGCACCCAAGCCCTACCAATTGCTTGCAATACCAGCCGTTGTGTTGCAACGGGTACAATGATGGCTCGATCAGTTCACCACCAGATTGCCGCCATGCTCAATACCCCGCTCAACGATGACGAATACGACCAACTCGACGACCTGCTGGCCGCCATCTCGCCGCAGGCGCTGGATGTGGCCGGGCTCGAAGGCTTGTTGACGGCGCTGGTAATCGGCCCTGGCGAGGCCGCCCGCGCAGCGTGGCTGCCCGTGGTCTGGGGCGATACCGCGCCGGCCGACACCAAGGCGGTCGAGGCCGCTACCGCTCTGGTGTTGCGCCATGAACAGTACATGCGCACCTGGATGCAAAAAGACCCCGCCAGCTTCGAGCCGATCTACGAATGCGGCGGCGCCTGGACGCCCGAAGCCTGGACCGCCGGCTTTGAAGCCGGCATGCAACTTGACGCCGCCAGATGGGATGCCTTGCGCGCCGCCGAGCCCGCCTGGCTGGCGCCATTCGCGCGCGCCGGCGAGGATTGGGAAGCGGCAGTGACGCCCTCCGTGATCCGTATCCACGCCCACTTCCACCCGGCCGCCCCCGCCAAGACCGCCAAGGTGGGCCGTAACGATCCCTGCCCTTGCGGCAGCGGCAAGAAGTACAAAAAGTGCTGCGGCGAAGGCAAGTAATTAAGTTGCCGGCACGCGGTTGACCAGTTCTTCGCCGCGCTCGAAAGCGGTGATGCTCTCGATGGTGGTGCGCATGATCTGGCCGATCGCTTCCACCGTGAAGAAAGCCTGGTGGCCGGTCACGATGACGTTGGGGAACGATACCAGGCGCTGGATCACGTCGTCGCAGATGATAGTTGACGATAAATCCTGGAAGAACAAGTTTGCTTCCTGTTCATAGACGTCGATTGCCAGCCCGCCCAACTGGCCCGTTTTAAGGGCCTGGATGGCAGCGTCGGTGTCGATCAGGCCACCCCGGCTGGTATTGACCAGCACGCTGCCGCGCTTGGCCCGCGCCAGCGATTCGGCGTTGACGATGTGGCGCGTGTCGTCGGTGAGCGGACAATGCAGCGACACCACGTCGCTGCAGGCGAGCAATTCGTCGACTCCCACGTAGCGCCCGCCCAACGCCTCGAACGCCGGTGACGGATAACGATCATGGCCCACCACCGTGCAGCCGAAGCCGGTCATGATGCGGGCGAAAATGGTGCCGATCTTGCCGGTGCCGATCACGCCCACGGTCTTGCCGTGCAGATCAAAACCCATCAGGCCGTCGAGGTCGAAATTGCCGTCGCGCGTGCGCGCGCTGGCGCGGGCGATCTTGCGGTTCACTGCCAGCAGCAGGCCCACCGCGAACTCTGCCACCGAGTGCGGCGAGTAGTCGGTTACCCGCACCACTGCAATGCCCAGCCGCGCCGCCGCTTCGGTGTCGATCTGGTTGTAGCCGGTGGAGCGCGTGGCCACCAACTTCGTGCCTTGCGCGGCCAGCAGCGCCAGCACCTCGGCATCGACGGTATCGTTGACAAACACGCACACGGCGCCGCAGCCTTCGGCCAGCGCCGCCGTGTGGGCGGTCAGACGGTCTTCCAGGAAGCGCAGCGTGTGGCCGCCCTGCTCATTCGCTTGCTCGTTGGCCTGCGCCAGCAATGCCTTGTCGTAGCGCCGCGCGCTATATACCGCAACTTTCATGGTCTCTCCCTGGTCGATTGTGCTGCATGGCGACCATGTTAGTCCCTGCTTGCAATAAAGTCATCACCAACGACCGGGGCATCGTCCACTAGCGCGGCAATGCACGGCGCGCGGTCCGGGAAGTGCCGGCGACTACCGTTGCTGCTCCGGCGCGCAGCTTGAACGCGCTGACCACCTGCGCCAGCTGTTGCGACTGGTTCTGCATGGCGGCAGCGGCGGCGGCCGACTGCTCGACCAGCGCCGCGTTCTGCTGGGTCACATCGTCCATCTCGGTGACGGCCTGGTTGATCTGCTCGATGCCGGCATGCTGCTCGACGCTGGCAGCGCTAATCTCGGAGACGATGTCGGTCACCCGGCGCACGCTATCGACCAGCTCGGTGATGGTATCGCCGGCCTGGTTGACCAGCGCGCTGCCGCTGGCCACTGTGCTCGACGAGGCGTCGATCAGGTCCTTGATTTCCCTGGCGGCGGCCGCCGAGCGCTGCGCCAGGTTGCGCACCTCGGTGGCGACCACCGCGAAGCCACGGCCCTGCTCGCCGGCGCGGGCTGCTTCCACGGCCGCGTTCAGCGCCAGGATGTTGGTCTGGAAAGCGATCCCGTCGATCACGCCGATGATGTCGCCGATCTTGTTCGACGACTGGTTGATCTGCTCCATGGTGGCCACCACCCGGGTAATGACCTCGCCGCCGCGATGGGCGATCACCGACGCTGACTCGGCCAGCTTGTGGGCCTGGCGCGCATTGTCGGCATTCTGCTTGACGGTGGAAGTGAGCTCTTCCATCGACGACGCGGTTTCTTCCAGCGAGCTGGCCTGCTGTTCCGTGCGGGCCGAAAGATCCATGCTGCCGGCCGCCACTTCGCTGGCCGACATGGCGATACTGTCGGTACCGCTGCGCACCGTGCTCACGGTGTCGGCCAGGCCGTCGTTCATGCGCTTGAGCGCTTCGAGCAACTGGCCCATTTCGTCGCGCGACTCGACCACGATGTCGCTGGTCAGGTCACCGGCAGCCACGGTATTGGCCACCAGCAGCGCGCGCGCCACCGGCTTCGTAATCGAGGCAGTTATGATGTAGCCGAGCAGCGCCGCCAGCACGATGGCTGCCCCGGTGAGCACCAGCATCAGGTTGCGGGCGTTGGTATAAGTCTGGCCGGCATCGACGCCGGCCTGGGCGGCGTTGGCGTTCTGCGACTTGATTTTCTCGGCGACCAGGTCCTTGAGTTGGCCCAGCGCCGGACGCAACTTGTCCGACAGGTAGGTGCGGCTTTCCTCCGGCGTACCTTGCAGAATCAGCTTGATCAGGTCGAGCTGGCCCTGCGTATAGCGAACATTGGCGGCGGCGATGCGGGTCAGTTGCTCCGCATCCTGCGGCAGCAGCGACAGGCGTTCGAGCGCCGCGATGTCCTTGAGCGCGTCCGCACGGTTGGTCTCGATAATCTTGAGCTGGTTGGCGCGGTCAGTCTCGTTATCGGTCAGCATCATGTTACGCAGCGAAATCGCGATATTGTTGACCTTGTTGATCAGGTCGTTCGAGTGCTCGAGCTGCGGCATATTGTTTTCAACAATATTGCTGGTGCCATGATTCAGACGGCCCAGCATGATGATGCTGATGATGGCAATCGCCAGCAACAGTGCACCGATGGCGGCAAGTGCGACTGTGAGGCGTACGCCGATATGAAGGTTCTTAAAAAATTGCATGGAAATCCTGGCAGAGGCGGAAGGTGGCGAACATGCTAGCCCGTCTCCAACAATTTTTCCACAAGGAAATTACAGTTCTGTTACATTTACGCACCATGCCAGTGCAATGCGCACCTGTTTGGCCGCTACCGTACCAGTTTGAACACGCTGACCACGCCGGCCAGGTGCGCGGATTGTTCCTGCATGGCGGCAGCAGCGGCGGCCGACTGCTCGACCAGCGCGGCGTTCTGCTGGGTGACGTTATCCATGTCGATCATGGCCTGGTTCACCTGCTCGATGCCCGCTTGCTGCTCCACGCTGGCCGACGAGATTTCGGCCACGATATCGGTCACGCGCTGCACGCTCCCCACCAGTTCGCTGATGGTGGCGCCCGCGTCATGCACCAGCACGCTGCCGCTGGCAACGGTGCGGCTGGAGTCGTCGATCAGGGACTTGATTTCCCTGGCGGCCGCCGCCGAGCGCTGCGCCAGGTTGCGTACTTCCGATGCCACGACTGCGAAGCCCCTGCCTTGTTCGCCGGCGCGCGCTGCTTCCACCGCAGCGTTTAGCGCCAGGATATTGGTCTGGAACGCAATGCCGTCGATGACGCCGATGATGTCGCCGATCTTGCCCGACGATTGATCGATCTGCTCCATGGTACTGACCACGCGGCCGATTACCTCGCCGCCGCGCCGGGCAATCACGGAGGCCGACTCGGCCAGCTTGTGGGCCTGGCGCGCGTTGTCGGCGTTTTGCCTGACGGTGGCCGTGAGTTCTTCCATCGACGACGCGGTCTCCTCCAGCGAACCGGCTTGCTGTTCGGTCCGGGACGACAAGTCGAGACTGCCTGCGGCCACTTCCGCAGCGGCGGTGGCGATGGTCTCGGTGCCGCTGCGCACCGTGCTCACGGTGTCGGCCAGGCGCTCGTTCATGGTCTTGAGCGCTTGCAGCAACTGACCGATTTCGTCGCGCGACTCGATCTCGATCACGCTGGTCAGGTCGCCCGCTGCCACCGTGTTGGCAACCGCGAGCGCGCGCGCCACCGGCTGCGTGATCGACACGGTCAATACGAACGCCAGCACCGCGCCCAGCGCCACGGCCGCCGCCGACAAGCCTGTCATCAGGGTCCGCGTGGAATCATAGGTGTCGTGGGCGTCCTGCCCCGCCTGCCTGGCGGCTGTATTCTGCGCCTTGAGCTTGGCGTTGACCAGATCCTTGAGTTCGCCAAGCACCGGGCGCAGCTGGTCGGACAGGTACGCCCGGCTTTGCTCGGGTGTGCCCTCCTCGACCAGCTTGATCAGGGCGATCTGACCGTCGATGTAGCGGCCGTTGGCGGCCTCGATACTGGCCACGCCGGCGCGGTCCTGCGGCAACGACACACCCGCCAGTGTGGCGATCACCTTGCGCGAACCTTCGCGGTTGGCCTCGATCACTTGCCGCTGCGTGGCGCGGTCGCTGTCCTTGTCGGTCAACATCATGTTGCGCAAGGCGATGGCGATATTGTTGACGTTATCGATCAGGTCGTTCGACATTTCCAGCTGGGCGATATTGACTTCGACCAGGTCGGTGGTGTTCTGGTTGATCTTGCCCAGCATGTGAACGCTGGTAGCTGCAATCAGCAGCAGCAGTGCGCCAATCAGCGCGAGCGACAAGCTGAGTCGCTTGCCGATATTCAGATTCTTGAAAAATTGCATGGTAGCCCCCGATAACGATGTGGACGCCATGCTAGCTGCGCTGCGGCTAATTTTCTACAGAGAAATACTATTATGTCGCAAGTAATTTTTATTTTGGTTCGGCAGCGTACTGAGGACGTTATTTATGCTAAACATGAAACTGTGTTCATGCTATGTACCGCAAATCAGGCGCCGATATGCAAGGTTGCCACCAGGTGCGCGATCAGTGCTTGCACCTTGGGCGCATGGGAACGGCTGCGCTGCCAGACGATGTGCAGCGGCAAACCCTGCGTGGTCAGCTGCGGCAGGAGCGCCACCAGCCGTCCTTCGGCAATCTGGCGCGCCACCAGCCAGGTTGCCAGTTGCGCCACGCCGAGGCCGGCCTCCACCGCACCGACCAGGGCTTCGGCGTTACCGAGCACGGCCCGCCCGGTCATCGGCTGGCGCACCACCGGCCCCAATTCTGCGCGGATCAGCCACGGCGCCGTGCTGCCGTCGGCGCGGCCGTACAGCACCGCTGCATGAGCGAGCAATTCCACACTGGATGACGGGGTGCCATGGATGTCCAGGTACGCCGGCGCCGCGCAAAAAATCAATTCTTCGTATCCCAGCGTGCGATGGTCTAGCGCAGCAGGCCATACCTCGTTGTCGCCGCCGCCGATGCGTACTACCACGTCCACACCGTCTTCCACCAGATCGACGAAACGGTCGGTGAAGGAAACGTGCGGCATTACTTGCGGGTGCATGTCTGCAAATTGCAGCAGCGCCGGCCAGGCGCGCAGGCGGCCGAAGGTCGCCGGCAAGTCCACCCGCAAGCGCCCGGACGGCACCGCGTCGTCGGACGCCACCACCCGTTCGGCCGCTTCCAGGTCTTCCAGCACCTGCACGCACACCTGCCGGTAGGCGTGGCCGGCGTCGGTCAGGCGCAGACGGCGCGTGCTGCGCTCGAACAGCCGGTTGCCCAGCCGTTCTTCCAGGCGGGCAATCGCCTTCCCCACCGCCGAGTTGGTGAGATTGAGGCGCTGGGCGGCAGCGGTAAAACTGCCGGCTTCGGCAACGGCAACAAAGGTGGCAATGCCTTTTAAACGTTCGGTCGGATGCACTGGAATTATTTTCTTAAATTGAGTGGAATTCTTATCCAACAGTGGAATATTTTTCTTTTATATCATATGTCCCTGTTTAACCTGACAACTCACAAGAAAAACATGGCTACCTCATCTTCCAAAGCCTCGATTGCCATCCTGGCGATTGCCGCCTTCATCATCGTCACCACCGAATTCCTGATCGTCGGCCTGCTGCCGGCACTGGCGCGCGACCTGGCAATATCCGTTACCTCGGCCGGCCAGCTGGTCACGCTGTTTGCCGTGGTCGTGATGGTGGCGGGACCTTTCCTGACCGCCGCGCTGGCCCACTTCGACCGCAAGAAGCTGTTCATTGCCATCCTGGCGCTGTTTGCCGCCGCCAACGCGCTGGCCGCCGTGGCGCCGAATATCTGGGTGCTGGCGATAGCCCGCCTGTTGCCCGCACTGGCGTTGCCCGTGTTCTGGGGCACGGCCAGCGATACCGCTGCGCAAATTGCCGGTCCGGGCAACAGCGGCCGTGCCGTCTCGACCGTGTACCTGGGGATTTCGGCGGCGATGCTGTTCGGCATTCCGCTTGGCACCCTGGCGGCGGACGCCATCGGCTGGCGCGGTGCGTTCGCGCTGCTGGCCGCGCTGTCGGCCGTGATTGCAGTATTGATGACCATCAGCATGCCCACCGTGCAGGCCACCGAAGCGGTGCCGCTGCGCACCCAGGCGGCCGTGCTCAAGCGCCCTTATTTCCTGGCCAACGTGGCGCTGTCGGTGCTGGTGTTTACTGCCATGTTTACCGGCTACACTTACCTGGCCGAACTGCTGGAAAAATCGGCCGGCATTGCGCCGTCACTGGTGGGCTGGTGGTTGATGGGCTTTGGCGCGGTCGGCTTGTTCGGCAACTGGCTCGGCGGCCTGTGGGTGGACAGCAAGCCGCTGGCCACCACGGCGCTGTTTTGCGTGGTCCTGGCGCTCGGTATGGCAGCCACCACGGCGCTGGCCGGCTTCGGCAGCAATAGCGTGTGGTTTGCGCTGGCGCTCGGTGTGTGGGGCATTGCCAACACGGCGCTGTATCCGATCTGCCAGATCCGTGTGATGAAGGCAGCGACCGGCGCCCAGGCGCTGGCAGGCACCATCAATGTCTCGGCGGCCAATGGCGGTATCGCGCTGGGGGCGGCGCTCGGCGGCCTGGCCATCTCGACCTGGGGCGTGCATGCGGTGGGGTATGCGGCAGCAGCGCTGGCCGTGGTGGCCGTGATGGTGGCGGCAGTGGTGTCGGCAGCGATTGCGCCAACGGCAGTCCAGCACGCGCCGGCCGCGAAGCCGGCGCGATAATTCACCCTGCTATCAGGATTCCGCTACCTGCACCGCTTCGCTGGCGCCAGTGCTGGCGGCGCGTACCTTTTCAGCCGCGGTCCGGCCGGCCAGGAACGCGTGGTCGGAGTTGTAGTATTCCCATTCGCTATAACGCCCGGCCAGCACAATGTCGTGCTGCGCCATCCAGTCGCGCACCACGGCCACGTTGTGGGCGCGTTCGTGGTCGTATACCACGTACGCGTACGGCATATCGACCTGGTTGGCTACCAGCACCCGGTCGTCCTCCGTCATCATGCCCACTGCGATGCAGTCGTCGATGCAGCGCTGGATCAGGGCATCGCCGTCGAGCGGCAGCGGCTTCCAGGGCGAATACGAAATCTCGCAGGTGAAGCCGAAGCCGCCCGGGGCATTGCACTCGGGGCTGGCATTACCCTGCACGAAGATACGGTGGAAGATGCTGTCTTCAGGATAGTAGATCCAGTGCTTGTCGGTGACGTTTTCGCGGGCAATGCCGATATTGACGCAGCGAATCGAGATATGGCACAGCCCGCGCGCAGCAAGCCGCACTTCCTCGGGTGCTTCGGCGCCGATCAGCTTGACAAGTTCCGGCAGCGGCATGGTGCTGACCAGGTTGTCGTAGTGGAAGCGGCGGCCGTCGGCCAGCGCCACCGCGTGCTCTTTCGGCAGCACCTGCACCACGTCGGCATTGAGTTCGATCCGTCCCTTGATATGCGGCAGAAAGCCCGACACCAGCGCCTGGAAACCGCCTTTTTTCGGATAGCCGAAGCGGGCGTTCGGGCCCATCGGCCGCGCCACCGGTTGCAGTGCGCCGTCGATGATCTGGCCCAGGTCCGGCAGCGGCACCCGGCCACCGAGCCACGAGGTTTCCATTTCCGACAGTGGCACGGTCCACAGCTTCTTGTTGTAGGGAATGGCAAAGTGCTTGGCGATGCCGCTGCCCCACACTTTATAGATGAAATCCTCGAAGCTCTGGGTGCGTTCCTGGCGCACCGCGCCGCTGCCATTCGCCACGTCGGCGGTGCCATCGGCGCAGCAGTCTTCCACCGTGTCCGGTTCGCATGCAGGTGCGGCGGCGTTACCGTAGCGGGCGTCGATTGCGCCCACGATGCACTCCTTGATCACGTCGGGCGGCAAGCCGTACAAGGCGCCCTGAAACGGGTAGCGGGTAAATACCTGCTTGCTGTACACCCATGCCTCGCGCATCTGCCAGTGCTGGTTGTCGCCGAGCAGGATGTCGTAGAGCTGGAGCACGTACGGGTCGTTGGAGAACATGATGTGGCCGGCGTAGTCGAACGTGAAGCCCGCATCTTCGATCGAGCGGCACCAGCCGCCCACCGTGGCGTTACGTTCGAGCAGCACCGTGTTGGCGTCGCTGTGGTAAGCCGCAGACAGGCCGGTAGGACCGCCGCCGATGATCAGGCAACCGATGGCCGGAGCGCCCGCGCGCAGCGGGTTGATCTTGCCCGCCTCACCGTAGTTGGGCACCTGGCCAGCAGCAAGCGCGGCAGTCTGCTCGACGGCCAGCGCCGCGACATTGCCCGGCAGGCGCGCCGAGGTGTTGGCAGGCATGCCTTCGATCAGGGTGCGCATCTGGTCGGCGGTGCCGTCCCACGAGGTACGGGCGGCCACTTCGCGCATCTGGCCGGCCATTTCCAGGCGCCGCGCAGTCGTCAGTTGCAATGCCGCTTCGCAGTGGGCGATGAATTCGGCGTGGTCGTGGCCAATCGCGACGATGTCGCCGTACGGCACTTCCACGTCGGTAATTGCCGTGCTGACGATCGGCAATTCGGCCGCCATGTATTCGAGCACCTTGGTCGGGCTGATGAACTTGGTCGATTCATTGAGCGCGAACGGCAGCAGGCACACGTCCCAGCCGGCCAGGAATTGCGGCAGCGCCTGGTAAGCCTGCTGGCCCAGGTAGTGGATATTGGGCCGCTGCGGCAGCGCCGACGGCTCGATCTTGACCACCGGTCCCACCAGCACCATGTGCCACTCGGGATGGGCATCGGCCATGGCGGCGATCAGCGCCGTATCGAAGCGCTCATCGATGACGCCATAGAAACCCAGGCGTGGACGCGGAATGTCGGCGTGCAGCGGGTGGGCGTTGCTGCGGTCCAGCGCCTGTTCGAAATGCACGGTATCGACGCTGCTGGGGAAGCAATGCACGTTGGCATGGCGCGGACGCTTCGCTTCATACAGGCTGGGGCCGCCGGTGAACACCAGGTCGGCAATATTGAGCAAAGCGCTTTCGCGTTGCAGCAACTGCCTGGGCGGGTTCTTGAACGCGGACAGCTCGTCCATGCAGTCGTACACGACTAGCGACGGGTGCATGGTGGCCAGCAGCGGCAAGGCCATTGGCGTATAAAACCACACCACCGGGTCTTCGCCGTCCGGCACCAGGTTGTTCAGCAGTGCTTGCAGCACCGGGATCTGGTCGTCATGGAAGCCAGGGGAGTGCACCGGCGTATGGGGCTGGCACACGGTGACGTTGGGCGCCGGGTGGTAGGTGCGCAAGTGCGGTTCGGCCTCGTCGAACACCGGCTCTTCGACGAACAGTACTTTGTAGTGTTGGGCCAGGCGGGTCAGCAAGTGTTGCGGACGCTGATAAACGAAATCCCAGCGCAGGTGACAAAAAACGATTACGGTATGCATGACTCTCTCCCTGAGTTGCCCTTGCGGGTAATGGCCTGTTTCAATCTCTGCAAACAGGCGTGTGATCAGGCGCTGCCCCTGTTGCAGGGCAATGCCATATGGCGCCACCAGCTGCCGCGCCAGCGGGTCTGGACCCGCGCGGTCCAGATCCCACAGGCCGCTGCGGTGCCAGTGGTGTTCGTGCTCCCAGTCGTTGCGATCGACGATCGGGTAAAGACAGATGCCCTGCATGACCACGCCATGTTGCAGGGCCAGTGCGGTTTGACTGGCCATCTCGGCAATCCAGGCGCCCCGGCCGCTGCCGACGTGGCTGGTCTCGGCCAGCAGCACCGGGCGGTGGTAGCGCCGGTGCACGTCCAGCAGGCACTGGTGCAGCGGCTTGCGGCGGGTATCGCCCAGGTGCCACCACAGGCGCGCATTGGTGCCGCTCTCCCACTGGTTGGTGTCGTAGTAATTGGCGCCGATGATGTCGAGGTAGCGTGGTGCGCCGCCCAGTTCCGGCTCGCGCCTGCCGCACAACATGTCCCAGGCGTCGTACTGGGCGGCGCTGGCGCCGTCCGCCTCAGGCTGCCACTCGGGACGGCCGGTGGGGGCAATCACGTGGATCAGCGGGTCGCAATGGAGGATGCGCGCGCCGGGCGTCACTTCCCAGATGGCGTCGCAGCCGGCCAGGGTGGCGCGCACCAGCTGGCGCTTGCCTTCGGTGGCGGCGCGCGGGTCGAACATGTTTTTGCACCGGAACATGTGCACCGACAGGCCCCAGCTGGTAAACGAAATCTCGTTGATCGGCGCATACACCGGGGCAGCGCCTGTGAATGGCGCCAGGTACATGGCGGCGGCACGGCAAAAGCGCGCGAAACGGGTGACGAATTCGGGCGCGTACACGTCGATCTCGGGCGGCCAGCCGTAGTGGCAGAAGGTCCAGCAGATCTGCATGCCCAGCTCGCGCGCGGCCAGCAGGCGCGCGTCGAGGCTGGAGAAATCGAATACGCCGTCGCGCTCGGTCAGGCGCCAGCCGATCGACTCGCGCACGGTGGTGATGCCAAACTGCTGTAGTAGAAGATAGTCGGCGCGGGCGCGCTCGCGGTGGCCGTTGGCCGTGTTCATGTCGAGCGGGCGCTCGCCGTGGTTGACGTGGTCGGCCCCTTCGTAGCCGCCCTGCCAGAACGAATCGAAGGGCGTGGCGCGCGGCGGCCGGGCGGTTGGCGGTGTGGACATGGCGTGTTATCAGTACGGGACGTTGCGGGTAGCGGCGCTGATCTGCTCGAGGGGAATCTTGGGACTGCGGTCGGCATTGAGCAGGCCGTTGGTTTCCTGGAAGGTGTCGGCAAACTGGGTGTAGCAAAAGCCGCTGAACATCGCGGTTTCATTGACCACCCGCAGCAGGTCGCGGTACAGCGCGTGGAAGGCCTCGGCGGTGTTGGTACGCGAGTAGCCCCAGGTGTGGTGTTCGGGCGCGCGCGGGTCGTAGGCCACGCCGCCAAATTCGGTCAGCACGATCGGCTGGCCGCGATGGGGAAAACCGTCAAGTGTGAGTATGCGTCCGCCCGGCCGGCGGCGGTCGAACAGGGTATTGGACTGGTGCTCGGCCTCGTAGCGGGCGCGCAGCTTGTGCGGGTCGCCGTCGTAGTCGTGGATGCCGAGGATGTCGGTGGCCGAGGCTTCCCAGCCGTCGTTGCCGATCACCGGACGGGTGGCGTCGAGCATGCGCGTGAGGTGGTACAACGCCTCGACCGCATTGCGGTGCGCCTGCATGGCGGTGAGATTCGGCACGCCCCACGATTCGTTGAACGGCACCCAGACGATTACGCACGGGTGGCTGTAATCGCGTTCGATCGCTTCGGTCCATTCACTCACCAGGCGCGTCATCGCGCGCGGGCTGAATGCGTAGGCTGACGGCATCTCTTCCCATACCAAGAGGCCCAGGCGGTCGGCCCAGTACAGGTAGCGCGGGTCCTCGATTTTCTGGTGCTTGCGCACGCCATTGAAACCCATGGCCTTGGCCAGTTCCACGTCGCGCCGCAGCGCCTGGTCCGACGGCGCGGTCATCAGCGTGTCGGGCCAGTAGCCCTGGTCCAGCACCAGCCGCAGCTGGTACGGCCGACCGTTGAGCATCAGGCGGTCGCGGGTGATCGAGACCGAGCGCAGCGCAGTGTACGAGCGCACGGTATCGAGCACGGTTTCGCCACAGCGCAGCACCACTTCGGCGTCGAACAGCGTGGGGTGTTCGGGACTCCACAGCAATGCATTGCGCGAATCGTCGATGCCGGGATCGGGCAGCGCGATCTTGCGCATGGTGTCCTGCCCCATCAACGAATACCGGTCGTCGGCCAGCAGCTTGTCGCCGTGCCACAGCCGTACTTCGACCGACAGGCCGGTGCGCTGGGCCCCGGCCACGGCCACTTCGCAGCCGATCTCGAAACCGTCGAAGATCGGCGTCCAGCGCAGGCGGTCGATATAGGTCTCGCCCACGGTTTCAAGCCACACGGTTTGCCAGATGCCGGTGGTGCGCGGATACCAGATCGAGTGCGGCTGCAACTGCCAGTCCTGCTTGCCGCGCGGCTTGGCCAGGTCGGCCGGATCGTCTTCCACCCGCACCACCAGTACTTGCGGAGCATCGCTCAACAGGGCGTCGGTGATGTCGGCGGTAAATGGCGTATGGCCGCCCTCGTGCTGCACTACCAGGTGGCCGTTGAGCCATACCCGCGCAGCGTAATCAACCGCGCCGAAGTGCAGCAAGGTATGTCCGCCGGTCGCAATACCGTCGAGCGTGCGGCGGTACCACACGCATGGATGGAAACCCTGGTCGCCGATGCCGCTCGCTGCCGCTTCCGGTGCAAACGGCACCAGGACGCGATGGGTCCAGTCGATGGCATCCTGCGGACCGCGATGTTGGCGCGCATCGTCGAATGCCAGGTCCCATTCGCCGTTGAGCGACGTCCAGCCATCGCGTACCAGCTGGGGCCGCGGATATTCAAACTGGAGCATGGGATTCTTTCGCTGACAGCGCAGTGGATGAGAAAAAACATTACAAAAATAGTAGCAATTCTTTTATGTTTTTTTCTACTGCTTCCACCCGCAAGCGAGTAGGACACTACCTACGGTGCCTACCGTCCCACCGCACGGAGTGGCCGCCGGTCCTCTGCCATGCTGGCAGTTCAGCAACCCAACCCACAAGGAGTAGCCATGAGTTCCATAGCCAAACCACGCGATGCCGTCGCCCTGCTCAAGCAGGATCATGACGAAGTCAAAGCGATGTTCAAGCAATACGAAGAACTGGGTGACCGCGCGTTTGCGACCAAACAGAAGCTGGCCGAAAAAATCTGCCTGGAATTGACCAAGCATGCCATCGCCGAGGAAGAAATTTTCTATCCGGCCGTGCGCGCCGACGTCAAGGAAGGCGACGACTTGGTCGATGAGGCAACGGTCGAACATGCATCGGCTAAAGACCTGATCGCGCAAATCCACGCCATGGATCCGCACGACGACCTGTACGACGCGAAGGTGAAAGTGCTGGGCGAATACATCGACCACCACGTCAAGGAAGAAGAAGAGGAAATGTTCCCCCAGGCTAAAAAGGCCGGCATCGACCTGGTTGCGCTCGGCGAGCAGATCCAGGCGCGCAAGGACGAGATCGAAGAGATTCCCCCGCCGATGATCCCGCCAGGCGCCATGGAAGGCAGCCGCCCTTCGCTGTAAGGGCAGCGCTCATCGCGACAGGTCAGGCAGGCTGCTGTTTGCCTGGCATGTCGGACGATGCACGCTGTGGCCGGTGCGCCTGCGCGCACAGCGCCACGCCGCCGAGCAGCAACAGCAGCGCTGCGCCCTCGGCGACCGTGGGCCAGCGCTGTTCCCACATAAATCCGTACAACACGGCAAACACTGTTTCGAATACGATCAACTGGCCGGTCATGGTAAGCGGCAGCGTACGGCTGGCAACATTCCACAAGCCGTTACCGATCACCGAGCACAATACCGCTACCGCGGTGACGATGCCGATGAATACCAGCCAGCCTGCTGTGCCATGTTCGGCGTTTGGCGCGGCCAGCACGAAGGCCGGTACCGACAGTACCAGCGCCAGCGCGCCCGTCACCAGCCCCGTCAGCAAGCTCCATTCGTGCGCCGATACCTGTTGCAAGCGGCCCAGCCAGCGGCTGTTGGCGACCACGTACACCGTCCACGACAGCAAGGCGCCCAGCGCGCACAGCAGGCCCAACGTCGATTGATGACCAGGCGCGGCCAGCGATTGCCAGCTAATGCACAGCAACCCCGCCATGCTCAGCGCCAGCGAAGGCAGCAGGCGTTTGAGCGGCACCGCGTGGCGGTCGCGCGCACCCACCAGCGTCACAATCACCGGCAACAGCCCGATCACCAGCGACGTCATCGCCACCCCGCCCGCCTGCACGGCCTTGGCCAGCAACACGTAATAGACCAGGTTGCCGGTGAGCGCCAGCCACACCAGGCCGCGCCATTCGCGCCAGGTCAGGCGCCCGCGCAGGCGGCGCCAGCCCGGCCCGATCAGCAACGCCGCCACCAGCCCGTATGCCAGGTAGCGGCCGGCCGACAATTGCAGTGGCGTGAAGCCGGGCGTGAGTTCAGGCGCCAGGAACACCAGCCCCCACAGTGCGCAGGCAAGCACGCCGGCGGCGATACCCAGTCGATGATTGTTCAATAGCATGGAGATCCTTCCGAAAGAAGTGATTCTCCCTGCTGGCGCGATGAAATTCTTGGCGCTGGCTACTGCTTTGTTGACGCCGGCTCCTGCTTGCTGCGGCGATAGGCAGCTGGGGTGGTATCGAGATGCGTGCGCATGGCGCGGGTGAGCGCGCTTTGCTCGGAAAAGCCGCAAGCGAGCGCCACCTCGGCGAGCGGCCGGTTGCCCTCTGCCAGTTGCGCGCAGGCCAGGTCCAGACGCTGGCGCAGCAGCCACAGGTGCGGACTGGTATCGAGTTCTTCGCGAAACAGCGCATGCAGGCGGCTCGTGCTCAGGCGCGCAAACCCGGCCATCGACTCGGTGCTCCACGCCGCGCCGGGATCGGCCGCCACCTGCGCCAGCAATGCGGACAGGCGCGAGCGCGCTTGCGGCACGCCAAGCGCCAGCGTATCGAGCAACAACGGCGTCCAGCCGCGCAACATGCCGGGTTGCACGGCCTGCTGCTCGGCCATCAGTTGCATGAACTCGATCAGCTTGCGCGCAGCCGGGCCGATGGCAGCGAACGGCCGCTCCAGCAGCAACTGGCGGCTCGGCTGTTCGAGCTCGGCCTGGTCGAAATCGAGGATGATGGAGCGGTTGTCCACGTCGCTGCGCTGGGCATGCCAGGCGCCGGCCACCACCACCGCGCCATGCAGGGGATCGAGCCGGGCCTGGCAACCCAGCACCTCGACCTCGACCACGCCGGCAACCGGCAACACCAGCTGCGCGAACTCGTGGCGATCAGTCCCCCAGCGCTCGCCGTAGCTGCGCAGATCGATATCGACAAAGGGAGGGACAAGCGCGGACATAGAGCGGACGGACGGAATGTGTAACGGTCCAGTCTAGCATGGCGAAAAAAAACCCGCCGAAGCGGGTTTTTTCACGTCCTTGGCGGAGAGGGTGGGATTCGAACCCACGGATGGGTTGCCCCATCGCTTGATTTCGAGTCAAGTACATTCGACCACTCTGCCACCTCTCCTTTCCGCTGTTGCCAGCGGAGGCAGGATCATAGCAGGCCGTCGGCAAAAACGGAAGGGCCAACCATGCCTGTTGTACAAACTGTTTATCTTGATTTTTTGCCGCAGAAAAGAAAAAACCCGCCGAAGCGGGTTCTCTCACATCTTTGGCGGAGAGGGTGGGATTCGAACCCACGGATGGGTTGCCCCATCGCTTGATTTCGAGTCAAGTACATTCGACCACTCTGCCACCTCTCCTTTTCTTGCAGCTGGCACTAACGTGTTGCTGCGAGAAGGCAAGATTATAGCAGGCCTTCCGGAAAATGGAAGGCCTTTTTTCAGCCCGCTATCAGGCAGCTTTCAGATGGGTCAGGCCGCCCATGTACGGACGCAACACGGCTGGAATCTCGACGCTGCCATCGGCTTGCTGGTAGTTCTCGAGCACGGCCACCAGCGTACGGCCCACGGCCAGGCCGGAACCGTTGAGGGTGTGCACCATTTCCGGCTTGCCTTGCGGGTTGCGGAAACGCGCTTGCATGCGGCGCGCCTGGAACGCTTCGCAGTTCGACAGCGACGAAATTTCGCGGTAAGTGTTCTGCGCCGGCAGCCACACTTCCAGGTCGAACGTCTTGGTGGCGCCGAAGCCCATGTCGCCGGTGCACAGCGACATCACGCGGTACGGCAGGCCCAGGCGTTGCAGGATGGTTTCGGCATGGCCGACCATTTCGTCCAGCACCGCGTACGAGGTGTCGGGATGGACCACCTGCACCATTTCCACTTTATCGAACTGGTGCTGGCGGATCATGCCGCGCGTGTCGCGGCCGTAGCTGCCCGCTTCCGAGCGGAAGCACGGCGTATGGGCGGTCATCTTCATCGGCAGCGCGTCGGCGGCCAGGATTTCGTCGCGGGCCAGGTTGGTCAGCGTGACTTCCGAGGTCGGGATCAGGTAGAAGCTCTCGCCCTCGCCTTCCACGCCGCCTTTTTTCACCGAGAACAGGTCGGCTTCGAACTTGGGCAACTGGCCGGTGCCGCGCAGCGAATCGGCGTTGACCATGTACGGCGTGTAGCACTCGGTGTAGCCGTGCTCGTCGGTGTGGGTGTTGAGCATGAACTGCGCCAGCGCGCGGTGCAGGCGCGCAATGCCGCCCTTCATCACCGAGAAGCGCGAACCGGTGAGCTTGGTGGCGACGTCGAAATCGAGACCCAGCGGCGCGCCCACATCCACGTGGTCTTTCACTGCAAATTCAAACGTGCGCGGCGTACCGACCTTGCGCACTTCGACGTTGCCCGACTCGTCGGTGCCCTGTGGTACGGACTCGTGCGGCAGATTCGGGATCGCCTGCATGAAGTCGCTGATCTTGGCCTGTACCGCCGACAGCGCGATTTCGTTGGCCTTGAGTTCGTCACCGAGGCCGGACACTTCGGCCATCAGCGCGGTGGTGTCTTCGCCCTTGCCCTTCATCATGCCGATCTGCTTGGACTGCGAATTGCGCTTGCCCTGCAGTTCCTCGGTGCGCGTCTGGATCGCTTTGCGTTCCGACTCGAGCGCGTTGAACGCGTCCACATCGAGCTGGTACTTGCGGGTGGCCAGTCGCGCGGCGACGTTGGCGATGTCTTTACGGAGGAGTTGGATATCAATCATGGGAGCGAATTGCCGTTGTATCGAAAACGTCAATTGTACCAAGAGGAAGTCCGTTCCCAGCGAGTTTTACACAGCCCGCCGGCTGTCCCGATCGGGGTGGCGATTACAGTGCGGCTTTTTCAGCGGCGCTCAAGCGTTTGGCTGCCACGACCACCACTTGCATCTTGGCGTGGTGAATCACTGTTTGCGTCACCGGGGCGCTGAGCGCCAGGCGGGTGGCGTCGGCATCGGCGGCGCTGGCGAAGCTGGTGGCGCCGGCAATCACAGCGGCGGCGAGGAAGATACTTTCCATGTGTTTGGTGATGTTCATGATGCGCTCCTTTGGGTGGGTGGTCTACAAGTTGTCCTGCGATGGATGTACTGTAGCTAAAGGGCGTATGGCTTGCGCGGTGGATGCGATGAAGCGCTGTAAATGGCAGATGGAATGCAAAAAGACGGTGCCGATGCAGCCGGACTCGGCGTTTAAAAGCGGGCTTGCCGAGGACTTGCTTGCAGGATTTCAACTACGCAACTAATCGTGCGCCATGTCGGCATTGAAATGTGTACGATGAATCAACAACAAGCCTATCGGAGAATAACTTGAAAACACAATTCCTGAAAATGGGCGCCATGGGCGCATTGATGGCACTGGCTGCCGGTTGCTCGACCATGAGTGGCCCGCCGGAAAACGAAGCGCCGCCACCGGCCAACCCTGCGTTTGCTGGCATGATGGCCAAGTTCAATGCCCAGTTCCCCAGCGACAAGGCGACCAAGTACGAAGAAGTTTCGCTGAACTATAACAATACCCACAAGCTCGATGATCGCGGCAACTGCCACGACATGTCGAAGTACCCGGTCACCATCATCCTGACCCTGGACAGCGCCGGCAAAGTCGTCAGCAGCACCACCGACGTGGACAACAAGAAAGCCGAATGCTTCCGCAAGGCCTACGCCGACGTGCAACTGCCGGCACCGCCGTTCGCTCCCTACATCAAGCCGATCCGCCTGCGCTGATCAGTTGTATTGTCAGGCTGCCGCATCATCACCGGCGGCGGCCTGCTCCTCTGTAACCACGACTTCCCCGTCCCCCTCTTCCTTCGGCGCCGCCTCGGCCACGCCATCTAGCCAGTCCAGCACGACCTGGTTGAACCGTTCCGGCTCGCTCACCATGGGCCAGTGCCCGGTATTGAACGCCACCACCTTGCACCCTTTTCGCGCCGCCAGCACCTCGGTCCACGGCCCCGAATGAAACATGAACGGCTTGCGGATGCCATAGATGAACAACATCGGCACGCGCGGCTTGAACGGCACCAGCGCCCGGTACGAACCGATATTGCCGGCCGTGAGGATGTAATACGGATAGTTCATGCCCGAGTAAATATGCTCGCGCGGCGACGGCACTTTCATGATGCCTGCCATGGTGCGGGTAATCAGGTTGCCGACCGCGCCGCCGATGGCCCAGCCGAGCGCCAGCACATTCTGGTAGCCGTTGAGCATCATGCGCTGCCCCAGCGAGCGCGAGCGCAGCGTGGTCTCGGAATTGGCGTCGCCAATATCGACGCCGACGATGCGCGACACCGCAGCCCGGTGACGCATGTAAAACTCGTAGCCGAACACGCATCCCCAGTCGTGCGTCATCAGGATCACCGGTTGCTTGCGGTTGACGCTGTTGACGATGTGCAGCAGGATGCGCATGGTCGCGTCCAGCGTGTACGACCGGCGCTGCTTGCTGTTGTCAAAACCGGGCAAGGTAAAGCGCACGCAGCGGTAGCGATGCTTGAGCTCGGCCACTTGCGGCTCCCACAGCCGATACGTATCGGGCCAGCCGTGGATCATCACGATGGTCTCGGCGTGCTCGTCTTCTTCGGGACCATCGATGTAGACGTCGATGCCATCGACCACGAGCTGTTGCATGGGGTTCCTCTAGACAGGGATCAGGTTTTGCCGGCGTCGGCATCGAGCTGGCGCAAGAATGCCAGCTTGTCCGCAATCTTGCTCTCCAACCCGCGCGGCACCGGCTGGTACCAGCCCGGCTCGCGCATATCGTCAGGGAAGTAGGTTTCACCGGCGGCGTAGGCGTTCGGCTCGTCGTGGGCGTAACGGTATTCGTGGCCGTAGCCGAGTTCTTTCATCAGCTTGGTCGGGGCGTTGCGCAGATGGACCGGCACTTCGCGGCTCTTGTCAGTTCTGACAAACGCCCGGGCCTGGTTGTAGGCGTTGTAGCCGGCGTTGCTTTTGGCCGCAATCGCCAGGTAAATCACGGCCTGGCCCAGCGCCAGTTCGCCTTCGGGCGACCCCAGCCGTTCGAACGTGGTGGCGGCGTCATTGGCGATCTGCATGGCGCGCGGATCGGCCAGGCCGATGTCTTCCCACGCCATGCGCACGATGCGGCGCGACAGGTAGCGGGCGTCCGCGCCGCCATCGAGCATGCGGGTGAGCCAGTACAGTGCGGCGTCCGGGTTGGAGCCGCGTACCGATTTGTGCAGCGCCGAAATCTGATCGTAGAAATTGTCGCCGCCCTTGTCGAACCGGCGCGCGTTGAGCGTCAACGCATTTTCGATAAAGGCCGGCGTGATCTTGTTGGTCTTGGCGGCGTTGGCGGCGGTGCTGGTCTGTTCCAGCAGGTTGAGCAGGCGGCGGCCGTCGCCGTCGGCATAACCGATCAGGGTGTCGAGCGCAGCATCGTCAAACTCCAGGTGCGACAGCACCCGGGCCCGGGCCTTGTCCACCATCTCGCGCAACTCTGTTTCGTCGAACGACTTGAGCACATACACTTGCGAACGGGACAGCAGCGCCGAGTTCACTTCGAACGACGGGTTTTCGGTGGTGGCGCCGATCAGCGTCACCAACCCCGATTCCGCGTACGGCAGCAGCGCATCCTGCTGCGACTTGTTGAAGCGGTGGATCTCGTCCACGAACAAGATCGTGTGCTTGCCCAGCACCAGGTTCTGCTGGGCCTGCTCCATGGCGGCGCGGATATCCTTGACGCCCGAGAACACGGCCGACAAGGCGATAAATTCGCAGTCGAAGGCATTGGCGGTGAGGCGCGCCAGCGTGGTCTTGCCCACGCCAGGCGGCCCCCACAGGATCATCGAATGGGGCTGGCCCGATTCGAATGCCAGGCGCAGCGGTTTACCCGGCCCGAGCAGGTGGCGCTGGCCGATCACTTCATCGAGCGTTTTGGGACGCAGCGCTTCGGCCAGGGGTTGGCGGGGTTCGTTGGTGAAGAGGTCTGCCATGGTGTTGAGATGTGCGACGCTGAACGACTGGCAGCGCCCTGCTACCTAGTTGTTGAACACGTCCGCGCCCTTGGGCATCACGAACTTGAAGCTGGTGGCCGTCAAGGCCGGATTCTTTTCGATTTTCGACAGCGCCAGCACCGAGGTCTGGCCGAACGAATCTTTCAGTTCCATCGCCTCCGGCAAGCCATTGCGCAGGCCGATGGTGATTTGTTCGAAGCTCGAATCCTTGGCTTTCGGTACGGCTTTGAGCCACTCGAGACCATCGCGGGTCCCCGCTTCCGACAAGGTAAAACTCTTTTCCAGGTCGTTGCTGCCGAACAGGATGGCGGCCGGCGACGAGCCCAGCGCGTCGCCGAGCTTCTTGGTGGTGACCTGGTTCAGGTCCTTGTCGAAGATGTAGAGCTGCTCGCCATCGGCCTGCAGCACCTGTTCGTACGGCTTGGTGTAAGTCCAGATGAACTTGCCGGGGCGGGCGAACAGGAATGTGCCGCTCGACGGCGGCGTCGGTTTGGCCTTGGCGCTGCCCTCGCCCTTGACCTGGCGCTGGGTGAACTCGCCCTTGGCGGCCTTGGTGGACGCCACGAACGATTTGAACTGCTCCAGCGCGCTGGCGTGGACCGGGCCGGCAAACAGTGCGCCAGCCATGGCCAACAGGGCGGCCGATTTCTTCAACTGCATCATATTGTTTTCCTTATTCTGCGCTGGCAGCGGGCACCAGGATGTCGCGGTTGCCGTTCGATTGCATGGCCGAAACCACGCCGCTATTTTCCATTTGTTCCAGCAGGCGCGCCGCGCGGTTGTAGCCGATACGCAGGTGACGCTGCACCAGCGAAATCGACGCGCGGCGATTTTTCAGCACCACTTGCACCGCCTGGTCGTACATCGGATCGGCTTCGCCGCCGGCCTCGCCGGCCGCACCGCCTTCGGCGCCGCCCTCGCCTTCCAGCGTGCCGCCCTCGAGGATGCCCTCGATGTAGTTCGGCTCGCCAGTGGTCTTCAGGTGCGCGACCACGCGGTGCACCTCTTCGTCGGAGACGAAGGCGCCGTGCACGCGTACCGGCAGGCCGGTACCGGGCGGCATGTACAGCATGTCGCCCATGCCCAGCAGGGTTTCCGCGCCCATCTGGTCGAGAATGGTACGCGAGTCGATCTTGGACGAGACCTGGAACGCGATCCGGGTCGGGATATTGGCCTTGATCAGGCCGGTAATCACATCGACAGATGGGCGCTGGGTAGCCAAAATCAAGTGCAGGCCCGCCGCGCGCGCTTTTTGCGCGATCCGGGCAATCAGCTCTTCCACCTTCTTGCCGACGACCATCATCAGGTCGGCCAGCTCGTCGATGATGATGACGATGGTCGGCAGTTTTTCCAGCGGTTCCGGCGAATCGGGCGTGAGGCTGAACGGGTTCGGGATGTGTTCCTCGCGCTTGGTCGCCTCGGCGATCTTGGCGTTGTAGCCGGCCAGGTTACGCACGCCCAGCTTGGACATCAGCTTGTAGCGGCGTTCCATCTCGTTCACTGCCCAGTTGAGGGCGTGGCCGGCCTGGCGCATGTCGGTCACCACGGGCGCGAGCAAGTGCGGAATGCCTTCGTACACCGACATTTCCAGCATCTTCGGATCGATCAGGATCATGCGCACGTCGGCCGGATCGGACTTGTACAGCAGCGACAGGATGGTGGCATTGATACCGACCGATTTACCGGAGCCGGTGGTACCGGCGACCAGCAAGTGCGGCATCTTGGCCAGATCGGCCACCACGGCCTTGCCGGCGATATCCTTGCCCAGCGCCACGGTGAGCGGCGACGGGTTGTCGTTATAGACCTTGGAACCGACGATCTCGGACAGGCGCACGATCTGGCGCTTGGCATTGGGCAGTTCCAGCGCCATGAAGTTTTTACCGGGAATGGTTTCCACCACGCGGATCGAGGTCAGCGACAGCGAACGCGCCAGGTCGCGCGCCAGGCCCACGATCTGGCTGCCCTTGACGCCGGTGGCCGGTTCGATTTCGTAGCGGGTGACGACCGGGCCCGGATAGGCGGCCACGACCTTGGCCTCGACGCCGAAGTCCGACAGCTTTTTCTCGATCAGGCGGCTGGTGAACTCCAGCGTTTCGACCGCCACGGTTTCCTGCACCTCGGGCGCCTCGTCCAGCAGCGACAAGGTAGGCAGTTGCGGATTGCCGTTCAGGTCCTGGAACAGGCTGGCCTGGCGCTCCTTTTCCACGCGCTCGGACTTGACCACGGCAACCACTTGCGGCTCGATCTTGACGATCGGCGCGGCGACCGGATGTTTTTCCACGTGCTTGGCGCGCTCGATCACCACGGTTTCCTCGCGCTTGACGGCAGCGACTTCACCCTGGCGGCGGTCTTCGCGGTACTGGTAGCGCTGGATGAACCAGACGATGCCCGATTCGATGGTGAAGCCGATGCGCTCGGCCAGCGCCAGCCACGAGACCTGGAAGAACAGCGAAAAACCGAGGCCGAACAACAACAGCAGCAGCAAGGTGGCGCCGGTAAAGCCGAACGCCACGTGGGCCGAATGGCCGATCAGCTCGCCCAAAACGCCGCCCGAGACGCGCGGCAACTCCGCGTGGCGCGTGAGCGAACCGAGGCGCAGGTATTCAAGGCCCACGCTGCCGACGAACAGCAGCACGAAGCCGATGCCGCGTATCAGCGGCTCTTGCGCATGCTCGGGCTCGGCCGGCTTGGTCATGACAAATTTTTGCGTAAGGCTGCGGTAGCCTTGCCACACGTAGCGCAGCACGCAAAACGCCCACCACCAGGCCGAGATGCCGAAAATGTACAGCAGCAAATCGGACAGCCAGGCGCCGGCGCGGCCGCCAAGGTTGGTTACCTTGGGCACCAGCGTTTCGTGCGACCAGCCGGGGTCGAGCTTGTTGTAGCTGGCCAGGATCAGCACGAAATAAAGGCCGAGCACGGCCAGCGCCAGCCAGCGCGCTTCGGACAGCAGCTTGACCAGGCGATTGGGCAGCGGCTGGCGCTCGGTGGGCGTGCGTTTGTAGCCGTTGGCGGACGCTGCGGACGAGGTCGTTCCGGCGCCTGCGCCAGACTTGGAAGAGCGTTCCTGAACTTTTTTACTGCTCATAGGTATTAAGGTGTTGCAACGTTATCGCACAGGAAAGATTCAGAGACAGCTATTCTAAGGCATACAGGCCACATCCGCCCCACGATTCATCCTGATCTTCTGCTTGCACTATAATCTTGTATTGCCTGCGTGAATGCAAGAGGCATTGCCCTTGCCTCCACCGCAGATGCCCCCAACTCCGATGTACTCCAATCTACAAAGAAGCCCGCCATGACCACTACCAAACACGCCCGCGTTCTGATCCTCGGTTCGGGCCCTGCCGGCTACAGCGCCGCCGTCTATGCCGCCCGCGCCAACCTGAACCCGATGCTGGTCACCGGCGTGGAACAAGGCGGCCAGTTGATGACCACCACCGACGTCGAAAACTGGCCTGGCGACCCGATGGGCGTGCAAGGCCCGGACCTGATGCAGCGCCTGCTGCAACACGCCGAGCGTTTCAAGACCGAAATCGTGTTCGATCACATCCACACGACCTTCCTGTCGGAAAAACCGATCCGCCTGCTGGGCGACAGCCATGAATACACGTGCGACACCCTGATCATTGCCACCGGCGCGTCGGCCCAGTATCTGGGCCTGCCGACCGAGCAGGAATTCATGGGCCGTGGCGTCTCCGCCTGCGCCACCTGCGACGGCTTCTTCTACCGCAACCAGGAAGTGGCCGTGATCGGCGGCGGCAACACTGCGGTCGAGGAAGCGCTGTACCTGTCGAACATCGCCAACAAGGTCACGCTGATCCACCGCCGCGACAAGTTCCGCGCCGAAGCGATCCTGATCGATCGCCTGCACGCCAAGGTTGCCGAAGGCAAGATCGAGATCAAGTACAACCACACCTTGCAGGAAGTGCTCGGCAACGAAGGCGGCGTCACTGGTCTCAAGCTCCAGTCGACCGAAGACGGTGCCGTCTCCGAAATCACCGTGCACGGCCTGTTCGTGGCGATCGGCCACAAGCCGAACACCGGCATCTTCGAAGGCCAGCTGGAAATGCACAACGGCTACATCAAGACGCGTTCGGGCACCGAAGGCATGGCGACTGCCACCACCGCCCCGGGCGTGTTTGCCGCCGGCGACGTACAGGACCATATCTACCGCCAGGCGATCACGAGCGCCGGCACCGGTTGCATGGCCGCACTGGACGCCCAGCGCTACCTCGAAGCGCAGGAGTAAGCCGCGATGAAAGACTTCTCGGAACTGAAATCGCTGAGCAAGCAGCTCAGGGAGCAGACCGAGGCGCGCGCCGCCGCCGAGGCGGAGCGCGTCAAGCGGGAAAAGACGCAGGTGGTGGAGGCGAATATCTTCCAGTCGGCGCTCGGCGGCGTCAAGCGCCTGCCCGAATCGGACCGCCATGTGCCGCAGATGCCGAAAACGGCCGGTGTCGCCCTGCCCGTCAAGCGCAAGCTGACGCAGGCCGAGGACGACGCCGCAGTGCTGCGCGAATCGCTGTCCGACCTGTTTGAAGTCGATCATTACCTGGAAGAAGACCCGGCGCTCAATTACGCCGCACCCGGCGTCGGTTCCGACGTGGTGAAAAAATTGCGCAAGGGCCACTGGCCAGTACAGGACGAACTCGATTTGCACGGCATGCGGCGCGACCAGGCGCGCGACGCCATCGGCGACTTCTTGCGCCGCTCGACCATGCGCAACCATCGCTGCGTGTGCGTCATTCACGGTCGCGGTTTTGGTTCGCGCGGCCAGGAACCGGTGCTCAAATCGATGGTGCACAGCTGGCTGGTGCAGAAGGAAGAAGTGGTGGCATTCTGCCAGGCGCGCTCCTCGGAAGGTGGAGAAGGCGCGCTGATGGTGCTGCTGCGGGCCGCGCTGCGACCCGAGCGCTGAATTATCCGCGACGATACTTTTGCAGCCAGTGCGCGTACGGCGCTGGCAGTACCCACGCAGGACGCTCCACTTTAAGCTCCGCCGCCATCTGCGCGGCGTAGTGCGGATTGGCCAGGAAGGCGCGGCCGATCATCACCAGGTCCATCTGCTGGTCGGCCACCACGCGGTTGGCCACCTCCGGCACATCGATTCCCCACGACGACGCCACCGGCAAGCCCGCCTCGCGGCGCACCCGTTCGGCGATCGGCGCCAGGAACGGCGAACCCCACGGAACATTGCCGTCCGGGGTGGAGAAACCCACGCTCACATTCAGCAGATCGAGCCCGCCCTGATGCATCGCTCGCGTGACGTCGATCGACTCCGCCAGGGTCTGCTCGTCGCGGCCGTCATATTCGATCACGCCGAAACGGGCCGTCAGCGGCAGGTGCTCGGGCCATACCGCGCGCACTGCCGCCAGGGTTTCCAGCATGAAGCGGCTGCGGCCGGCATAGTCGCCGCCGTAGGCGTCCTCACGCTGGTTGGCATCGACGTTGAAGAAACTCTGCGCCAGGTAACCATGGGCGAAGTGAAGTTCGAGCCACTGGAAGCCGGCGTCACGCGCACGCTGGGCGGATGCGACGAAATCGGCTTTCACCCGTTCGATATCGTCGAGCGTCATGGCTTTCGGTACTTGCGGCAAGTTGGCGCCGAAGGCCACGGCCGACGGTGCGATGGTTTGCCAGCTGCGCGGATCGTCGGCAGCGATATGGTCGTCGCCTTCCCACGGCTTGTTGGCGCTGGCTTTGCGGCCGGCATGGGCAATCTGGATGCCGGGCACGGCGCCGGCGGCCTTGATGCCGGCGGCAATGCGGGCCAGGCCGGCGGCCTGCTCGTCGTTCCACAGGCCCAGGCAACCGGGGGTGATGCGCCCTTCCGGCGACACGGCGGTCGCTTCCACGATCACCAGGCCGGCGCCGCCACGCGCCAGGGCCGGGTAATGCACCTGGTGCCACTCGTTGGTGAGGCCATCGTCGGCGCTGTACTGGCACATCGGCGGCACCGCGATACGGTTGCGCAAGGTGACATCCTTGAGGGAAAACGGGGTAAATAATGCGGTCATCGCTCAAACTTTAAAGTTGATCTGGATAGCATCATAATTCATTAATGAATTATGAGCAGTGCGGCGGCCAAATCGGCTAAGCAGGCGCAACAAGCTTCGCAGCGTGTCAGCCGAGCAACTAAGTTACACGGTGAGCGGCGGTCATGTTAACCTGAGCAATCTTCGACTTCCTCTACCGTTCGCACCCGATGCCCTACATGTCCCACGTTCCGGTTCACGTTTCCCTGGTCACCGTCATCGAGATCGTGGCAATTCTGGTGGGCGCGTTTTCCGGGTTCGTGGAGGCACGCCGCAAGCGCATGGACCTGGTGGGTGTATTCACGGTGGCTTTCATCACCGCGTTCGGCGGCGGGACATTGCGCGACATCCTGCTCGACCGCCGGCCGCTGTTCTGGGTCATGCACCAGGAATACGCGATCCTGATTTTCGTGCTGGCCCTGATCGCCGCGCCGCTGATGCGCACCCTCAAGCAAATCCTGTCCGAACGCCTGATCGTGATTGCCGACGCCATCGGCCTGGGCCTGTTCGCGGTGGCGGGCGTGTCGCAGGCGCAGGCAGCCGGCATGCCACTGTTCATCGCCTCGATGATGGGCGTGATCACCGGCATCTTTGGCGGCGTGCTGCGCGACATCGTCTGCAACGAAGTGCCGATGGTCTTCCGCGACGGCAAACCCTACGCCATCTGCGCCTTCTTCGGCTGCTGGATGTACATCGGCCTGCAATACACCGAGGTCTCCGACGACGTCGCCCTGTGGGCCAGCGCCGCCTCGATCACGGTAATGCGGCTGGTGACGTGGAAATTCGACTTGCACCTTCCGTCCGACAAATAAGCCCCACTCGTACGAGGAGCGCGAACCGGTCGAAGTGCGCATCAGCCCGCGACGAATTGGCGATCCTGAGCTTTCCCGGTCCCGACCGTTCGATCCGGCTGGCCGACCTGGAAGCGGGACGCTCGGTGAGCCGTCGCTACCGCAACCGTCGGATTGGCGAATATCTCAAGGAACTGGACCTGACCGAGGGCCGTTCCACCGGCGTACCAAAAATACTCAAGGCGATGGCTGCCAATGGCTCTCTGGCCCCTCGATTCGAGACCGATGATGACCGCATCGCCTATGTCATCCGTCTGCCTTCCCACCCGTTTGCGCAAGCCCAGGAGGAGTCTGAAGTTAAAGCTACCGGGGAAGTCACCGGGGAAGTCGAACGCCTGATACTGATCCTGCATGGCGAGATGACACGCCAGCAAATCCAGGATCTATTAACACTCAAACACGAAAATTATTTTCGCTCCGCCTATCTGCTGCCTGCACTCGCCAGCGGCCTGATTGAAATGACGCAACCAGACAAACCGCGCAGCAGCAAGCAGCGTTACCGGCTCACCGCGGCCGGCAAGCAGTAGCGCAGCCAATCAGTAAAGTGATTTATTTGCAATTGTTGCATCGGCGGCGTTGACCGCCGCCGGGCAACGCAAGACTATGTGTGTCAGCGTGCCGGCGCGCCCTATTCAATATAAATAATATCTTTAGGGAGACACAATCATGGAAACCAATACCCTGCGCGTCCTCACCGGCGCGGCAGCACTGTCCCTGTTCGCCGGTTGCGGTGGCAGTGGCAGTAGTACCAGCGACGGCAACATGCCAGCCGCCCGCACCCTCGCCACCACCACGGTCGCGGGCGCCGACGCCAGCAACGCCACGCTGGCCAACGCCGCAACCTTCGGCCTCACCCAGGACACCAACTTCTACACCGTCGATACCGGCGCCGGACTGGTGTTCAAGATCCGCCGCACCGACAATGGCGTGAGCACCCAGTCGGCCGGCGATATCGCCTCGATGATCTACAACGGCGTGCAGTACCAGGACCAGGCGCGCGGCACCCAGCTGAACTCGGGCTTCGACTACCTGTACAACAATGTCTCGGCGGTGGCCGTGACCGCCACCACGGTCGGCGCCGACACCATCAAGATCACCGTGCAAGCAGGCGACCTTACCCATTACTACATGGCGCGCCGGGGCGATCCGAATATCTACATGGGCACGTATTTCACGACCGAACCGAGTACGCTGGGCCTGGCGCGCTTCATCGTGCGGGTACCGATCGCCGCGCTGCCAAACGGCCCGGTGCCGTCCGACCTGCGCGGCACCAACGGCGCCATCGAATCGGGCGACGTGTTCGGCATGCCCAACGGCGAAACCCGCTCCAAGCACTACTCGAACATGCGGCTCAAGGACTGGCGCTACATCGGTGCCACCAGCGCCACCGCCGGCCTGTGGATCGTGCGCGACAACCACGAAGGCGGCTCGGGCGGGCCGTTCTACCGCAGCCTGCTCAACCAGGGCACGTCCACCAACCAGGAAATCACCTACATCATCAACTACGGCGAGGCGCAGACCGAGGCGTTCCGTCCCGGCATCCTCAACACCTACACCATGACCTTCACCGACGGCAGCGCACCGGGCGCCATCGATACATCGTGGTTCGCCGGCATGGGCCTGCTCGGCTACGTGCCGGACAGCGGCCGTGGCGGCGTGGCCGGCGTGGGCATCGCCAACCGCGACACGCGCTATGCCTACACGGTGGGTTTTGCCAACGCCACGGCGCAATACTATGCCGACGCCACCCCGTCCAACGGTTACTACAGCAGCGCCGGCATGCTGCCCGGCACCTACACCATGACGGTGTACAAGAACGAGCTGGCAGTCGACACCCGCAGCGTGACGGTCAATGCCGGCGCCGTCACCACGCTCAACACCATCACCGTCGCGGGCGATCCGAGCAGCGTCACGCCCAAGTGGCGCATCGGCGACTGGGACGGCACGCCAAACGAGTTCATCAACGGCGACAAGCTCACCACCATGCACCCGCAGGATGTGCGCATGGCCGCCTGGACCGTGCCCGATTACGTGATCGGCACATCCACCCCGGCCACCGGCTTCCCCGCTTACCAGTGGAAGGAAGTGAACGGCAACCTGGTGATCCGCTTCAACCTCAAGCAGAGCGAAATCCGCGCCTACACGCTGCGCGCCGGCATCACGGTCGGTTTTGCCGGCGGCCGGCCGAAGATTTCAGTCAATGGCTGGAGCTCGGCCAACCCGGCCGCACCGAACCAGCCGAAAACCCGCACGCTCACGGTTGGCACCTATCGCGGCAATAACACCATGCTGACCTTTAATATTCCGGCCAGCGAGCTGCTGGTGGGCCAGAACACCCTGACGCTCACGGCCATCAGCGGCTCGAGCGGTGTCAAGTACCTGAGCCCCGGCTATGCCTGGGACGCCGTCGATCTGATTCCAACGCCATAACCCATAAGGAGAACCCATGAATCTACGTACCCTGGCCCTCTCGGTGCTGCTGGCCGGCGCCGCCGGCAGCGCTGCAGCGGCGGTCACCGCCACCACCGGCAACAGCGCCACCCTCGCCGGCTACAACCACGCCGCCACGTTCGAAGGCAATACGGCCTTGTCGAACACCTGGACCGAAGACGGCCTGCTGTTCTTTGCCAGCGGCTCGGCCAGCAACAACGGCTGCGGCTACGCCGGCCTCGACTGCTACGACGCGCCGGATGAACTCAGCCCTTCGTTCTCCGGCAATTACCTGGCCACGGCGGGCAGCAATGCCTACATCGGCATCCGCGTGGCCGATGGCCGCGATTTCACCAGCATCGAGTTCGGTGTCGGCTCGGGATACCTGAACCGGCACGGCTACTGGACCACTTACCTGGATGGACTGTTGACGGGGTCAGGCAATTTCAGCGGCGCTTCGGTGCTGGGACTGAGCGACGTACGCGGGATGGACGAAGTGCGGTTCTACGCATTCTCGACCGCCAACCGGACCAGCGGTTTCAGCGCGGCGGCAATCGACAATGTGCGGGTGCTGGCGGTGCCGGAACCGCAGACGTGGGCAATGCTGATGGGAGGGTTGGCGCTGATCGGATGGCGTCGCAGGGCCAACCGCCGTTAAAACGACGGCGGTGCCCGCGTCACTCCCGGGCGGGAGTGACGTATTGAACTGATTTACACTGCGTCCGGGCCGGTTTCGCCGGTACGGATGCGGATCACCTGCTCGACGTTTTGCACGAAGATTTTGCCGTCGCCGATCTTGCCGGTGCGGGCAGCCTTGATGATGGCGTCCACCACCTGCTCGGCCACGCCGTCGTCCACCACCACTTCAACCTTCACTTTCGGCAGGAAATCGACCACGTATTCCGCACCACGATACAGTTCGGTGTGGCCTTTCTGGCGGCCGAAGCCCTTGACCTCGGTCACAGTCAGGCCGGTCACGTTCACTTCGGCCAGCGCTTCGCGCACTTCGTCCAGCTTGAACGGCTTGATCACTGCGGTAATCTGTTTCATGACTTCTCCTAATATTTGAATCGAAAATTCTTGGCCAGCAATAGCAATGGATCTATTGTAATCGACAACAGCGCACTTACCAGCCGCCTTGACGCCGAGTCCGGACTTTTGTCAGTCGCGCACCGGAATGGCGCGTAATTCTTCCATCCAGACAACGCTTTGGCCATCGCTCGGTGCGCGCCAGTCGCCGCGCGGCGACAGCGAGCCGCCGCTGCCCACCTTCGGTCCGTTCGGCACGCAGCTACGCTTGAACTGGCTGGTACGGAAGAAACGGTCGAGGAAAATCCCGAGGTTGTGCTTGATCGCTGCCAGGTCGTACTCGTTGCGCGCCACGTGGTCGCCGTCGGGCCAGCGGCCGAGCGTCCTGTCGCGCCAGGCGTTGAGCGCCAGGAACGCCACCTTGGACGGCGCAAAGCCGAAGCGCAGCACGTAGTACAGGTTGAAGTCTTGCAGCTCGTACGGGCCGATCGTGCTTTCGGTGCGCTGTTCTGGCTGGCCACCGGCGGTGCCGGGCACCAGTTCGGGGCTGATTTCCGTGCCGAGGATGTCGAGCAGCACTTGCGCGTCGTTGCGGCCGATCACGCCCGATTCGGCCACCCAGCGCACCAGGTGCGAGATCAGCGTCTTTGGCACGCTGGCGTTGACGTTGTAGTGCGACATGTGGTCGCCCACGCCGTACGTGCACCAGCCCAGCGCCAGCTCGCTCAGGTCGCCGGTGCCGACAACGATGCCGCCGTGGTGGTTGGCCAGGCGGAACAGGTGGTTGGTGCGCTCGCCGGCCTGCACGTTCTCGAACGTGATGTCGTACTGCGCCTGGCCCTCGGAGTACGGGTGCCCCAGGTCCTTGAGCATCTGGATGCAGCTGGGGCGGATATCGATTTCCTGGGCCGAGCAGCCGACCAGCTGCATCAGCGCGTGCGCCTGCTTGAGCGTGCGCTCGCTGGTGGCAAAGCCGGGCATGGTATACGCCAGGATGTTGGTGCGAGGCAAGCCCAGCTTGTCCATCACGCGCGCACACACCAGCAGCGCGTGGGTGGAATCGAGCCCGCCCGAGACGCCGATCACCACCTTCCTGATGCCGCTGGAACTCAGGCGCTGCGCCAGCGCCTGCACCTGGATGTTATAGACCTCGTTGCAGCGCTCGTCGCGGCGGCGCGCATCGGCCGGCACGTAAGGGAAGCGCTCGACGCAGCGGCGCAGCGCCAGCGGTGCTTCACGCGACAGTTCCAGCTCGAAGAACACGGTGCGGAACTTGTTCACTTCGGCCGCGTGGCGCTGCACCGATTGGGCGAAGGTATTCATGCGCATCCGCTCGCGCGACAGGCGCTCGAGGTCGATGTCGGCAAAGGTGAGCACCGGCTCGTCGGTAAAACGTTTCGATTCGGCCAGCAGTTCGCCGTTCTCGAAGATCACGCCCTGGCCGTCCCACGCCATGTCGGTGGTCGATTCGCCGCCGCCAGCCGACGTGTACAGGTAGGCGGCGATGCAGCGCGCCGACTGGTTGCCGACCAGCTGGTTGCGGTAGCCGGCCTTGCCGATCACCGCGTTCGAGGCCGACAGGTTGACCAGCACCGTGGCGCCAGCCAGCGCCGCGAACGACGACGGCGGCACCGGCACCCACACGTCCTCGCAGATCTCGACGTGGAATTTCAGCAGCGGCACGTCGGCCACCTCGAACAGCAGGCCGGCGCCGAACTGCACGCGCTCACCGAGCAAGTCCATCTCGACCGCCACCGCGTAGTCGCCGCTGCTGAACTGGCGTGCTTCGTAGAACTCGCCGTAGTTGGGCAGGTACGACTTGGGCACTACGCCCTGGATCTGGCCGTTGGCCACCACCACCGCGCAGTTGTACAGTTGGTGCTCCACCCGCAGCGGCACACCGACCACGACCGCCATCTTCCACTGCAACGACGCGTTGACGATTTCCGCCAGCGCATCGAGGCAGGCGTCGAGCAACGCGCGCTGGTGGAACAGGTCGTCGCACGTGTAGGCGGCCAGGCCCAGTTCCGGGAACGCCACCAGGGCCGCGCCCTGCTCCGCCGCCTGGTTGGCCAGTAAAATGGTCTGCTCGGCGTTGTAGGCGGGGTCGGCGATGCGGCACACTGGCGCGGCAATGGCCACGCGGGCGAAATCGTGGGTGTACAGATTGAGGAAATTCGAGCTCATAAAGGATCTTTCCGACGGTGGTGCACAGGCATGGAATCCAATTATCGCATGCGCAACGCCAACGCAAAGGTCGTGGATACGCTAGACTTGGCCCACCATCATGGGCAGGAGGCAGTGTGTCAGAAGCAGAGTTTTCGATCATCGAGTCGCTGGAGGGCGTGGACGAGCAGCAGTGGCAAGCGCTGGCCGGCGACAATCCCACGCTGGCATACCGCTTTTTGCACACGCTGCACACCACCCGCTGCGCCTGCCCGCAAACGGGCTGGACCCCGCGCTACCTGGTCATGTACCGGGACGGCGTGCTGCACGGCGCCATGCCGCTCTACCTCAAGCATCACAGCCGCGGCGAATATGTATTCGACCACGCCTGGGCCGATGCCTTCCACCGCAACGGCATCGAATACTATCCGAAGCTGCTCTCGGCGGTGCCGTTTTCGCCGGTGACCGGCAGCCGCCTGCTGGCGCGCACGCGTGACGACCGCGCCCTGCTCGCGCGCGCCGTGCTGCAAGTGGCGCAACAGCTGGAAACCTCGTCGCTGCACATCCTGTTCCCCGACGAGCAGGACCGGCAAGCGCTGCAAGCGGCCGGCTTCATGCTGCGCGAAGGCGTGCAGTTCCACTGGGAAAATCCCGGCTACGCCGATTTCGACGCGTTCCTGGCCAGCTTCAAGATGGACAAACGCAAGAAAATCCGCCAGGACCGCCGCCGCGTGGTCGAAGCCGGCATCACCTTCCGGCACCTGGCCGGCGCCGCCATCACGCAGGAGGCGATGGCGTTCTTTTACCGGTGCTACGTGTCCACGTACCAGGCCCATGGCAACAGACCCTACCTGAGCCTGGCCTTTTTCGAGCAATTGCGCGAACACATGGCCGACAACTTGATGATCGTGCTGGCGCAGCGCGGCGACCAGCCGGTGGCCGTGGCGCTCAACCTGGTGGGCGGCGACATTATGTACGGACGCTACTGGGGCACGACGGAGTTCGTCTCGGGCCTGCATTTTGAAACCTGTTACGTGCAAGCGATCGAGTATTGCATTACGCACGGCATCGCCCGTTTCGAGGGCGGCGCCCAGGGCGTGCACAAGATGTCGCGCGGCCTGTCGCCCACGCCCACGTGGTCGGCGCACTGGGTGGCGGACCCGCGTTTTGCCGCCGCCATCGGCGATTTCCTGGCGCAGGAAACTGCCGCCATCGAGGAATATATCGACGAATTGGCCGAGCACGCACCCTTTAAATAAGGGCAACCCTTACGTAATTAGGTGAGGATTTCGTTAAGCGGGTAGAATGTTAGCGGTAGCAACTATCTGACCATGGATGAAACCAGTTTGCTTCACAGCATTTTCAATCGCGCCTATACTCTATGCCCGTTGACGGTTTTGTCACAACACGTGACGTAAAACAATGAATGCAGATTTTATAAAACAACGGAACCGCTTCAAGGCCGCGACAATGAAACGTCTCGGTGTCACCGAAGAGGCTTATACCAACGTAACCGACCAGCTGGCGCACATCGCCCAGCCGTTCCATGTGCGCAAGGGCGAGTTCCTGCAGCGTGCCGGCGCCGTTGCCACCCAGGTACACTGGCTGGCCAGCGGCGTGGCGCGTAGCGGGTTCTTCAACCGCGACGGCGTGGAAGTCACCCTGCGCTTTTATCGCGAAGGGGAATCGGCCACCACCCTCACCGACCTGATCGCCGGCGAGAATGGCCAGCCGGCCGTGCAATTCCTGGTGGCGGAAACCACGATCCACGGCTTTACGCTCGACTGGACCCAGGCCAGCGCCCTGCGCGCCCAAAGCGAGGTGATGCAGCACTACCACCTGCAGGCGGCCATGCACGGCATGCACAACCTGGCCCAACGCGCCTACGCCACCGGCGAGACCTCGGCCCAGGAGCGCCTGGCCGCATTCCGCGAGGAATATCCCGGCCTGGAAGCACGCATCTCGCAGCGGGCCATCGCTTCGTACCTGGGCATCACGCCGCAGTACATGTCGCGCCTGCGCCGCGAGGCGGAAGCCGAACTGGCCGGTATCGAAGCCGGTGCGGAAGCCAACGCCGAGGCGTACGCCCGCAACTGACGCGGCACGACCGGGCGCGGCCATATCGCACGCGCCTGGCCTTCACCTTCTTGCGCACTGGCGCAGCAATCATTACTGCCGCTTGCGCAATCGATTGCATACCATTTACGGCGGCTACCCTGTCGCCAGGTGAAGCACCAATCTGCGGCTGACCACTCTCTTCGGCACCGCCCTTGCAGGCGGTATCTCGAGACCATAAAAAAAGCCCGGCTGCGCAATGCAGCCGGGCTTTTTGATGGAACGCGCTGGCAGATTAGCCGGCAGCGTTTTCCTTGTTGTACGACGCAACGCCGTTCAGGATTTCTTGTTTGGCATCTTCCACGCCGTACCAGCCGTCGATCTTGACCCATTTGCCTTTTTCCAGATCTTTGTAGTGCTCGAAGAAGTGCTGGATCTGGCGCAGGCGCAGCTCGTTCAGGTCTTCCGGCTTTTGCCAGTGGCTGTAGATCGACAGTACTTTGTCGACCGGCACGGCCAGGACCTTGGCGTCTTCACCGGATTCGTCGGTCATTTTCAGCACGCCGATAGGACGGCAGCGCACGACCACGCCAGGGATCAGCGGGAACGGGGTGATCACCAGTACGTCCACCGGGTCGCCGTCGTCCGACAGGGTGTTCGGCACGTAGCCGTAGTTGCATGGGTAGTGCATGGCGGTGCCCATGAAACGGTCCACGAAAATCGCGCCGGAATCTTTATCGACTTCGTACTTGATCGGATCGGCGTTCATCGGAATTTCGATGATCACGTTGAAGTCGTTAGGCACATCGCGGCCCGAAGGCACTTTATTCAAGCTCATGGGTTTTCCTTGTTGGAGGGGTGCTGACAATTGGACAATTGATTAACCGCGTAATTATAGCGAAGTACAGCTTGCTTGTGCGGCGCAGCACCCGTGCGTGCGGCCGATTGTTGATGGTGGCGCACACGCGGGAGGGATGTTGCGATCACTCAAATGAGAATGATTGGCATTTAATATCTAAACCAACCGTGCCGCCAATTACCCTTCACGACGACAGCGCCGCCACCCTGTACAGCAACCACCACGGTTGGCTGCACGGCTGGCTGCGCGCAAGATGGGCAATGCCGGCGATGCCGCCGACCTGGCGCACGATACCTTTGTGCGCGTGCTCACCCGCAGCAGCCCGGTCCAGGCGCCGGCACTGCGCGCGCCGCGCGCCTACCAGGGCACCATCGCACGCGGCCTGATGGCCGATTTTTTCCGCCGCAAGCCGGCTCGTGGAGCCGTTATCGCGGCGTGGCCGACGTTTCCGGTGCGCTCAACGCCAGCGGCAGCGTACGCGCACGCGTCGTGCTGGCCGCGCAAAATGCCGACTCGTACATCGACTACTACCAGCGCGACACCCGCAACGCCTACGCCATCATCGAGGCCGACCTCGGTCCGCGCACGCTGCTCACGGCCGGCATCGATTACATGCGTTCGCGCGCCGATGGCGCCACCTTCGGCCATATTCCACTGTTCTACAGCGACGGCACGCAAACCGATTTCCGCCGCTCGCTCAACCCGGCTGCGCGCTGGTCGTACTGGGACAACAGCACCACCAACACCTTCGCCTCGCTCAAGCACAGTTTCGACAGCGGCTGGAAGCTCGACCTGTCGGCCAGCCACCTCAAGCAATCGAAGGAAGTGGAATACAGTTCGGCCTACAACGGTGTGGTGGACCGCGCCACCGGCGCCGGCGTGCGGCTGCTGTCCGGCGTGCTGCCCAGCCAGGCCAATACCGACAGCGCCAACCTGGCGCTAAGCGGCCCGTTCACGCTGTTCGGCCGCCAGCACGATCTGATGCTCGGCGCCGGCTATTCGCGCGCGGTAAAAGCCGCCCAGCTCTACGCCAGCCCGGCCCTGATCGCGGTGCCCGATTATTTTGCGTGGGACGGCTACCTGGCGCAGCCAGCGTCCTATGCCAAGCGGGCCGACCGCGAAACCACCATCACCGAAAAAGGGCTGTCGCTGGCCACCCGTCTGCGCCCCACGGATGCACTGTCGGTGATCCTCGGCGCGCGCATGAGCTGGTACAAGCTGTATGACTTCCAGGTAACGCCGGGGTGCGCGCCGTGGCCGGCAAGAATGTCGAAGCGGGCATCAAGGGCGAGTTCTTCGACCAGCGCCTGAACGCCGGTATCGCCGTGTTTCGTACCGAGCAAAACAACTGGGCGCAATACGTGGGCATCAACGCGGCCACCGGCGGCGAGATCTACCGCCCGATCGAGGGCGTGACCAGCAAGGGCGTGGAACTGGAAGTGTCGGGCCAGGCGGCGCCGGGGTGGAATGTGGCGGGCGGCCACACCTTCCGCACGTCGCACATCCCGTCGCAGCCCGACGTGATCCTGAGCGCGGTGAACACCAACCAGCCCAGGCACCTGTTCAAACTGAGCACGGCCTACAAGCTGGCGGGCGACGCAGCCGTCTTACGCGGTGCTGGGATTGATGGCGCGTTATGACATCAACCGGCGCGTAAGCGTGGCGTTAAACGTCAACAACGTGCTCGATAAGACCTATATGCCGGGGATGGGGTCGTACGGGACGGGCGTGTATGGCGATCCGCGCAGCGCGGTGGTGACAGCCAATTACAAATTCTAGGAAAGTTGGACCGCGCTGCGGTCCAACTTTTTTACAAAACGGTTGCCAGCGCGCACTGCCGGTAATGGCTGGCCGCCTCCTCCGTCTGCTGCAGCGCTTCGTGCAATTGCGCCAGCTTCAGGTGGGACTCGCGCACCATGCGCGGGTCGGCAGCATCCGACAGTGCCTGCTCCAGGTGGCGCTGGGCCTTGCCCCACAGCTTTTGCTTGAGGCACAGCGAGCCGAGGGTGAGCGCCAGTTCGGCGTCGGTCGGGCGGGTTTGCATCCAGCGTTCGCAGTGGTCGATCTGGGTGAGCAGCGCGGCCGAGCCGGCGGGCGCCGCCGCTTCGCGGTAGGTGCGCACCACGCGGTCATCCCAGTCTGCGTTGAGCGACTCCTCGGCCACCAGGCGCGCTTCGTCGTGCAGGCCACGGGCGTTGAGGGCAGTGGCGGCGCGGCAGGCAATGTATGGCTTGATGCGGTCGGCGTTCGGCACGGTGGACCACACGCGCAGCAGCGACTCGGCGTCGTGGGTTTTATCGGTGAGCAGGTCCTCGTAGGCCAGTTCGCGCAGGCGCGACGACAGTGCCGGATGCAACGCGCGGTGCTTGTCGAGCGAACGCACCAGGCGCAGCACCTCGGGCCAGTTCTTGGCCTGCTGCTGGGCCTTGAGCGACCATTGCAGCGCGTGGATGTGGCGGGTGCCGCTGGCGTTCAGTTCGCGCACGGCGGCCAGCGCGGCTTCGGGCTGGTGGTCGTCCACCAGCAATTCCGTCATGGTCATCAGGCGCGCCGTCTTCATGGCGTTGTCGTCCTGCAGGCGCGCCAGCCACTGGTCGCGGCGCGCAGCCTGGCGCATGCGGTGGGCGGCGCGGGCGCCGATCAGCGCGGCCACGCCGGCGTTTTCCGGCAATTCCGACGCGCGCAGCGCGGCCTTTTCGGCATGGCCGAAGCGGCCTTCGAACAATGCCTTCAACGCTTCGCGCAGGCCCTTGTTGCCATCGCGTTCGCGCTTTTGCTGGCGGTAGGCGGCCACCTTGCGCGGCATCTTGACGGTGGCGCGCACCGCGCGGATCACCACGTACAGCAGCACGAAGAGCAGCGCCAGCAGCACGCAGAACAGGTTGAGCGACAGGTCGATGCGGTGCGGCGGGTAAAACAGCACCACGTTGCCCGGGTTGAATCGGGCTGTCACGGCGATACCGATGGCCGCAGCCATCAGCGCGACTAACCAGAGAAATATCCGCATGCTATGGCTTCGCCTTGTAGTTGCGTACCGCGTTCAGGCTGTCGGACAGGGTGGGCATCTCGATGGCCAGGTTGCTGCTTTGAACCTGGCGCAGCAGTGCCTGTACGCTTTGCGTGGCGCGGGTGCGGGTGTCGTAGTACTTGACCAGCGCCTCCTGGGCGGCGGCCAGGTCGGCGCGGAACGCGGTCTCGTTGCGCGACAACAGCGCCATGCGGGCGTTGAGCAGGCGCAGCTTGAGGTTTTCGCGCATGAAGTAGGCCTGGGTGGGCGAGACCATCAGCGCATCGGGATGATCGACACTGCGCACGCGGATCAGCTCGCGCACGTCGGTCCACATCTCGGTGCTCCAGCCGCTCCAGGCGCCTTGCAGCGATTGCAGCCACGGCGTCGATTCCGGTTCAGCATTGGCGGCTACCGGCACCGGCTTGCCGTTCTTGTCGAGGACCGGCTTGCGCGGCTTGCGTTCGGGCGCGGCCGGCAGCGTGGGCTTTTCATCGGACAGCATGGGCAGCGTGTCGATCTGGGCGATCACGTTATCGAGGCGCAGGGCCACGCCCACCGAATCGACATTGGGCAGGGCCTTGAGCTTTTCGGTGTCCTTGGCAATCGCCCGGCGGATGGTGATGAACTGTGGCTTGTCCGAGCGCGACAGGCTGCGGTCGGCGTTTTGCAGCGCGATCAGCGCGCCCGGCACGTTGCCGGCCAGTTGCAGCTGCTGGCTGGCGGTGGACAGCACTTGCTCGATCTCGGTGAGCGCCCATTCGTCGCGGTTCTTGGACAAATCCTGATACAGCTGCTCGAGCGCCAGTTGCTGGCTTTGCGACTCCTGCTGCCGGCTTTCCAGCACGGCGACCTTGGCTTGCAGCTCGCGGCTGGACTCCTGCACCTGGCGCGCCAGGTTGTTGGTTTCGCCGTTGATGGTGTCGCCCTTTTGCAGGCGCAGCGCCATTTCCTGGCGCAGCTTGCTCACTTGCCTGTGCGACGACCAGGTTTGGCCGGCCAGCAGCAGCGCCAGCACCACCACGCCGATCAGCAGCACCTTGGGCTGCTGCAGCGTGGCGAGCAAGGTGGGCTCGGGGGACGACAGGACCGGCTTGGACGGCGCGGCCGAAGGGTCGGCACCGCCGGGAGCGGAAGCGCCGGAGACGGCGGGGTCGGTTAATGTAGGCAGTTCGTTCATAGGCGTGATTGTAGCGCGGCCAGCAGGCGTTCGTCGCCTGATCCGGTGAGGGATGTCCGGGAAAAACCGAGATTATGCGCAGTCTCCGCGATCCGGGCATGCGGTACGATCAAATGCTGTTGTTGCATCGATACAACACATGACGTTTCGCCTGCCGGTGCGCGCGCGTCGAGTTCGGCCAGGATGTCGCACAGGCCGCGCAGCGCCTCCGAGCTGGTGATGATCCAGTCGTTGTCCCGCGCCAGCAGGCGGCGCAGCGTGGCTTCGAGTTCAGCGGTGAGCGCTGGCGGCGCGCGGCGGTACGCGGGCACCACATCGACCTGGGCGCCAGCCGCGCGCAGGCCGTCGGCCAGCAGTTCGCGGCCGCCATCGCCGCGGATGATCAGGACGCGCTTGCCGTTCAAGGCAGCCAGATCGAGGGTTTGCAGCAGGTGTTCGGAGTCGCTGTGGGCGGTGTCATGCGGACTGACCACGTGGGCAGCGGGAGACGCCACGCCATGGGCGGCCAGCGCCAGCCGGCTGCCCTCGCCCACCACGGCCCAGGTCACGCCGGGCGGCACGGTGGTCAAATGGGCGAAAGCGGCATCGATGGCGTTGGGCGAAACAAAGGCGACCAACTGGTAATAAGGCTGGGGGTGAAGCGGGGAATGCGGCTGCGATTGAGGTTGCGATTGAGGTTGCGATTGAGGCTGATGCGCGGTGAGGCGCGCCAGGGCTGCCAGCAGTTCAACAGGCTGCGCCAGCGGCGTGATTTGGAGCAGCGGCAGCACTTCCACCGTGCGGCCCAGGGCCGCCACGCGCGCGGCCAGCGGGCGCGCCTGCGCCAGCGGACGGGTGATGATGACGGCGCCGGCCATCACAAACTCTCGCTTGACATCGGCGCCGGGCGCGCCACTCAGGTCCCGGTCCCGGGCTGAACTCCGGGCAGACTCGCGGGCTGCGGCTGCCCCGCCGGCTGAACTTCAGGCTGGTTTTGCGCCACGCCAGCTTCGACGTCGGCCTGGGCGTCGGCCTTGAGTTCGGCCGAGCGGGCCGCGTCGTCGGCTTGCGCCGCTTCGCTCAGGCACGCGGCCAGGATCTCGACCGCGCCCTGCTCGCCCAGCATCTGCGCCACTTGCGCGCCCAGCACGGCGGCGTCGACCGCCGGGCCGCGCGCTTCGGCGCTGATCATGCGCGCGCCGTCGGGCGTGGCCACCATGGCGCGCAGGTGCATCTGGTCGCCGGTGATGGTGGCGTACGACGCCAGCGGCACCTGGCAGCTGCCGCCGAACACGCGCGAGACGGTGCGCTCGGCGATCGACACCAGCGCGCTGTCTTCGTGGTGCAGGGGCGCCAGCAGCGCCACCAGGTCCACGCCGTCGCTGCGTTCGGGAATTTCAATCGCCAGCGTGCCCTGCCCGGGAGCCGGCAAGCTGGTCTCGGGATCGAGCACCGAGCGGATGCGAGCGGCCAGGCCGAGGCGCTTGAGGCCGGCGGCGGCCAGGATGATGGCGGCGTACTCGCCGCGATCGAGCTTGCCCAGGCGCGTGTCGAGATTGCCGCGCAGCGGCTTGACGACCAGGTGGGGGAAGCTGGCGGCGATCAGCGACTGGCGGCGCAGGCTGCTGGTGCCGACGATGGCGCCGTCGGGCAGATCGGCCAGGGTGGCGTAGTCGTTGGAGACAAAGGCGTCGCGCGCGTCTTCGCGCTCGAGCACCGCGCCCATCGCGAAGCCCTCGGGCAGCTCCATCGGCATGTCCTTGAGGCAGTGGACAGCCAGGTCGGCGCGGCCTTCGGCCATGGCGACTTCGAGTTCTTTGACGAACAAACCCTTGCCGCCGACCTTGGACAAGGTGCGATCCAGAATTTGATCGCCGCGTGTCGTCATTCCGACAATTTTGACATCGCACTGCGGATATAATAATGCCAAGCGTTCGCGCACATGCTCGGCCTGCCACATGGCAAGCCGGCTTTCGCGCGAAGCGATCACCAATCTGGATGGAGTACTCTGGACTACTTCGGATGTTTTCAAAACTGTTCTTTCACTGTCGCTGCTGCCCAACCGGCGCAGACCAGTCAAGCGTGTATGGCTAAGATCACAAATTTTACCATGCTCACCCTCTTGCAGACCCGGGCCACCCGCCTTTGCACCGACATTTTATTTCTTTGCGGCATAACTCATGGCAAACCAATTTAGTGCAACTGACGACTTCCAAGCTGAAAATATTCCCGAACAAGCCGGCGCCGATAAAGACGCGCCGTTGAAAGAAGATATCCGCCTGCTCGGCCGCCTGCTCGGCGACGTGCTGCGCGACCAGGAAGGCGAAGAAGTATTCGCCGTGGTCGAAACCATCCGCCAGACCGCCGTGCGCTTCCGCCGCGAAGACGACACGGCCGCCGCCAACGAACTGGACGGCATGCTGAAAATCCTCACGCGCGAACAGACCATTACCGTCGTGCGCGCATTCTCGTACTTCTCGCACCTGGCCAATATCGCCGAGGACCAGCACCACATCCGCCGCCGCCGCGCACACCAGCTGGCCGGCTCCGACGCCCAGAAGGGCAGCGTCAGCTACGCGCTGGCCAAGCTGAAAAGCGCCGGCGTCGAACGCGATACCGTCGAGACCTTCTTCCAGGACGCCCTGATCGCACCGGTGCTTACCGCCCACCCGACCGAGGTGCAGCGCAAATCGATTCTCGACGCCGAGCACGATATCGCGCGCCTGCTGGCCCAGCGCGACCAGCCGTTGACGCCAAAAGAAGACGCGGCCAACCTGCACCTGCTGCGCGCGCGCGTGGCCACGCTGTGGCAAACCCGCATGCTGCGCTACACCAAGCTGACGGTGGCCGACGAAATTGAAAACGCCCTGTCCTACTACCGCATCACCTTCCTGCGCGAACTGCCAGGCCTGTACGACGACATCGAAGGCGATATCGCCAGCCACTACGGTGAGGCCGAGACCACCACCATCGACGCGCCGTATGTGCAGATGGGCAGCTGGATCGGCGGCGACCGCGATGGCAACCCGAACGTCAACGGCGGCACCATGCAGCACGCGCTCACGCGCCAGGCCACCACCATCCTCGATTTCTACCTCGAGGAAGCGCACACGCTGGGCGCCGAACTGTCGATTTCCACCCTGATGATCGGCTGCTCGCCGGCGCTGCAGGCGCTGGCCGACCAGTCGCCCGACACGTCCGACCACCGCGCCGACGAACCGTACCGCCGCGCCCTGATCGGCGTCTATGCGCGCCTGGCCAGCACGGCGCGCGCGCTGGGCGCCACCAACATCCTGCGCAAGGAAGTGGGCCACGCCGAGCCGTACGCCACGGCCGCCGAGTTTTCGGCCGACCTGCAAGTGCTGGTCGAGTCGCTGGGTGCCCACCACGGCGCGGTGCTGGTGCGTCCGCGCCTGTCCACGCTCAAGCGTGCGGCCGACATCTTCGGTTTCCACCTCGCTTCGCTCGACATGCGCCAGTCGTCGGACGTGCACGAACGCGTGCTGTCCGAACTGTTCGCCAAGGCCGGCGCCGAAGCCGATTATTCGGCACTGGACGAAGACGCCAAGGTCGGATTGATCCTGTCCGAACTGGGCCAGGCGCGCCTGCTGTCGTCGCCGTACATCGCCTACTCGGACGAAACCCAGTCCGAGCTGGGCGTGCTGCGCGCCGCGCGCGAAATTCGTCAACGCTACGGCGTGCGCGCGATCCGCAACTACATCATCTCGCACACCGAGACCGTCTCCGACCTGCTCGAAGTGCTGCTGCTGCAAAAGGAAATGGGCCTGCTGCGGGTGGCGGAACAGGAACTGGACCTGATGGTCATTCCGCTGTTCGAAACCATCCCCGACCTGCAACGCGCAGCCGGCATCATGGAAGCCGTGATGGCGATCCCGCTGGTCAAGGCGCTGATCGCCAAGCAGGGCCAGATCCAGGAAGTCATGCTCGGCTACTCGGACTCCAACAAGGACGGCGGCTTCCTCACATCCACCTGGGAACTGTACAAGGCCGAGACCCACCTGGTCACCGTGTTTGCCAACGCCGGCGTCAAGCTGCGCCTGTTCCATGGCCGGGGCGGCACCGTCGGTCGCGGCGGCGGTCCGTCGTACGAAGCCATCCTGGCGCAGCCGCACGGCACCGTCAACGGCCAGATCCGCCTGACCGAACAGGGCGAAATCATCGCGTCGAAATTCTCGAACAAGGACATCGGCCGCCGCAACCTCGAGCTGCTGGTTGCCGCCACGCTGGAAGCGAGCCTGTTGCCGCAACCGGAAGACGCGGCCCACGTGGCGCAGTTGCAGCAGTTCGAGTCGGTGATGGCGGAGATTTCCGACCGCGCCTACAAGGCCTACCGCAACCTGGTCTATGAGACCCCGGGCTTTACCGATTACTTCTTCAGCGCCACCCCGATCGCCGAGATCGCGGAACTGAACCTCGGTTCGCGTCCGGCTTCGCGCAAATCGACCAAGCGCATCGAGGACCTGCGGGCCATTCCATGGGGCTTTTCGTGGGGCCAGTGCCGCCTGCTGTTGCCGGGCTGGTACGGCTTCGGCAGCGCCATCGGCGCGTGGGTGGCCGATGGCGGCGCCGAGCAGGAACAGCGCCTGGCGCAGTTGCAGGTGATGTCGCGCGAGTGGCCGTTCTTTGCCACGCTGCTGTCCAATATGGACATGGTGCTGGCCAAGACCGACCTGGCAATCGCTTCGCGCTACGCCGAACTGGTCGCTGACAAGGAACTGCGCGAGCGCATCTTCAAGCGCATCACCGAAGAGCATGCGAACACGCTGGACATCCTGCAGCGCATCACCGGCGCCGAAGAGCGGCTGGTGAACAACCCGCTGCTGGCGCGCTCGATCCAGAACCGCATCGCCTACATCGATCCGCTCAACCACTTGCAGGTGGAACTGATCAAGCGCCACCGCGCCTTGACCACGGAAGCGAAGACCGATGAGCGCGTGCATCGCGGCATCCACCTGTCGATCAACGGCGTGGCGGCAGGGTTGCGCAACACGGGTTGACCGGTTCGCCCCCTCCCTTCGGGGAGGGGGTGTATTCCGGCAAGTTTACGTAAAACCCGGTATCCTGGCACTATGAAATTCATCACAAGTTGGATCGTTTTCCTCATCTGCTTGCTGACGCTGGCGGCCTCCCCGCCAGCACACTCTTCCCCTGCTCCCGGCCTGCTGGACCTGTATGCCCACCGCGCGTGGACTGCGGCCCAAGGCGCACCTGCGCAAATCCAGGCGATTACCCAGACGCCTGACGGCTGGCTGTGGATTTCCACGCCGACCGGCCTGTATCGCTTCGACGGCGTGCGCTTCGAACGTCACGACGCCATCAACGGCCACGCCCTGCGCTCATCGATCGTGCTGCCGCTGCATACCGCGCCCGACGGCACCTTGTGGGTGGGCTACCGCTTCGGCGGCGCCAGCGCCTTCCTCGGCAACCGGGTGCGCCACTACGGCGCCGACCAGGGTTTTCCGCCAGGCGCCACCCACAGTTTTACGGTAGCGCCGGATGGCGTGACGTGGGTGACCACGGCCGCCGGCCTGGCATGGCTCGACAGCCGTCAGGATCGCTGGGTGCGGGTGGGGCCCGAGGCGGATTTCGCGCCGGGAGCCACGATCTGGCAGGTGCTGTTCGACCAAGCCGGCACCCAGTGGGTTTCGACGTCGCGCAAGGTGTATTACCGGCGCGCGGGCCAGGCCCGCTTCCAGGTGGCCAGTCCCGCCAATATCGCGCTGTCCTCGGTCGCCGCCGCGCCCGATGGCACGGTGTGGGTGTCGAACGGCCGCGATGCCAACTACCGGCTTTCGACGTCCGCAGCTGCCGCCACGGCGCCTCCGCCGAAGCCGGAACTGCCCGGCAGCGGCATGTGGTTCGACCGCGCGGGCACCATGTGGCTGCTCAGCGAAACCCATGTCGCACGCGTGGCGCCGGGCAGCAATGCAGCCGATCCGCGCCAGCAGCTGGCGCATGATCGCGGCCTGTCCGGCATGCACCCGCAAACCTTTTATGAAGACCGCGACGGCACCATCTGGATCGGCACCGTCGCGGGCCTCGACCAGTTCCGTCCCAACCGGGTGGCGCCGCTGCCGCCGGCCGCCGACAACCTGGCGCCGGTGGTCACGCCGGCGCTGGCCGCAGGCGCCAACGGCCTGGTGTGGCTCAGCGATGGCAACCACTCCTGGCTGACCGGCCGCGACGGGGTGCGCCACGGGCCGGCTGGACCGGCTTTCTGGAGTTCGGCGCGCGGGCGCGACGGCCGCCTGTGGCTCGGCGGCTGGGGCGGCATCTGGCGCGCCGGTGAGCCGCAGCGCACCCTGATCGCGGCGCCGGTGATCGCCGGCCAGAACGATGTGCGGGTCGATGCCCTCGCCGAAGACGCCGGCGGCGCGCTGTGGGCGGCGTTTTTGAACCAGCCCTTGCAGCGCCATGTACCAGGCAGCGGCCGCTGGGATGCGCCCTACCCCGGGTTGCCGCAGGCGCGCATCATGGCACTGCTCTCCGACAGCAAAAACCGCCTGTGGGTCGGCTACCAGGGCGGCCCCGTGGCTCTGATCGAGCATGATGCCGTGCGCCTGGTCGATACCGGCGACGGCCAGGGTATCGGCAATGTGCAGACCATCGTCGAACGCCATGGCCAGGTGTGGGTGGCCGGCGAGCGCGGCGTGGCGCGTTTTGTCGAGACCGGGCAAGGCCCGCGCATGACCGGTGCTGGGCCCGGCAGCGGCGGGCGCCTGGAGACCCTGCGCGTGGCGGACGGACGCGAGTTGCGCGGCGTGAGCGGCCTGCTGTCCACTGCCGCCGGCGACCTGTGGCTGCGCACGCACGACGGCGTGATGCGTATCGCCGCCGAGCAGGTGCAGGCCTTCGTGCGCGACGGCGGCGCTGCCCCGGTGCAGGCCGAACTGCTGGGCAGCGAGGATGGCGTGAGCGGCAATGTCCAGCCCACCGGCTCCTTCCCCGCCATCGTGGCAGCGAGCGATGGCGTGCTGTGGGTGTCCGGCACCGGCGGCGCCATGCTGCTCACGCCCTCCGCCATCCGCCGCGAAACCATGCCGCCGGCAGTCGATATCCGCGCAGTGAGCAGCGACGGCAAGGCGAGAACACCAGTCTCGCCCCTGGCGCTGCCCACCGGCACCAACAACCTGCACATCACCTACACCGCGCAAGGCCTGGCGGCGCCGCAGCGCACGCGCTTTCGCTACCGGCTCCAGGGCGTCGATAATGGCTGGCAGGATGCGGGCGACCGCCGCGAAGCCTTTTATACGAACCTGCAGCCTGGCGCCTACCGCTTCCAGGTGATCGCCGCCAACCGCGATGGCGTATGGAACACGGCCGGCGCCACGCTCGACATCACCATCCCGCCCACCTTCGTGCAAACGCTGTGGTTCAGGGCGCTGTGCGCGCTGGCGCTGCTGGCGGCGGTGGCGCTGGCCTGGCGCTGGCGCCTGGCGCAGATGGCGCGCCTGATCGAAGCGCGCCACCTGGAACGGCTGCACGAGCGCGAACGCATCGCCCGCGCCCTGCACGATACCTTCCTGCAGGAGGCGCAAGGCACGGTGCTGATGATGCACACGGCGATGGCGCAGATTCCGCCGTCGCTGCCGGCACGCGCGGCGATGGAGCGCGGCATCGGCTACATCGAAAAGGCGATGATCGAAGGCCGCGACGAGGTGATGGGCTTGCGCTCGTCGGCCCGCGCCGACGAACCGCTGGACGCCGCGCTGCAACGCTACGGCGAGCGGCTGGCGGCCGGCCTGCCGCCCGGCTTCCGCATGCACGTACGCGGCACGCCGCGCCAGCTGGCGCCGCTGGTCAAGGACGAGGTATTTGCCATCGGCCGCGAAGCGATCTGGAACGCGTTTCGCCACGCCGAGGCCACCGAGATCGAGCTGGATTTGGTGTACACGTCGGGCGGCTTGACCCTGCTGGTCAGCGACAACGGCAAGGGCATACCGCCGGACGCGCTGACGCGCGCTGAGAACGGCCACTGGGGCCTGGTGGGCATGCGCGAGCGGGCTGCCAATATCGGCGCCACGCTGGAGGTGGGCAACCGCGAGGGCGGCGGCGCCAGCCTGCGCCTGACCTTACCGCGCCAGTACGGCGCCCGCTGAGAATCTGTCCCGGCAGGGAATGCGGCGCTCGGCAGCGGGGCCGGCGTTGCCCGTCACGCTGCCGGTCTGACGCGCGCTAAGGCGTAGGGTTCTTCGGCGCGCAGGGTGAGCACCTGAACGCCGGTGCGCGTGACCGCCACCGTGTGTTCGAACTGCGCCGACAACTTGCCGTCGCTGGTGACGACGGTCCAGCCATCGTCCTCGGTGTGGACCTCGCGCCGCCCCTGGTTGATCATCGGCTCGATGGTGAAAACCATGCCTTCGTGCAAGACCAGTCCCGTATGCGGTTTACCGTAGTGCAGCACCTGCGGCTCCTCGTGCATCTCGCGGCCGATGCCGTGGCCGCAGTACTCGCGCACCACCGTGTAGTTGTGGCGCCGGGCATGGCGTTCGATGGCGTGGCCGATGTCGCCGAGCCGCGCGCCCGGACGCACCGCGTGGATGCCGTGCCACAGCGCCTCGTACGTCACCTGCACCAGCTTTTTCGCGGCGCTGGCAACGGTGCCAACCAGGTAGGTTTTGCTGGAATCGGCAATAAAACCGTTCTTTTCCAGCGTGATGTCGAAGTTGACGATATCGCCGTCCTGCAGCAACTCGGTGGTGGACGGCACGCCGTGGCACACCACGCTGTTGCGCGACGCATTGAGCGCATACGCATAATCGTACTGGCCCTTGCTGGCCGGCCGCGCGTGCAGTTGCTCGACGATGAAGGTGTCGACCAGGTCGTTGACGGCCATGGTGGACATGCCGGTCAGCTCGACTTGATCGAGGTGGCCGAATACGCTGGCCAGCAGGCGGCCGGACTCCGCCATCAGGGCGATCTCCTCGGGGCGCTTGATCATGTGGCGGTTTCCCGGAACACCTGCGCCTCCACGCCTGCGGAACGGAATTCGCGCGCCAGGATCTCGTTGAACGTGAGCGTGGGATTCATTTCGGCCAGCATGCCCATCTTGATCCAGAACGTGGCCTGGGCGTTGATGGAGCGGCACCCGACCGCACTGGCCTTGCGCAGCTGGTCGTGCAGTTCTTCGTCGATGTTGACGATGCCCATGGCGTATCCTCGCAAATTTTAATATACGAATTATATACGAACCATATATTCCGAGGTAAAACTTGGGCTCTGCCTTAACCCGGCGCCAGCCTTTTTTCGAAACACAACGCCTCGGGCCGGCCGACATATTTGCCGAAATTGGCGATACGGGCATAACCGAGCCGTTCGTAAAACGTCACCGCCCGGGTATTGACCGCACGGGTTTCCAGGCGCAGCGCGGCGTAACCAAGTTGCTGCGCTTGCGCTTCCAGGTGCGCCAGCACGGCCGCGCCGATACCGGGCACCGTGCGGCGCGAGTACATGCGCTTGAGTTCGGCCACGTCAAGCTCCAGCGGACGCAGCGCGGCGCAGCCGACGGGCTTGCCTTCGTCGTCGCGGGCAACGACAAACAGGGCACGGTCACCACGCACATCGTTGACATCGAACGAAGCCTTGCCGCTGCTGCCGGTAATCATGCTCAGTTGATCCGACAGCTCATTGAGCAGCAGCGCCGCATCCGGTGTCTCCGGATCTTCGACTGCTACACGGATGCGCGGGCGGTCGCTCATGGCGCATCAATCTGCAAGCGCACCACGCGTCCGGTGCGGTCTTCCACCAGGTAGATATTGCCGTCTGGGCCCTGCTTGACATCGACCGGCGCGCCCATGCCCTGCTCCGGCTTGCTGTGCCAGCCACCGATCAGCTCGACCGACTTGCCCAGCGGTGCGCCCTTGCTGTCCGGCAGCAGCGCCACCAGCCGGTGACCGTGGGCGCGGTAGCCGTGGTAGCCGATGATCAGGCTGTTGCGGTACAGCGCCGGCAAACGCTCACCGGTGTAAAACGTCATGCCCAGCGGCGCCGCGTGCGCAGGCAGCAGCCGCGCCGGCGCGCGGCAGGCACTGCAATCCTTGTCCGGATATTCGGGACTGGCGACGTTGGCGTCGTAACAGTAAGGCCAGCCGTAATTGGCGCCGCGTGCGATCAGGTTCAACTCGTCGTGCGGCAAGTCGTTGTCGTTGGCGAGATTCGGCATGGCGGCCTGGATGGCGTCGCGGCCGTTGTCGGCCTGCCACAGGTCGCCGCTGACGGGGTGCACGGCCAGCGCCATCGAGTTGCGCAGGCCGGACGCATAGTTTTCCCAGTCCTTGACCATGGCCATCGGCCACAGCAGCTTGTACTTGCGGATCACGCCCAGCGCCTGCGGCCCCTCGGCTTCGGCACAAGGCTGGCCGGCAGCTGGTGCCGCGCCATTCTCGCCCTCGCAATGGTCAGTGGCGGAGCCGACATTCACATATAAATCGCCGCGCGCGTCGAAGCGCATATTGGTGAGCAGGTGGCGGCCTTTGCCAGGCAACGGCGCCACGCCCGATTTGCCGCCGATGACATCGATCAGCGTGGCCTCCGGGTTTTTCGGATCGAAACGCACGATGCGCCCGACCAGCCCCAGGTATAACAAGCCATCGGGACCGAGGACGATGCCATTGGGCCGATCCAACCCCTTGAGCAGCATGACTTGCTCATAGTGCCCCGCCGCGCCCGGCTTGAGCAACCAGACGCGGCCCTGCTTCGGCTCCCAGCTGCGCATATCGACCACGACCAGTTCGCCGTTGCTCAGCGGCTGTATCCCGCGCGGAAATTTGAAGCCATCGGCCAGGACGGCTGCGCATAAGCCGTCGGGGGTGGTGACGTCGAGGCGCTTGAAACCGCCGCAGGTGTCAACCGCCTGGGCGCCGGTCGTCAAGAGGGCCGCCGCAGCCAGCACAGCCCAGCGACACGTGGAGAGAAAGTTCGATGTTTTCATTCATGCAATTGTAGCTTGAAATCAAGATTTATCGATTTTTACGCCGATCCAAAAAAAAATGCCGCCCAGCTGCAAAGCTGGACGGCATTTCAGTGAAGGAGGCCGCAGCCTCTCCGGTTAATTCTGCGTCAGGAAAGTTTTCAGCTTGTCCGAACGCGATGGCTGGCGCAGCTTGCTCATGGCCTTCGCTTCGATCTGGCGGATACGTTCGCGGGTCACGTCGAACTGCTTGCCCACTTCTTCCAGCGTGTGGTCGTTCGACATTTCCACGCCATAACGCATGCGCAGCACCTTCGCTTCGCGCGGGGTCAGCGAATCGAGCACTTCCTTGATGACATTGCGCATCGACGCATGCAGCGCGGCGTCCAGTGGGGCCAGGGTCGTGTTGTCTTCGATGAAGTCGCCCAGTTGCGAATCGCCGTCCTCGCCCATTGGCGTTTCCATCGAGATCGGCTCTTTGGCGATCTTCATGATTTCACGCACCTTGTTTTCCGGCATTTCCATCTTCAGCGCCAGGGTGGCCAGGTCCGGCTCGCTGCCGGTTTCCTGCATGATCTGGCGCGAGATGCGGTTCATCTTGTTGATGGTCTCGATCATGTGCACCGGCACGCGGATGGTACGGGCCATGTCGGCGATCGAACGCGTGATCGCCTGGCGGATCCACCAGGTGGCGTAGGTCGAGAACTTGTAGCCGCGACGGTATTCGAACTTGTCCACTGCCTTCAACAGGCCGATATTGCCTTCCTGGATCAGGTCGAGGAACTGCAAACCACGGTTGATGTATTTCTTGGCGATCGAAATCACCAGGCGCAAGTTGGCGACGGTCATTTCGCGCTTGGCCTGGCGTGCGCGTTTTTCGCCTGCAGCCATCTGCTTGTTGATCTTGCGCAGGTCGGCCAGCGGCAAGGCCACGCGGGCTTGCAGGTCGATCATTTTCTTTTGCAGCTCTTTCACGGCCGGCACGTTACGGCCGAGTACGGTGCTGTACGGGTAGCCGGCATCGACTTCGCCATCGACCCAGTCCAGGTCCGTCTCGTTGCCCGGGAAGACCTTGATGAAGTGGGCGCGCGGCATGCCGCAGCGGTTCACGCACAGGTCGAGCACGGCGCGTTCGATCGAACGCACTTCTTCCATCTGGCCACGCAGGGTGTCGCACAGCTTTTCCACGACCTTGGCGGTAAAGCGGATGCCCAGCAGCTCGGCCGAAATGGTTTCCTGCGCCGCCACGTAGGCTTTGGAGCCGTAGCCACCGGCGGCCTTGCGCATTTTTTCGAACTGGCTTTCGATGTGGGCGAACTTTTCCAGCGCCGATTTTTTCAGCTGCGCCAGTTGCTCGGTGGAGAAGCCGGCCGCGCCGCCACCGGCCGCGCCGTCGGTTTCTTCCTCTTCTTCCACTTCCAGCTCTTCTTCCTCGTCGTCGTCCGAGGCGGCAGGCGCGGCCACGACCGGCGCCGGCGCCGATTCGTTGGCATCGACAAAGCCGTCCACCACGTCATCGACCTTCATTTCGTCGGCTTCGATCTTGGCGGCCAGAGCCAGGATTTCGGCGATCGTGGTCGGGCAGGCGGAAATGGCCTGGATCATGTCTTTCAGGCCGCCTTCGATGCGCTTGGCGATTTCGATCTCGCCTTCGCGGGTCAACAGCGCCACGGCGCCCATTTCGCGCATGTACATGCGGACCGGGTCGGTGGTGCGGCCGAAGTCGGAATCGACCGTGGACAAGGCGGTGGCGGCAGCCGCTTCCACCTCGTCGTCGGACGTGACGGTGGCGACACTGTCGCTTAACAACAACGATTCCGCGTCTGGCGCGCGCTCGTAGATCGCGATGCCCATGTCGTTGAACGTGGCGATGATGCCTTCGATCGCTTCCGGATCGATGATGTTTTCCGGCAGTTGATCGTTGATCTCGGCGTAGGTAAGGAAACCGCGTTCCTTGCCCATGTTGATCAGGTTCTTGATCTGGGCGCGGCGGCGTTCAAGCTCTTCGGCGGTGCTCTTGTTATCGAGGCCCAGCAGCTCGGCGCCGCCCTTGGCCTTGCGCTCGCGCGCCTTCGACACCGCCTTCAGTTCGGCGCGCTCGACCGCGTTCAGTGCCGCGACTTCGTCGTTTTCCGGGGTGAATTCGGATGGCTTGCGGCCACGGCGGCCCGGCACCTTCACGCTCGGCAGCAAATAGCCCGAGGTATCGATCGAGGCCAGGGTGGCGGCGTCGGTCACCTGGCTCACGGTCGTGCCGCCGGTGGAAATGACGACCGGCGCCGGCTCCTTGACCGCCTTGACCAGCTTCGATTTCGGCGCGGTGCGCACGACCGGCACGGCCATTTCAGCCGTTGCGGCTGCATCGCCGGCGTCGCCAGGCTTGCGCGCCAGCTTGACGGTGCGCGCCGGGGCGTCGGACTCGGCGGCGGCAGCCATGGTGGCCACCGGCTCGATCGTTGCGGAACTCAGACGCGTTTTCTTCTTGACTACCGTTACTTTGCTCGCTGCCTCTTGCGCATTATCGATGACATAAGATAGAGTCGTCTTCGGCACGACCAGCGGGGCGGAGCTGGGACGGGCGGTCTTGACGGACAACGTTAAAGTTTTCGGCGTTTTTGTCATTAAAAATCTCTCAATGCGAAGCCGCCGGCGGGTTACAAAAGCCACAGCGCGCACCAGCCGCACTGAGCGGGGCGCATCGATGGAATGTTGTAATTTAGCTGACGATAATCCTGCGGAATAAAAAAAGCCCGCTTGGAACTACGGGCTTGTTTTTAGCGTGTTTCTAACTTGCTTCCAACTCTGTGTAGCTTTGCCAACTGTGTCATTGCACGTTGGTGAGTCGGACATTATACACATTTTTGGCGTCGAACGCACCTCGCCGCCGCGCCCCCTGCCCCTCAACCTGCTGGTCAAAGTGTCACGCTGGTCGAAAAGGCACTGCATTCCGCAGGGCCGCATGATACGATGGCGCTTGTTGCTTAACCTTTGAAGTCGATGAACACTAGCCTTACCACTCCAACTGCGGCCACCGAAGCGGACGCTGCTACTCCGGCCGCCGAAGCCGTCGCTGTCGCCGCTGTTGCCATGACGCCGCGCAGCTTGCTCAAGCAACTGCAAACCCAATTCCCCGCTTTCCGCGACTTTTTGCCGCTGTCCATCGGTATCGACAAGCAGATCCTGGCAGTCATGCCCGACCTGAACCGCAAAATCATGCGGACTGCGCTCGGCATTCACACCGGCTCGCTGCGCTACCTGAAGGTCATGGAAAAAGCCAAGGTACGTCACGACCTCGACGGCACGCCCGGCGCCGAAGTCACCGACACCCACCGCGCCCATGCTACCCAGGTCTTGCAGGAACGCTTCAAGAAAGAAGCCGACCGCAAGAAGGCCGAGCGCGAAGCCGCTGCTGCCGAAGAAGCCGCCCGTGTCCGCGTTGACAAGCTCAACCAGCTGACCGCGAAATTCTCGCGCAAGTAAGGTTCATTTCTTGGACGTGTCGCCCCGCGCACCGAGTGTGCCCTCCGCCGCCCCTGCGGTGGAGGAACAATTGCCGCCGTACACAGGCTTGCTGCTGGTTGACGTACTGCTGGTAAAAACACCAGAACAGGCGCTGGCAGCACGCGACGCCCTGCTCGCCTGCGACGCGATCGGGTTCGATACCGAATCGAAACCCACTTTTACCAAGGGCGAAGTGTCCACCGGGCCGCACCTGATCCAGTTTGCCACCGATGCCAAGGCCTACCTGTTCCAGGTGGGCAGCCACACCGACGACGCCACGCTGGCGGTGCTGCAGGCGATCCTGGAACCGGCCGCGCCGCTCAAGGTGGGTTTTGGTCTGTCCGACGACGTCAAGCGGCTGCACGCCAAGCTGGCCATCCGCGCCGGCGGCGTGGTGGACCTGTCGGTGGCGCTGCGCACTCCGGGTCAGCGCAACGACCTGGGCGCCAAGACCGCCGTGGCCAAGTTCTTCGGCCTGAAGCTGCAAAAATCGAAAAAAATCTCCACGACCAACTGGTCGTTGCCGCGCCTCTCCAGCAGCCAATTGTTGTACGCGGCCGACGACGCCCAGGTGGCGTTGCGCGTGTATCGCCAGTGGCTCGCTACCGGCGGCCAGCTCAAGCCCATGAAGGCCGTCAAGCTGCCCCGCCCGCCGAAATCGGCAACTCCTGCTGCTTAGGCATTCTGTCCACTATATCTTTTAGCAACATCGGTATATCCTGACCCGACAGCCTCGTTCGAAGGCTTTCCACCAGGAGGAGACCGGTGACCGATACCCGTGCGCTGATGCGCTTGATGCGCCTGATGGCTGGCAGCGCCAGCCTGTGCCTGATCACGACCGCAGCGGCAGCGCCACCCGATACCTTGCCACAGCGCGTGGCCGCGTGCATCGCCTGCCACGCCGTGGAGGAGCGCCGCGACGCATATTTTCCGCGCATCGCCGGCAAGCCGGCCGGTTACCTGTACAACCAGTTGCTGAACTTTCGCGACGGCCGCCGCAATTATCCGATGATGACGTATATGGTCGCGCAGCTGTCCGACGACTACCTGCGCGAGATCGCCGACTTTTTCGCCGCCCAGCACCCGGTCTATCCACCGGCCACCCCGGGCAGCGGCGCCAATGCCGGCGCCGCTGCGCTGGCACGCGGCCGGCAACTGGTGCTGCATGGCGATGCGGCGCGCAAGATTCCCGCCTGCGTGAGCTGCCATGGCGCGGCGCTCGGTGGCGTGACGCCAGCGATTCCCGGGCTGCTGGGCCTGCCCAGCGACTACATCAACGCCCAGTTCGGCGCCTGGCGCAGCGGCACCCGCCGCGCCGCCGCGCCCGACTGCATGGCCGACATTGCCGGCCGCCTGGCGGGCGACGATGTGGCAGCGGTATCGAGCTGGCTCAGCCGTCAGGCGCCCGATCCGGCTGCGCGGCCTGCTGCGGCCGGCTCGCTGCCTGCGCCGTTGCCCCTTTCCTGTGGCGGCCTCACAGGAAAGGCGGCGCCATGAGGACAGCCTTGCCTGCGTTGATGGCATTGATGGCGTTGCTGCCGGCAAGTAGCCCCTTGCCCCTGCCTTGTTGCAGCTTGGCTGAAAAGGTAGCGTCATGAAAAAGACTCTGTATGCCGTGGTTGGCCTGCTGATGACAGTGGTAGTACTGATCCTTGCCGCCTGGCTGTGGACACCAGCTGACGATCCCGGACCGCCACCGGCTGCCACCGCAGCCCTGACACCGGCGCAACGCATCGCCCGCGGCGCCTACCTGGCCCGGGCCGGCGACTGCATGGCCTGCCACACGGTGCGTGGCGGCGCGCAGTACGCTGGCGGGCGCGTCATTCGCACCGCCTTCGGCGACATCATCACGCCCAATATCACGCCCGACGTCGCCACCGGCATCGGCAACTGGAGCGCCGACGATTTTTGGCGCGCACTGCATCATGGCAAGGGCAAGGACGGCCGCCTGCTGTATCCCGCCTTTCCCTACACCAGCTACACCCACCTCACGCGCGACGATACCGATGCGCTGTATGCCTGGATGCGCTCGGTGCCGGCCGTGCGCCAGCATAGCGCGCCGCACAGCTTGCGTTTTCCGTATAACCAGCAATGGGCCTTGGCGGCATGGCGCGCGCTGTACTTCCGGCCCGGCGTCTATCGCGTCGATATGGCGCAATCGGTGGACTGGAACCGGGGCGCCTATCTGGTAAATGGAGTGGGCCATTGCAGCGCCTGCCATAGCCCGCGCAACGGCCTGGGCGCGGAAGGCGCGAACTTATCGGGCGGCATGCTCGAGGGGCTTGGCTGGTATGCGCCGGAACTGACCTTCGGGGCGGGTTCAGGCAAGCCGGCCTGGTCGCAGGACGACCTGGCGACTTTCCTGAAAACCGGCGTGGCGCCGCAGGCAACCGCCTCTGGCCCGATGGCCGAGGTGGTGCGCGCCAGCCTGCAACATCTGAACGACGCCGATGTGAACGCCATGGCACAGTACCTGCGCAGCCTGCCTGCTGCGGCGCCAGCCCTGCCGTACCAGCGTAAAGTGAATTCGCAGACGGACGCCTTCCTGGCGGCCGGGGCCAGGCTGTATCGACAACACTGCGTGGAATGTCATGGAGAAAATGGCGGTGGACAGGCGCCGCATTATCCGCCACTGGCGGGCAATCGCGCGCTCGGCCAGGCGCCGGCGGTCAACGCCATCCGCATCGTACTCAATGGCGGCTTCGCGCCAGCGACGGCAGGCAATCCGCGTCCGTATGGCATGCCGCCGTTCGGCCATGTGCTCAATGATGCCGAGGCGGCGCAACTGGTGTCGTACCTGCGCAGCACCTGGGGCAACAATGTAGCGCCGGTCACAGCCAATGAAGTCAATCGCTACCGGGCGGTGCCGCTCGACCAGTGATCGGCAGCCGATGGCCAGTTAGCTGCGCAGCTTCGGGTAGCGGAAGCCGGTGCGCAAGTCCATGCTGTAGCGTTCCTTGCCATCGACTACCAGCACGTGGTCCGGCGGCGCTTCGCCGGCCAGTTCGCGCTGGATCAGCGGCAAGCCTTCGCCTTTGCGGATCAGCTCATCGCAACGCTCGTAAACATTGGGACAGCCGGTTTCGGCCAGCAGGGCCTGGACGATCGGCACTTTCCAGGCATCGACGCCGCCCGACTGGAACTGGCAGATCAGATAGCCCTGCACGCCGCCCCAGCTGTGCACGATCAGGCCGGACAGGCCGTCTTCTTCGCCCAGTACCACCGGCACCAGCGCCTGCGGATGGGCGGCGCGCACGCTGTCGGCGCGCTTGGCGATGGCGGCCTTGACGCGGCGCTTCATCATGGCGTGATCGACCGGCTCGTCTTCCTTGTAGCTCCACATGCGGGCGCGGATTTGCGACTTGGAGTTGTAGGCTGCGCGGCCGATGAACTGGCGCGACGAACTCTGGACGATGGCGGTGGAGCCGGGTTTCATTTTTTCCTGCGGCTTGCCATCGACCTTGTCGATCGCGGTGGGATAAATCCAGGGGTCGCCGGCCAGCAAGGATTTTTCCTTGCCTTGTTTGATAGTGATGATGAGCATGGTAGTGGTGCGGCGTGGGCGGGCGTAAAAGCCGAATGATACCTCATGGCGCCGTCCAGGTGCCTGCCTCCGGTCGCGGCAAGCTGCATTTCAGGGCGCCGGGAATGCGGTCTGTCGCAAGGCGCTGTCGTGTTTCGTGGCGCATCGTTACTATCGCTTCCATACCACCCCTACCGGAGAACACCATGTCCTACCCTATCTTGCGCAGCACCCTGCCCGCCTTTCGCGCCCTGTTGATGACCGCCGGACTGCTGGCGCTGGCCGCTCCGGCCGGCGTGGCCCACGCCGGCCTGATGGACGGCTGGAGCAGCGAACGGGTCCAGGGTAGCGGCAAGATCACCACCCAGAGCCGCGAACTCGGCCATTTCAGCGCGTTGGCAAGCAGCGTCAGCGGTGATGTCGAAGTCCGGCTCGGCAATACCGAAAGCGTCACCGTGGAAACCGACGACAACCTGCAAGCGCTACTGGAAACCGTGGTGGAGAAAGGCACGCTGCGTATCCGCCCGGTGCGCAAGGGCCTGTCGCTGTCAACCAGAACCATGAAGATCATCGTGCAGGCACGTTCGCTGGACCGGGTGTCGGTGGCCGGCTCCGGCGCGGTACGGGCCGATAATTTGCGCGGCGAGACCTTGCGGTTCGACATCGGCGGCTCAGGCTCGCTGATCGCGCGCCAACTGGCAGCGGAAGCAGTGACCGTATCGCTGGGCGGCAGCGGCAGCGTGGAATCGAGTGGCAAGGCGGAACGCCTGCAAGTATCGATCGGCGGCTCGGGCGACGTTCAGGCCGGCAATCTGGCCACCAGCACGGCCAGCGTCAGCATCGGCGGCTCGGGCGAAGCCACGGTGTGGGCAACCAACACGCTGTCGGTGAGCCTGGCGGGTTCGGGCGACGTTGCTTACTACGGCGATCCCAAGCTCAGCAAAAGCATCGTGGGGTCGGGCAGCGTGAAACGCCTGGGTGCGGCACCTCGGTGAAATAAACCTGGTCAGCCCCCGCCAAACAGCTGGCGCGGGTTGGCGCCGCGCGCGAGGGATTTGATCCACTCGCGCAACTGGTCGGGGTTGGCGGCGTTGATTTTTTCGGCTATGTGGGATTGCCACTGGCTTTGATTGCCCTGATCCCGGAGCTGGAGGATGTCTTGCAAGACTTCTCTCAAGCTTTGTTGGGTGCCTTGTTGCATTCCCTCATGCAGCCCCTCTTGCCGCCCTTCCTGAATTCCTTTTTGCGCCCTTTTTCGATCGCCTCGTACTCCAGCCCGTCCGGTGCGGCAGCGTCAACTCGGCCAGTTCGGTCGCGGCGCGTCAAAGCTGGCGGTGAAATGCACGCGGTTTGCGATGGATCAAACCGCGTGAGAGCAGATGGCTAGCGCGCTTCCTTGAGCGTTTCGCGCGGAAATTCGATGGTGGTGACGCCGTCGGTCAGCCAGATCTGGCCGTCCTGGATCGTGCATTGCAGTTGCATGGTGCGCTGGGCCATCAGCGCCAGCTGCTCGGTCGCTTCCGACGGCAGGTCGATCACGGTCAGGTTCTTGCAGCGTTCGACCTTGTTGGCGATGCCCTTCCACCAGATATTGCTGGTGGCCGCGTAGCTGTACACCACCACCTGGTTCGAGCGTCCGCTGGCCTTGAGCATGATTTTTTCGTCGGGCTGGCCGACGTTGATCCACAGCTCGATGGCGCCGGTCAGGTCCTTCTGCCACAGGTCCGGTTCGTCGACGTCGAACAGCCCCTTGGTGAACGTGAGCGAGTCGCTGGCGTGGATGGCAAAGGCCAACAGGCGCACCATCACGCGCTCGTCGGTTTCGGACGGGTGCTTGGCCAGGGTGAGCGCGTGGGTGCCGTAGTAATTGCGGTCCATGTCCGCAATCGATAATTCGGCTTTGTAGATTGTTGCTTTGAGTGCCATGGGTATTTCTCTGTAAATTATTTGAAGACGACAGTCTTGTCGCCGTTCTGCAAGATGCGGTGTTCGACAAACCATTTCACGGCGCGCGCCAGCACCACGCATTCGACGTCGCGGCCGATGGCCGACAGCGTCTCGGCATCCATCGAATGATCGACGCGTTCGACGTCCTGCTCGATGATCGGGCCTTCATCGAGGTCGCCGGTCACGAAGTGCGCGGTGGCGCCGATCAGCTTGACGCCGCGGTGGTGCGCCTGGGCATACGGCTTGGCGCCTTTGAAGCTGGGCAGGAACGAATGGTGGATATTGATGGCCTTGCCCTTGAGCGCGGCGCACATGCCCGGCGACAGGATCTGCATGTAGCGCGCCAGGACCACCAGGTCGATCTGGTGATGCTGCATCAGGTCCTGCACCCGTGCTTCCTGCGCCAGCTTGGCCGATTCCGGCGCACCAGCGGCCAGTGGCAGGTGGTGGAACGGAATATTGTAGCTCGCTGCCAGCTGGTAGAAATCCATGTGGTTCGAAACGATGGCCGGAATTTCCACCGGCAGCAAACCGCTTTTATAACGGAACAGCAAGTCGTTCAGGCAATGGCCGATTTTCGACACCATCAGCAGCACGCGCGGCTTGTAGTGCGCGTCGCGCAGTTCCCAGTCCAGCTGCATGCCCGCTGCGAGCAGCGCAAAGTCGGCGCGCAGCAGCTCGTCGTTGACGCCGCCATCCTCCAGCGCGAAATGCACGCGCATGAAAAACAGCCGCGATTCGCTGTCGCCAAACTGGGCGGAGTCGATGATGTTGCAACCGTGATCGGCCAGGAAACCGGATACGCGGTGCACGATGCCGCGCTGGTCGAGGCAGGAAAGAGTGAGGATGTATTCAGGGTTGGTCATGGCCGCCACAGTCAATTTCAATAACAACAAGAGAATAACGAGGCCGGTATTGTCGCACGGCGCGGCCATTGCAGTAAAACTGCGGCCCGCGCGCCGTTGGCGCACCGTCAAACACCGCGTCGACCGCATCGCAAATGACGTGGAACTTTCATCAACCTTGCACCTCTAACATGCAGAGCAGCGGCTTTGGCTGTTCGCAACCCGATCACAACCCAGGAGGCAGCAATGGCAAGCAGCAATCAACGTAATGCAGCAAGCAAGGATGGGGAAGACCAGGCCCAGCCCAAAACCCCGGCCAAGCGCGGCTTCGCCGCCATGGACCAGGCCACCCAACGCAGCATCGCCAGCAAGGGCGGACAGGCCGCGCACCAAAAAGGCACGGCGCATGAATTCGATTCCGAAGAAGCACGGCGCGCCGGCCAGAAAGGCGGCGAGGCGGTCAGCCGCAACCGCGAGCACATGGCCGCCATCGGCCGCAAGGGCGGCGAAAGCCGGCAATCGGCCGCGCGGGCGGCAGCCGCCGAACGAAGCAACCGGGGCTCGGAACAAGCTTCCGGCAGCGGCAACCGCCAGAGCAGCAAGGGCTAGGCGGGTGTCCCCACAATCACGCTCGACGCCTTGAACACCGCCACCGCCGCGCCGCCCTCGGCCAGGCCCAGTGCCTCGCCGCTGTCGCGCGTGACGATGGCGGCAATCACGCCGCCGCCCGGCAGGTCGATACTCACCTCGGTATTGACCGCGCCGGGCACCACGCGGCTGATGGTGCCGGCCAGCTGGTTACGGGCCGACAAACGCGCGCCGCCCAGGTCCGTCACCACGATCACCGATGACGCCTTGACCAGCGCAAACGCTTCCGCGCCGACCGCCAGCCCCAGGCTCGCGCGGCTGTCGCGGGTGATGGTGGCCACGATGTGCTGGCCACCCACCACCTCAAGTGTCACCTCGTCGTTGACGGCGCCCTCTTTCAAGGCCACCACCGTGCCGCTGAACTGGTTGCGCGCGCTGGTCTTCATTTTCATTCTCCGTATCATTAATAGGTCATCGGCCAGCGCGTGCGACTGTTCGCTCAGGTGGGCCACGAACTGGCGGTGCGCCGCCTCGATCTTGCGAAAATTCTCGACCAGCTGGGCGCCGCGGCTGGTGAGCCGGGTGCCGCCACCACCCTTGCCGCCGGCCACGCGTTCGAGCAGCGGCTCGCCGGCCAGGTTGTTCATCGCCTCGATGGCATCCCAGGCGCCCTTGTAACTGATGCCCACCGCCTTGGCCGCTGCCGTGATCGAACCGTGGGCAGCGATGGCTGACAGCAATTCCACGCGGTCCTGGCCGCCCAGCTTCTGGCCGCCGATGGTCATCCAGACATTGCCCTGCAATGCCAGCGTCTTGTGATCGTCATTCATGGTGCATGCTCCTCGAGCCGTCCCTGGTTCATGCGCAGCACGTGGTCGCCGAACGCGCGCACGTCCTCGGGATCGTGGGTGATCAGTATCATCGGTATCGCCAGGCGGCGTTGCAATGCATCGAGCTCGGCGCGCATGCGTTCGCGCAGGCCGGGGTCGAGCGCAGCGAACGGCTCGTCGAGCAACAAGGCGCCCGGCTGCGGCGCCAGCGCGCGCGCCAGGGCCACGCGCTGGCGCTGGCCGCCCGACAGCTGGTGCGGCAACTGCTGCGCCACGTGGTCAAGCTCAAACGCCGCCAGCCAGTAGCGCACCGCCTCCACATCGACACGCGCCAGCGGATTGCGCCAGCCGCGTTGCAGGCCAAAAGCGATATTCTGCCGCACATTCAGATGCGGGAACAGTGCATAGTCCTGGAACAGGTAGGCCACGCGGCGGTGCTGCGGCGTCACATCGATGCCGGCAGCAGCGTCGAATAGGCAGCGCCCGGCCAGCGCGATGCGGCCCTGGTCGGGCGTCATCAAGCCCGCCACCGCTTTCAGGAGCTGGCTCTTGCCGGCGCCCGACGGGCCATAGATCACCACGCGCGTACTGGCCGACTCGAAGCGGGCATCGAGCTCGAACACGCGGTCGCCCGAGCGCAAGGTCTTGCGGATATCGACGTTGATTACCATGGTCATCGTTGCGGGTTGCGGTTGGGGGTGAGCTTGTTAGCCGCCACCAGCACGGTGACGCACACCACCGACGTGATGATTACCAGCAAATTGGCGGTATCGTCCTGGCCCGCCTGCACCGCCTCGTAGACGGCAATCGACAAGGTCTGGGTTCTACCGGGGATGCTGCCGGCCACCATCAGCGTGGCGCCGAACTCGCCCATCGAGCGGGCAAACGCCAGCAAGGTGCCGCCCAGCACACCGCGCCAGGCCAGCGGCAAGGTCACGCGCAGGAACACGCCGAACGGCGACACGCCCAGCACCATGGCCGCCTGTTCAAGTTGCGTATCGACCGTTTCAAACGCGGCGCGGGCGCCCTTGAGCACCAGCGGAAACGCCACCACGGCCGCCGCAATCACGGCCGCCTGCCAGGTAAAAATCAGGTTGATGCCAAAATGGTGCTGCAGCCAGGCGCCGACCACGCCCTCGCGGCCGATGATCACCAGCAGGTAGTAGCCAAGCACCGTCGGCGGCATCACCATCGGCAAGGTCAACATGGCGTCGAGCAGCTCGCGGCCGATGAAACGCTTGCGTGCCAGCAGGTAGCCGAAGGCGGTGCCGGCCACCAGCGCCAGCAAGGTGGCCCAGCAGGCCACCTTGAGGGATAGCCGCAGCGCGATCCACGCGGGCTCGTTGAAAAAACTGTCCACGCCCTGTTTATGGACGGCTGAAACCGTATTTGGCCAGGACCGCCTGAGCGCCCGGCGCCATCACGTAGGCGATGAAACGGCGGCCGGCCGCCACTTGCGGGCCTTTTTCAATCAGCGCGATCGGATAGGTGACCGGCGTGGTGGTCGGGATGGTGGCAACGACCGCGACCTTGTCCTTTTGCACGGCAGCGTCGGTGGCGTAGACGAAGCCGGCATCGACTTCGCCACGCGCCACGTAATCGAGGCTCTGGCGCACCGAGGTGCCGTAGATGGCCTTCGGCTCGACCGCGCTCCAGAGCTTGGCTTGCTCGAGCGCGTTGCGCGTATAGCGGCCCACCGGCACGCTGGCCGGGTTGCCCAGGGTGATGCGGGTAATGGCCGGCTGCTGCAGGTCGTTGAGTCCCTTAATTGCATGCTTGCTGTTGACCGGCGTGATCAGCAGCAGGGTGTTGGCGACGAAATTCTTGCGGGTACCGGCAGCGAGCAGCTTCAGGCCTTCGGCCTTGTCCATGGCATCCTGGTCGGCGGAGGCAAACACGTCCACTGGAGCGCCCTTGGCGATCTGCTGCACCAGCGGGTCGGATGCGGCAAAGTTGAACAGCACCTTGTCGTCCGGATGGTCTTTCTCGTAGGCCGCACCGATTTCCTTGAAGGCATTGGTCAGGCTGGCCGCCGCCGAGACGGTAATATCTGCCGCCGCCGCCGTGCCACCCATCGCTGCTAATACCGGCATCAGCGCCACCATCATCTTCGTATTCCGCATTGCCGCCCCCAAGTGAAAACCGTAATATACATGATTATATAGCGATCATCATTGGATGCACCCGGGCAAAGGGACAGGTATGATACATTGCGCCCTCGATTGATTTTTCGCCTTCCTGCCATGCCTGCCTTGAAGTACCTGAGCGCCTATTCCGAGCAAACCCAGCAACAAGTATCGCTACTGCTGGCCCAGAACAAGCTGGGCGAGGTGCTGCTCAAGCGCTACAGCAAGGCGCACGACGTACGTACCGACAAGGCGCTGTACAACTACGTGCAGGACTTGCGCGAGGAACACCTGCGCAACGCCGAACCGATCAACAAGGTCGAATACGACAGCAAGATCCACGTGATCAACCACGCGCTGGGGCTACACACGTCGATCTCGCGCGTGCAAGGCGGCAAGCTCAAGGCCAAGCACGAGATCCGCGTGGCCACCATGTTCAAGGAGGTGCCGCTGGAATTCCTGCGCATGATCGCCGTGCACGAACTGGCGCACGTAAAGGAAAAGCAGCACGACAAGCCGTTTTATAAACTGTGCACGTACATGGAACCGAACTACCACCAGTACGAGTTCGACTTGCGGCTGTACCTCACCCATCTCGATACCGGCAGTGGCAAGCTGTGGACCTGACGGTCAGGTCACTTTCACCTTCAGCGGCCCGGTGCGCGATGGCATGGCCGGCCGATCCGGTGGCGTCAGCCCCTTGATCAGGTCGGCAATTTTCACCGTCTGCCCCGTCTCGAAGCACTGGTTGGCAGCCACCCCGACCAGGCACGACCAGGCGCCGGCACGCTCGTCGGCCATGCGCAGGTACTTGTCGGCCGGGGCCTTGCCGAAGATTTCGGTGAGCATCACCAGGTCGCCGCCGCCGTGGCCGCCCTTGCCTGCCCAGGGCTCGATGTCGCGCGCGGCGCCGCGCAGCGGAATGACGCGGGTATGCACACCTTCGCTCATGCTCTGCACCTCGTTGGCGCCGGCCACGCCCACTTTTTCAACGATGCGGTGCTCGAGCCGACCCTTGGTGCCGTTGAAGGCGATGTGGTACCCCTCCCAGGCATCGTAGGCAGACAGCGCGTAGTTGAGCTGGACGTTGTTGTCGTAGCGGACCATGACATTCATCGTATCCTCGATGTCGATCTCCGGCCGCCAGACGCACTGGTCGCGGAAGTAGCCATCGTATTTTTCATTTTCCAGGTACAACGCCTTCAGGCCCGCATCGGCCGCCAGGTCGAAATAGAACGCGCATTGGGCTTTTTCGGTGCAGGTCAGGCAGCGTTGGTGCGCGCCTTGCAGGCCCAGGCGGCGAGCCGTCTGCGGCGTGTAAAACTGGCGCGAGCCGAACGCGTGCACCCGCTCGGGCTGGGCGCCCAGCCACCAGTTGACCAGGTCGAAATGGTGGGTCGCCTTGTGGATCATCAGCCCGCCGGAACGGGCCTTGTTGCTGTGCCAGCGGCGGAAGTAGTCGGCGCCGTGGACGGTATTGAGCAGCCATGTGAAATCCACCGACAGCACATCGCCGATCTCGCCGCTCATCAAGATGTCCTTGACCTGCGTGCGCGGCGGCGCGTAGCGGTAATTGAACGTCACGCGCACGTGGCGACCGCTGCGCTTGACGGCGTCAAGGATGCGCTGGGCCTTGGCGGCCGTCGTGGTCATCGGCTTCTCGGTGATGACGTCGCAGCCCAGGTCGAGCGCACGCACGATGTAATCGTCGTGGGTGGCATCGACAGTCGTCACGATCACGTAGTCGGGCTTGGTCTCGCGGATCATGGTGTCGAACTGCGCGGCGCTGTAAGCGCGGGGCTGGCTGGCGCCGGTGGCGGCGATCGTGCGCACGGCCAGCGCCGCGCGGCCGGCGTTGTTATCGCATACGGCAACGATTTCGTTATCGTCACGGAAGTCGTCGGTGATCGCGCGCGTAAACATGCGGGCGCGCGAGCCGACGCCCACCACGGCATACCGCTTGCGCGGTGCGGCCGCGCAGGCGCTGCCGCCGAGCAGCAAGCCAGTGGCGGTGGCGCCGACGGCCTTGAGAACGGTGCGGCGGCTGGTGCCGGCCTGGCGGTCGGCGCCGCTGTCGATGTCGCTGTTGTTGTCGCTGTTGTTGTCGTTATGCATGGCTGGTCTCCGTGGTTGACGTCATCTCTCACCCATGTCGATCATAGGGAGATGTCTCCACGCAAGCAACAGCATCGCCGCAACACCAGCACATCGGTCACCGAGACGATTGTTATCGGCCAGCCGGGCCTGCCACGCCCGATGCGCGCTGAAACGTCAGGTCACTGGCCCGGCCCGGGATTGCTCTCGATAATCTCAGCGATCCGGTCCGCCGCCGGCCGCTCCGCTGCCATCACGGTGGCAAACGTGGCGCAGGCCTTGGCCACTGCCGGATCGTCGAGCAAACGGGCGAGCGCCTGCTGCCACACGGCCGCCGCCGCATCGGGCAGCACGGTGGCCGCCACGCCGAGGCGCGTCAGGCGCGCGGCATTGTCGGGCTGGTCGAACGCGAACGGCACGATCAGCTGCGGCTTGCCCGCCGCCAGCACGGTGGCGCTGGTACCGATGCCGCCGTGGTGCACGAAGGCTGCCACCTGGCGGCTGAGCACATCGAACGGCACGTAGGCGATGTAATGCACGGTCGGCGGCAAATGCTCCTGTACCTGCTCGCGGTACGGCGTCACCACCACCGCCCTCACCTTCAATGCTGCAGCGGCGGCAAGCGCCCGAGCAATAAAATCGCCGCCATGCGCCATTGCCGAGCCGGGGGTAATCACAATCGGCGCGTCACCGTCGTCAATAAAGCGCTGCAAGTCCGGCTCGAGCGCACTGCTTGATGAGGGCATGCGCGGAAAGCCGGCGCATACCGCATTGGGCGGCCAGTCCGCCTGCGGCGCGGCAAACCAGGCGGGCCACGCGCAGACCACGTGCTGCGGCGAGTGCAGCCACTGGCTCATCACGCGCCGCACCGGCGCCAGGCCAATATGGGCGCGCATGCCGTTCAGTGCGGGCCGCACCACGGCGTCGACCATCAGGCGATCGATCAAACCAAGCGTCATGCGCACCGCCCAGCGCGGCCAGCCGCGCGGCCAGTGCAAGCCGCGCCGCACGGCCGTATCGTCGGCAGAGAACAGGCACGACGGCGCCAGGTGGACGGTGACCAGCGGCACGCCGTGCGCTTCCTGCAACAGGCGGCCGGTCAGGCCCAGCGTGCTGGCGACGATCAGGGTCGGCTTTTCGCGCACCAGCGCCAGCTGCTGGTTGTAAGCTGCCGGCAGGTGGCGCGCCATGTATTTCCAGATGGTGGCAAAGCCCTTGACCGGGTGCCACAGGTCGGGGTCATGAACGCCCTCGTCCAGCTCCGCCTGAGTCAAGCCCGAAATGAACTGCAGGCCGGCACGCTGCACCCGTTCCTCGAAATTGGCCGAGGCCATCAAGGTCACTTCGTAGCCACGCGCACGCAGTGCCTGGCCGATGACGATGAAGGGATAGACATCGCCGGCGCTGCCGACGGCCAGGATCAGGATGCGAGGCGGTACAACTGTAGGCTGCACGACAGGGAGCTGCATGGCTGCGCCTCCGGGGTGGTTACTGCTTGAGGAGTTTGAGCAGTGCTTCGGGTTCATTGGCCGACATCATCAGCGCCGCGTGCTGCGGGCGGATGAAGCCCTGCTCGCGCGCGTGGCCGATGAAGTCGATCAGGCCATCGTAAAAGCCATCGACGTTGAGCAGGCCGATCGGCTTGGCATGGATGCCCAGCTGCGACCAGGTCAGCATTTCAAACAGTTCTTCCAGCGTGCCCATGCCGCCGGGCATAGCGATAAAGCCGTCGGACAGGCTGGCCATCATGGCCTTGCGTTCATGCATGTCCTTGACGATGAACTGGCGCGTCAGGCCCGCGTGGCCCACTTCGCGCTCGACCAGCGCGGTGGGAATCACGCCGGTGACTTCGCCGCCCAGGCGCAGCACCTCGTCGGCGATGATGCCCATCAGGCCCACCTTGCCGCCGCCGTACACCAGCGCCAGGTTTTGCTCCACCATGGCCGCGCCCAGCGCGCGCGCCGCTGCCGCATAGTTGTCGCTGATGCCGGCGTTGGCGCCGCAATATACACAAATGGTTTTGGTCACTGCTGCTTTTCCTCGTTGAGTTTTGTGTTCAGTTCTGATCGGGCAGCTTCGATATCGAGCCGCTCCACGGCGTCGTGCGCGTGCACTGCCGCCGCCTGTTCCAGCATGGTCCGTGCCTCAGCCAGTTTGCGCTTGCCTTCCAGCAGGCGCAAGGCGCGCGCATATTCGACGCGGGCAATCGCCGACCCGGGATTGAGCCGCAAGGCGGTCTCGAAGTGGCGATAGCCCTCCTCCTTCTTGGCGCCATAGGTCAGGCCGCCGATCATGGCGCCGGCCTTGTCGACGATCTCGGTGTGATACACGCCCAGCGCCACGTGCGCGTCGGGACGCTCGGGCGCCAGCCGCAGCGTGGTTTCCAGGCTGTGGCGCACCTTGGCGCCCAGGCCCTGGGCCAGCGCCTTGACCACGGAAATACCGGTGGAGTAATAGCCGAGTGCATAGCCGTGCCAGTACCAGCCGGACGGGTTGCCGGGCTGCTCGCGCTGCTGGCGTTCGCAGCGCTCGGCCACGCATTCGAAGGTGGCGATTTTCTTGCGCGGATTGGTTTCCAGGTACTGCGTGTAGATGCAGATGGCCTTGTGGGCGACGGCATAGCCGTTGACACCGACGTCCAGGCCCAGCCGCGTGGCGCGCTCGAACTCGCCGGCGTGGAAGGCGATCCAGGCCTGCACCAGCGCCGGATGGGTGGGAAACGGTTCGCAGTCGCCGCTGTGCAGCACCGGCCAGGCCTGTTGCAGGCTCTCCGGTGTGTGACGGTATCCGGCATCAGGATACGGGAAGGCGGTCCAGACCATGCTATCTCCGTGACGTAAAAATACTAATTCAGCTTTTTCAGATATTCCTCGGACAGCTTCTGGAACAGCAAGCTGGTCTCGTTGCGCAGGTACGGGCCGATCTGCGACAACACCTGGTAGCAGCCGCGCGCCAGCGCGTCGGCCATCGATTGCTGCTCGCTGTACTTGCGCGGATTGCGCACGTATTCGTACGACAGCCAGTACGTGGCCACCACCACCATATTGGTGGCCATGGCGTCGATGGCGACGTCGGACGCTTCGAGCGAACCTTCGCTGCGCAAGTCTTCGCACAGCTGCTTGGCCACCTTGATCTTGTGGTCGAGGATCTGCTTGAAGTGCAACTCGAGCTTGCGGTTGCGCGACAGCAGGTCGTTGAGGTCGCGATAAAAAAAGCGGTAGCGCCAGATCAGTTCGAACATCAGGTGCAAATACATCCAGACGTCGTCGATGTTCGAGCGGCGGCCGTTGGGCACCGTGAGGATGCGCTCGATCTCGGCCTCGAACTGCACGAAGATCGAATTGACGATGTCGTCCTTATTACGGAAATGGTAGTACAGATTGCCCGGCGAGATATTCATCTCTTCGGCGATCACCGTGGTGGTGATATTGGGTTCGCCGAACTCGTTAAACAGGCGCAGCGACAGTTCGAGGATGCGCTCACGGGTTCGGCGGGGGGCTTTTTGTTGCATGGCGGGGTGGTCTCGGTGAAATCTGTCGCCAGCATACCACCGATGCCAGCGGTGCGCCTCCCTGCTCAGGCCTGCTCGGTGTTAATGAACGGCAGCTTGCCATGCGCCTGCGCATGCAGGCGGAAGCCCTCGCGGATATTTTCGCGCAGCGCCGCGCCCTTCCACGGCTTGGTGTAGAAGCGGTCGATGGCGCCGTGGTTGATCGCCGCCATGATCGGCGTGAGGTCGGCATAGGCCGACAGCATGATGCGGAACGTGTCCGGGCACAGGTTTTTTACCCGCTCCATGAACTCGGTGCCGCTCATCAACGGCATGCACTGGTCGCACAGGATCACCTGCACCCGGTGCCGGGCCAGGATATCGAAACCTTCGGCAGCGGTTTGCGCGGTCAAGATGCGGTAGCCGTCCTGCGACAGGAAATCGGTCAGCACGTCGAGCATGAAGGCGTCGTCATCGACAATCAACAGCGTCGGCTGCTCGGTGGCCTGCTCGTCCGCAGGCGCCTGCAGGGTGCGACCGTCGCGCAGCATGGCTTCGAATTCGTTTTCGGGGAGCGGCCGGCTGAAGTAATAGCCCTGCATCTCGTCGCAGCCGTGGCGGCGCAGGTAGGCCAGTTGCGCATCCTTTTCCACGCCCTCGGCAATCACGTCGAGCTTGAGGCTGTGCGCCATGTTGATAATCGCCAGCACGATGGCCGCGTCGTCCGGGTTGCTTGTCACTTCGCGTACGAAGGCGATATCGATCTTGAGCTTGTCGATCGGGAAGCGTTTTAGATAGGCCAGCGACGAGTAGCCGGTGCCGAAGTCGTCGATCGAAATCTTGATGCCCAGCGCTTTCAAATTCTGCAGTACCGTGATGGTTTCTTCGGCATTCGACATCAGCGAACTCTCGGTCAGTTCCAGTTCGAGCAGCTCGGGCGAGATATCGTGCTCCTTGATGGCGCGCAGCACTTCCTCTTCCAGGCCGCCGACGAAGAACTGGATGCCCGACACATTGACCGACAGGTGCACGGCGCCGGCGCTGGTGCGGCGCCAGTGGGCGATCTTGCGGCACGCTTCGTTGATGACCCAGTTACCCACCCGCACGATCAGGCCGGTCTCTTCCAGGATCGGGATGAACAGCGCGGGCGACACCATGCCATGGCCCGGGCGCTGCCAGCGGATCAGCACCTCGGCGCCGCTGATGCGACCGCTCGAGATATTCACCTTGGGCTGGAAGTGCAGCACGAATTCATCGTTCTCGATCGCGCGCCGCAGCGCGTTTTCCAGTTCCAGGCGCGCCATCGACTGCGCGTTCATCTCGGCGGTGAAGAAGCGGAACGCGTCGCGCCCCGCTTCCTTGGCGCGGTACATGGCAGTGTCGGCGTACTGGATCAGGGTGTCGGGATCGGCGGCGTCGTCGGGGAATACCGAGATGCCGATACTGGCCGTCACCGTCACCTCGTGGCCCTTGAGGTCGAACGGGCGGCGCAGCGCTTCGCGGATCTTATCGACCACCATCACGGCGTTTTGCGCGCCCTCGGGCAGCATCAAAATGGCGGCAAACTCGTCGCCGCCGAAGCGGCCGATGGTGTCGCGCACGCGCAGGCAATCGACCAGCCGGCTCGAGAACTGCCGCAGCAACTCGTCGCCGATGGTGTGGCCGAGCGTATCGTTGACGTTCTTGAACCGGTCGACGTCGAGGAACAGCACCGCCAGCGACCAGTGGTGCTCGGCGGCCTGGCGCATCGAGTGGGTGAGCGAATCGTTGAACTGGCTGCGGTTGGGCAAACCGGTCAGCGTATCGAAGTGGGCCAGCTTGAGCAGGCGCTGCTCGGCTTCCTTGCGTTCGGTGATATCGCGCGCCACCGCCACCAGGATCCAGCTCGAGCCCGAGCGCAGCGTGCGGCGCTGCACTTCCACCGCCAGCGGCGAGCCGTCGCGGCATTGCAGCAGCAGTTCCGTCATGGCGCCGCTCTGGTCGCCGGACAGCAGTTTTTCGTACAGGACTTCGAGCTTGACCAGGTCCCCCTCCACCTGCTTGTTGGGACCCACTTGCAGGAAGTCCTCGCGCTCGAAACCGAGCATGCGGCAGGCGGTGGCATTGACATCGACAAAACACATGCCGGCGCGATCGACCAGGAAGATGGCGTCGGCGGTGGCGTCCATGGCCAGGCGGAAGCGGCGCAAGTCTTCGTCGAGGCGGATGCGGGCGTTCATGTCCAGCGTGAGCTGGGCGTGGTTGCGCTTGATCTCGTCGTACAGTTGCAGGTTTTCGTAGGCGCCGGCCAGTTGCGCGGCCACGGTGGCCGCCACCCGTTCATCGACTTCCGAAAAGCCGTCGGCGCCGAGTTTATCGACCAGGTACAACCAGCCGTGGATGCGCTCGCGCGAGGCGATCGGCACGCCGAGGAACGTGTGTACCGGCGGATGGCTGGCAGGCAGGCCGACATTGAACGGCGCGCCATCGAGGTCGTTGATGCGGCACGGGATCCGTTGTTCGAGCAGGCCGCCAAGCACGCCCGCACGCGGGTTCTGGGCGATTTCGTGGATCGGCACGCCGGCGCCGCAGCTGGAATAGTAGGCCAGCGCCACGCCCTCTTCGTCGAGCACGCCGATACAGGCGTACTTGGAGACGCAGATATTCTGCGCCACGCGGCAGCCGATTTCGAGCAGTGCGCGCGGATCGCGCTCGGCACCGAGTTCGATGCCCAGTTCGATCAGCGCGGTCAGGCGCAGGCTCACCGCCTGCAAGCTTGAAAGCGAGCGCGACAGGCGCTGGGTCATGCGCGCCAGGTCTTCGGCGGCGACATCGACCGCCGCCGGCGCCGAGGCCAGGCGCGAGATCAGCTGGCTGCTCGATTCGAGTTCGTCAAGGTATTCGGCGACCTGGTGGTCGATGTCGAGCAGGCGCTTTTCCTGCGGCAGGTCGGGCACCACGGCGGTGCGGTCGTCGTCCGACTCCACGACCGGGGTGGGCTCGTGGCCCAGCGCTTCCTGCACCGTGCGCAGGATCACGTCCGGGTCGGACGGCTTGGGCAGCACCCAGCGCACGCCGCACGACTCGGCCACTGCCAGCGCCTCGCGTTCGCGGTAGGTGGCGGTATAGAAAATCACCGGCACATCGGCCGTGTCCGGATGTTCATGCATGCGCGTGACAAACTCGTAGCCGTCCATATTGGGCATGAGGATGTCGGAGATGACCAGGTCGGGCTTGTCGGCCAGCGCCATTTTCAGGCCCTCGGCGCCATTGGCCGCTTCGATCAGGCGGTAACCGCCGTAACCGAGCAGCGTCATCAAAAATTCGCGGTTGAGCACATGGTCGTCCACGATCAGGATCGTGGCGATGTCGGTTTTAGGCGGGGTCGACATCTCCCCGGTCAAAAAAGACTCGATTTGCTTGACGAAAGTATCCGGTTCGATCGGCTTGCCGATGTAGCTGTCGAAGCCCGCTTCGAGCAGGCGCTCGCGGTCGCCCACCATGGCCAGTGCGGTCACGGCCAGGGCCGGAATGTCGCGCGTGGCCGGATCGGCCTTGAGCGCCGCCACCACGCCATAGCCGTCGAGCTTGGGCAGGTGGACATCGCAGATGATCAGGTCGGGCTGCTCGCGCCGGGCCGCCTCCACGCCGGCCTCGCCATCGGACGCTGACAGCGGCGTGTAGCCGAAGGCGCGCAACAGGTACACCATCAACTCCATGTTGGTGGCGTTGTCTTCGATGATCAGTATTCTTGCAGACACAAAGACTCCTTATTCAAGTCTCCAGCGGCAAGGCCAGGGTCAACACGCTCCCCACGCCATACGCGCTGTCGAACAATATCTCTCCATGCAACAGCGCTGCCAGTTTCTGGCTCAGGTGCAGGCTCAAGCCCGCGCCTTCGAACTGCTGCATTGCACTCGTGTCCAGTTGCGACACGGCTTGCAACGGCGCCGCACCGGCTGCCGTATCGCCGATGCTGATGGTCAGGCATGGGCGCGTACCGACGGTGGCCGGCGCCAGCCGCACCTGCAGCGGGCCCTGGTCGGCAAACCGGATCGCATTGCCGACCAGGTTCATCAAAATGTGCTGCAGCGCGCGGCGGTCGGTCCGCACGCTCGGCAAGTCCGGTGGCGCTATGACGTCGAAAGCCAGTCCCGCCGGCTTCTTGGCGTGCGCCTGCGGCGCCAGCAGCGCCAACACTTCATCGACGAGCGCACGACACTCCACCGCCACGATGTCGAGCTGCACCTTGCCGGTATCGATCCGGGTCAGGTCGAGCAAGTCGTTAATCAACGTTAGCAGATCACGGGCGCTGTCCTGCACCATCCGGAGCTGCTTGGTCTGTTCCGTATTGATGGGTCCAGGCAACTTCATCAGCATAGTACCTGTAAATCCGATGATTGCGTTCAATGGCGTGCGCAACTCGTGCGACATGCCGCCGAGGAAGCGGTCCTTGGCAGCATTGGCTTTTGCCAGTTCAATATTCTTTTCTTGCAACGCCAATTCAGCCAGTTTACGTTCGCTGATATCGCGGATCGCGCTGATGACCAAGGTACCCTCCTCGGTCGTGATCGGGCTCAGGCTGATCTCCACCGGAAACTCCACGCCATCGCTGCGCAAGCCATACAGCGCCAGACCCGCGCCCATCGGCCGCACCGACGGTTGCGCCATATAGCCGCCCCGGTGGCTGCGGTGGGCACTGCGCATGTGCGCCGGCATCAGCGCTTCCAGCTCCAGCCCGCGCAGCGCGCCCTGGGCATAGCCGAACAGCTTTTCGGCCTGGCCGTTGGCCAGCACGATGCGGCCGGTCATATTGGCCACCACGATGGCGTCCGGCATCGAATCGAGGATGCCATGGAAGCGCGCTTCAACCAGCTTGGCGTCACGCAAAACCCGCAGCGCGGTAACGTCTTTTTTACTCCACAAAATATATTCAGGCGCGCCGTCGGCGTCGCGCACCAGCTTGCTTGAACTGTCGATGTACACCAGCACGCCGTCGCGGGCGTGGCGCAGCGATTCGTAATTGGCCGATCCGGCCGCCAGGGTCTGGCGCAGCACGGTGTCGGAACTGGCGGCGTCTTGCGCGCCAGGCGGCTCGATCAGGTCGGCCAGCCGGTGGCCTATTGCCTCCGTGCTGCGATAGCCGAACACGGCCTCGGCGCCGTTGTTCCAGTAGACCACTTCGCCGTCCAGGCGTGTCAAGATCACCGCGTCCGGCGTTTGCTCGAGTATCAATGTGCCATAGTCTGTCACGGCCGGTCCGCCTTGTTTGCTGCACTTCACGGGAGTAACCATACAGCAACCAAGAACAACACAAAGTCACACAAAGTCACACTGTTGCGTGGAAACGATTTCTGCCAGCGCACAGCGCACGATCTCCGGATGCCGGCCCAGCGCCACGTGCCCTATGGCGCCGAACACCATGTTGCGCGCGCCGGGCAGCTCGCTCGAGTTCTGCGGGGCGACGATGTTGTCGTGGACAGAATAAATGGAACAGAACAAGTTCCGTTGCAAATTAGCGTCACCTGCTGCCTCGAAGGCGGCCAGCGTGCCCAGCCAATCGCTGCCGCAGCGCATTTGCACCGCGTTGCTGCCGGGGCCGAGGTCGGCCAGCACGGTGCCGTGGTGCGGCGTGCCCAGCGTGATCACGCGGGCAATCCGGTCCGCGCCGTGGTGGCGCAAGTACGCGCGCGCCACCAGCCCGCCCATGCTGTGGGCCAGGATGATCACTTGCGCGCTGCCAGTCACCGCGCACAAATGTTCTACCGCCGCCTGCACCTGCGGCGCGAAATCGTCGATAGCGGCGCCGGGCAGCTCGAGGTCGATGCCGTAATGACTGATACCGGCGGCGCGCAGCTGGTCGCTCATCGGCCGCCAGTAGCCGCTGTTGCAGCCGTAGCCATGGATCAGCAGTACCGGCAACCCGCGCGCCTGCGGCTGCAGTTGCAGGCCGACGGGGCGCAACATATACCAGGACGACGTCAGCATGGTGGACGCGAACTCATGCAAGAACAGCCGCGTAGCGGTGAGCGGGTCGAGCGCATGGATGGCGTCGGGCACGCTGCGCGCGCGCCAGCTGATGCGGAAATTGTTGGCGGCGATCAGCATGCGCACCAGCAGCAATACCAGTACACCGCCGGCCAGTGCGACCAGTACCGCGACCGGTGCCGGCCAGCCGGCAGGCAGCCAGGTACGCAGGCCGGCGGCCACGGCCAGCACGCCCAGCACTTCGATCACCAATAAGAGGATCAGCAGACGTTTGATCATCGAGATAAGGTTGATGTATGCACCAGGCCTGGCGTCGGCAGCGCACGACGAACGCGAGTATCCGTCATCCCGCACCGGCAGAAGGCCCGGATCACTTGCGCCCCGAGGTCATCTGCCGCGCAATCCCGCGCAGGATATTGACTTCTTCCTTCTCCAGCTGCGCCCGCGCGAACAGGCGCTTCAGGCGCGGCATCAGCTTGCGCGGATTACCGGCATCGAGAAAACCGATCTCCACCAGCGCGCTTTCCAGGTGCTGGTACATGCCCTCGATCTGCGCCAGGCTGGCAGCTTCGCCGTGGAAGCCGATCTCGTTGGCGTCCCCCTGCGGCTGGCGCACGCTGAGCACCTGCGGCGCCTGGTCGAGCACGGCCATCCGGCACTCGTACGCCACCACCTGCGCCGCCTGCGACAGGTTGAGCGACGAATACTCGGGATTGGCGGGAATGTTGATCAGCACATTGCACTGCTCGACCACCTCGTTGGGCAGGCCGAAGCGTTCGTTGCCGAAAATGACAGCCGCGTGCAATGCCGGCTGCGCCACCAGTTGCGTGGAAAACTGCCGTGGCGTGAGCACCGGCGGCGAATATTCGCGCAGGCGCGCACTGACGGCCGCCGCGAAGTTGATGCCGTCAAGCGCCTCGGCCATGCTGCCGACCACGCGGGCGCCGCTCAGGATATCCTGGGCGCCGCTGGCGAATGCCACCGCCTCCGGGTCCTGCACGGCATCGGCAAAGCGCGGATTGACCAGCACCAGGTCGCTGTAACCCATGGTTTTCATGGCCCGCGCCACCGCCCCGATATTGCCCGCGCGACTGGTTTCGACCAGGATGAAACGCAGCTGTTTGAAAAAGTTAGTAGGGGTTTGGGGCAGGTTCATTTAAAATATCGCTATTGCGCTGTTTCAATACGGTTGTTCCGCAGGGAGTTCTGCCCCGGATTTTACCTTGTTGCCGCCGCCCCGCTCTTTAATTCACTCTTGTCCTCTAACGCGTCGCCGGTGGCATTGCCCCGGTGGGCGTTAGCGTTCTTTTAACGGAAAAGTCATCATGCACCCAATGCTCAACACGGCGATCAAAGCTGCTCGCCGCGCCGCCACCGTCATCAATCGCGCCTCGTTCGACCTCGACCGCGTGATCGTGACCGAGAAAAATCACAAGGATTTCGTCACCGACGTCGATCAGGCGGCCGAACAAGAGATCATTGGCGTGCTGTCCAAGGCTTATCCCGACCACGCGTTCCTGGCTGAAGAGTCGGGTGCATCGAAGAACAACCACGACGAGGCTGAATACTGCTGGATCATCGACCCGCTCGATGGCACCACCAACTTCATGCACGGCTTCCCGCAATACTGCATCTCGATCGCACTGGCCCAGCGCGGCGTGATCACCCAGGGCGTGATCTACGACCCTGTGCGCAACGACCTGTTTACCGCCACCAAGGGCGCCGGCGCCTACCTGAACGAAAAGCGCATCCGCGTTACCAAGCTCGACCGTATCGCCAACGCCCTGCTGTCCACGGGCTACCAGGCTGGCAACGCCAAGGCCCTCGACGAATACCTGAAAATGTACGGCATCATGGCCGAACGCAGCCACGGCGTGCGCCGTCCGGGCAGCGCCGCGCTGGACCTGGCCTACGTGGCGTCGGGCCGCCTCGACGGTTTCTACGAAAAAGGCCTGAAGCCTTGGGATATCGCAGCGGGCGCCCTGATGGTGACCGAAGCGGGCGGTATCGTCGGCGAATTCAATGGCGAATCGGACTACCTGTACAAGGGTGACATCATTGCCGCCAGCCCGAAAATCTTCGGCCAGATGGTTGGTCTGCTGACCCCGTTTGCCTGATAGATAAGAAACACATAACAAAAGCCTTGCGCTGGTTTCATTGACGTAAGGTTTGTTACAAAAAAAGGGGGCGATCCGCCTCCTTTTTGTTTCCCAAGCGAAATTCCCTTCCAGCTTAGCTGTTATAGTGCTAGCTGCGGCTTGCCATCCAGTCTTGCGCCGCACCTAGATAATCCCGATTGCCTGCGACTGGCGCCTCAAGAGGGCGACAGGCCGATCTCATACAAAGCTACCCATGCCATTTTCCTCACTCGGTTTGTCCGACGCTATCGTCCGCGCTGTTGCCGACACCGGCTACACCACCCCGACGCCGATCCAGACCCAGGCCATTCCTGCCGTCCTGAACGGCGGCGACCTGCTGGCAGGCGCCCAGACCGGCACCGGCAAGACCGCCGGCTTCACCCTGCCGCTGCTGCAACTGCTGTCGTCCAGCGCAATCGGCAAGGCATTCACCACCAATAGCTCGCCGCGCGCCATCCGCGCCCTGATCCTGACCCCGACCCGCGAACTGGCGGCCCAGGTCGAGGAAAGCGTGCGCATCTACGGCAAGTACACCAAGCTGAACTCTGCCGTGATCTTCGGCGGCGTCGGCATCAACCCGCAAATCAAGCAACTGAAACACGGCGTCGACATCCTGGTCGCCACCCCGGGCCGCCTGCTGGACCACATGCAGCAAGGCACCGTGGACCTGAGCAAGGTCGAAGTCCTGATCCTGGACGAAGCCGACCGCATGCTGGACATGGGCTTCATCCGCGACATCAAAAAAGTGCTGGCCGTGCTGCCGCCGAAACGCCAGAACCTGCTGTTCTCGGCGACCTTCTCGGACGAGATCAAGGCCCTGGCCGACGGTTTGCTGAACAACCCGGCCACCATCGAAGTGGCCCGCCGCAATTCGACCGTGGAAGTGATCGCGCAAAAGATCCACCCGGTTGACCGCGACAAGAAACACCCGATGCTGGCCTACCTGATCAAGACCCACAAGTGGACCCAGGTGCTGGTCTTCACCCGCACCAAGCACGGCGCCAACAACCTGGTGGAAAAACTCGGTGGCGACGGCATCACTGCCATGGCCATCCACGGCAACAAGAGCCAGTCGGCCCGTACCCGCGCGCTGAGCGAATTCAAGGATGGCACGCTGCAAGTGCTGGTCGCCACCGACATCGCCGCGCGCGGTATCGATATCGATCAATTGCCGCACGTGGTCAACTACGACCTGCCGAACGTGCCGGAAGACTATGTGCACCGGATCGGCCGTACCGGCCGCGCCGGCGCCACCGGCGAAGCGGTGTCGCTGGTGTGTGTCGATGAACACGACATGCTCAAGGATATCGAAAAGCTGATCAAGCAAACCCTGCCGCGTGAAGTAATTCCTGGCTTCGAGCCGGACCTGAACGCGCGCGCGCAACCGATCCAGCTGCGCAGCGGCGGCCCCGGCCATCGTAACGGTGGCGGCGGTGGTCGCGGCGGCAACGGTGGTGGCGGTAACGGCGGCGGCGCCCGCAGCGGCGGCGGTGGTGGCGGTCAAGCCCGCACCGGTGGCGGCGGCAACGGCAGCGCGCCGCGCAATGGCGCCAACCCGTCGCAGCATCGTTCCGGTGGCCGTGGTCGTTAATCAGACCAAGCCAGCTGCACAATGAAAACCGCCTTTGGGCGGTTTTTTATTGCCTTATAATTTACCCATGCCTAAATTTGCCGCCAACCTGTCGATGTTGTTTACCGATCTCCCCTTCCTCGACCGCTTTGGCGCCGCCCGCGCCGCCGGCTTCGAGGCCGTCGAATTCCTGTTCCCCTATGCATGGCCTGCCGAGCAGATCGCTGCGCAATTGCGTGAGCATGGCTTGCAACTGGTGCTGTTCAACCTGCACCCGGGCGACTGGGACGCCGGCGAGCGCGGCATGGCCTGCCACCCGGACCGCAGCGACGAATTCCAGGCCAGTGTGGCCGCCGCCCGCGACTATGCGCTGGCGCTGGGAGTAAGGCAAGTGCATTGCATGGCCGGAAAAGCCCCGCCCGGCCTCGCGCCCGAGCAGGCACGCGCCACCTATATTGCCAATCTGCGCTACGCCGCCGGGCTGCTGGCGCCGCACGGCATCAAGCTGCTGATCGAGCCGATCAACCATTTCGACATGCCCGGCTACCTGCTCAACCGCAGCGCGCAGGCGCTGGCGATCATCGACGAAGCCGGCTGCCCCAACCTGTTCCTGCAATACGACATCTATCATATGCAGCGCATGGAAGGCGAGTTGAGCAACACCATCCGCGCCAACCTGCCCCGCATCGCCCACCTGCAAGTGGCCGACACGCCGGGCCGCCACGAGCCGGGCACGGGTGAAATCAATTACCGCCACCTGTTCGCCCTGCTCGACCAGCTGGGCTACGACGGCTGGATCGGCTGCGAGTACAACCCGGCCGGCGACACCCGCGCGGGCCTGGACTGGCTGACCGCACTCACCTAGCCAGGTCTGCGCAGTCGCAACACCACGCATCAAGCGCAGGGCAACAATGATCCTCATTTCCTTGAGGAGGCCCGATGATTTCGCTACGCTTGACCTTCCATGCGCTACTGATTGCGTGTCTGCTGGCGGTCTTTGCCATGTTGGGCGGCTGTGCCAGCAGCACCCCGCGCATGGCCGACGTGCGCGCCTTTGCCGCCGATGCACCCAAGCTCAATGCCTACCACGAACTGACCGAACGCTACCGTAGCGCCTACGAGCGCCAGCAGCCATACCTGGCGCCCGCCGCCGACCTGCGCGAACGTGCGCTCGACGCCAGCCGCAAACAGGCCAGCGACGATTTCCGTCGCATCGACGACGTGGTTCAAGCTTATATGCAGGCGCTCGGCGCGCTGGCCGGCGACCGCCGGTACGACTCGCGCGACCCGCTCAAGGTGGTCGGCACCGGCATCAAGGCCTGGCCCGACACCGGCCTGGAAGACCGCCACGTCAACGCCTTTACCGGCCTGACCCGGTTGCTGTCACGCGCGGTCACGGCGCCGATGCAGGAGCGCGCCGTCAACGACCTGATGCGCGACGCCAGCGAACCGGTGCAGCAGCTGCTCGATGCCATGCGCAACCTGCTGCGCCTGTATGACCGCTCCAATGACAATGAACAGCGCATCGTGCTGGGCATGCTGGAGATGGAAATCCCCTACCTCGACGCCAACCGCGACCGCCTCCTGATCGCACTGGCCAAGTCGCACCTGCAGGAAAAGACCGCCGAGTACCGCCTGATCGGCCTGCGTCACACGCTGGCGCGCAAGAACCTGGACCTGATCGCGCAGCGCCACCGGGCCCTGGTCGAGAGCCTGCCACAGCCCTGATTTCGGAGAGCCACCATGAGCATTGAACCCCACAGCAACACCCAGCGCGACCTCGAAACACTGGCCGACAGCCTGTCCGCCAGTGCCGATGCGCTCCATGCGCGCCTGATGCGGGCCATCCGCCAGAAAATGCCCGGCACCAGCGAACCCGCCATCAGCCGGGCTGCCGCGCAGGCGCTGTTCGCCAACGAAGTGACTTTGCGCCAGCACGCGCTGGGCCTGTACCTGGAAGCGGCCCGCCTGGCTGCTGTCGGGCTCGGCGGCTTGCAGCAACAGTTGCTGGACGTGACGGCGCAGGCGCAGGAAAAGATCCGCAAGATCGACCAGATCAAGGATTTGATTGCGCTGACGGGAGAACTGCTTTCGCTGGCGGCAGCAGTGGCCACCGGCGCGCCGGAAAAGCTGGTGGCGCCTTATGAAAAACTCAAGGCGCGGGTGGAGTCGATGTAGTCATTGCCACGGCTGGCTGCGGATGCGCGCCACCTGCCGCTGCGCCAGCAAGCGCCATAGTTGCAAGGCATCGTCTTGCGGCAGCGCGGTCATCACGCGCGGGTCGGCCAGCGCCAGCTCGCAATCGCGGTCCGACCACTCGGCAAACCGCACGGCGCCACCGCTCGACACTTCCACTTCGTACATCAAGCCGTCGTCATAACCGAAGCGCAACACGGCGCTGCCGGGCTCGCCGTCCGGACTGGCGGCCTTGCCGCTATAGACTTCGGCCAGGGCATCGGCCATTTGCGCCTCGGACGGCGCCTGCAAGTCGCGCCCGTCCGGGCGGGTCAGCACTACCCATGCCTGTGTCATCGCCGCGCCTCCCGGGTTTTGTAAATTCATTGTAGCAATGATTATCGGGAAATCCGCGATTGTCAGCGCGCCAGTACCGGATACGCAACAGGACGGCTCAAGCCGGCACGGGGCGCGAGGTCGGGTCGAAATCGCGCCAGTCGCCGGCGGCGATGGTCCCTTCGGCGCGCTCGAGATTGCTGGCGCCGAGGCTGCGCAGCACGTCGAGCGCCTGCTGTTCGCGGGCCTGGTCGGCCACCGCCACGGCTATCATCATGCCGGATTTGCGGGGCGGAATCATGTTTTCGTGACCGTCGCGCCCTTCTTCGGGTTCGCCCGCATCCTTCATTTTCGACAGCGAGAACAGTGAGCCGACGTGGGCGCCTACCAGCGCACCGACGACCGGGCCCAGCGGACCGGCAATCGGGATCGCCGCGCTGCCGGCCACCGCGCCAGCGACGGCACCGGCGCCGCCGCCCTGCACCACGCCCTCGTCGCTTTCCTTGGCGCCCGGCGATTTATCCTGGTCGCCACCGAGCTCGTGGACATCGTGCTGGCCCTGCGGGTTGACGTAAAAGGCGCTGATATCCTCGTCGGCAAAGCCCGCACGCTGCAAGGCGGCGCGGGCCGTAGCGATCTCGTCCTGGATCTGGAAATGTCCTGCGATGATGTGGCTCATGCTGTTCTCCGTGTGGTCGGGCCGCAAGCGGCGATGGCAGCAATATGCGCCCGCGCCCACCGGGAGTCGGTGCGCAGGCGCACCCCGGCAAAGCCTAATGAAGGTTGAAGCTGTAGCTGATCTCGCCCGGCTCCAGCTGGACCGGGGGCGGCGGCGGTGGCGGCATCCACTGGCGCGGATCGACGCGGTAGTACTTGAGGAATTCGGCAAACAGCTCGGCATGGTGCTCGGCCATCTGGTACGGCTTTTCATAAAAGGTTTCGGTGGCGACCGCGAAGAATTCGGCCGGATTGGTAGCGCCGTAAGGGTCCATTACCGTCTCCTGGCGATACATGGCGCGCATGCGCAGGCTGTCGTAATTGCGCTGCAGGATCTCGGACCATTCGCGGTAGCTGGCCCGGTTGCCCAGGTACGGGGCGCCATTGGCGCGGCCCGACTCGCTGTCGAGCTGGTGGGCAAATTCGTGCAGCACCACGTTGTGGCCGTCGGTCCAGTCGCCGGCGCCGCGCTGCACGTCGTCCCACGACAGCACCACGCGACCATCGTCCCAGGATTCGCCCAGCATGCTCTGGCGCCCTGGCGTAACCACGCCGCCGGGGCCGATTTCCGCCCGTTGCGCCACGAATTCGGACGGATACACGAGCACCGTGTGCAAGGCCGGATAGACCTTGGTGTGGCGGTTGAGCAGCAACATGCACGCCTGGCCGGCGATGGTGACGGCGATTTCGTCAGTCATCTCCAGCCCTTCGCAGCCGACAAATTTCTTTTGATGCAGGAACTGCACGACCAGCTTTTGCAACTGCTGCTGCAATTCGGCGGGCATGCGGTGATAGACGGGGATATTACGCTGCAAGATCGCTTGCGCGTCGGCTGATAACGGCCGCGCCAGCAACCGGCGCAGGCGCCAGCGCGGGTAATAGAGCGGGAGCGCTATGGCCAGCAGCGTGAGGACTATCCAGATCAAGGCTTCCATGTACAGCGCATCCGTAAAAGTTCAGTGATGCTTAAGTGAGGACACTTGCCCCTCTTTCAATACATCGGCAACGCAAACATTCCGAAATGCAAAAAGCCGGGACGAGCCCGGCTTCTTTGAGGTTACCGCCGACTTTATTCGGCAGCTTTTTGCTGCGATGGTGCCGAGCCGAACAGCGCGGCAACCAGCGGGTCGCGCATGACCGGGCCACGGTTGACGCGGATCGCGTAATGGGTGTCATCGGCCAGGATGTGGAAGTGGCGACCGCTGCCGGCCATGGCTTGCTCGCGCAGGCCTGGACGTTCCTTGCGCGGTGGCGCGCCTTCGCGTTTTGGCTGGACGATGGCGGCCAGGAATGCGGCCACACGTTCCGGATCGGGCGTGAGCTGATAGACAGCCTTGCCTAGGTAGGTAGCGGTGCCTTCCACGTAACGCGCCAGTTCGATCACGCCGGCTTCGCGCAGATCGCGGATGTACTTGCGGGCGCCCGACGGCGAAAACTTGAGGAACCATGCGATTTCGTCGGCCAGCATTTCGTGCATGGACAGCTCGGCGATGAGCTTTTGCATGTTTTCAATACGGCGCAGGGTGGCGGAAGTGGAACGCACACGCTCGATGGAGGCCATCGACAAGCCGGGTTTGCGGTCCAGTGGCACGGGACGCTCCAACAGCTTGCTGGTGGTCGATTGCATGTCGAGCGACGCTTTCATTTCGTTCTGAACCAGGGTTTGGGGTTGTGCGTGCATGTGTACACTCCTTAATAACAAATTGCCGAGATTGGTTTTGCCGGGATATTTGGCAGCGGAGGCTGTGTGATTGAAGATCAAGCGCTACAGTCTCTGCATCTGACGCCAGAATGCCTTTTTGCCGCGCACCAGTCTGTGCGGCAACGAACATTAGCGGCGAAACCCGAACAATGAATATAGGACACCCCCCATTTCGGCAAGTTGCATGAATTGCCCGATCAAATTCACAATCTGTGTTGAATTTGATACAGCACAATCTTTTGTGCGGTAGCGTACTGAATGAACTGACTATTTTGCATAAAGTTCGTTCCTAGCAGCGGTGAACAAAACACAGCTGACCACGAAACATCGAAACATCCTTCATTAATCGGGAGCTTACCTTGAATAAAACTAAGAAAATCGCCCTCGCCGCAGCAGCACTGTGTGCGTCGTTCTCCGCCATGGCTCAAGAGCCGGTCATCAACCCGTCGTGGTATGTCCAGCCTAGCGTCAACGGCATCAAACCGGACGACGACTTCGGCGTAGACCGTCGCGGCCCGGGTGGTGGCCTGAAGTTCGGTAAGGCAGTCAACGAAAACTGGGACGTGCAAATGGGCGGCACCTACGCCCGTTCGAAAGACAATGGTGACCGCTACCAGCAGCAGACCCTGGGCGTTGACGGCCTGTACCTGTTCTCGCGTAAGTCGTTCCGTCCATTCATTCTGGTAGGCGCCGGTGTCCAGCGCGACAAGCTGGCTCTGGCCGGTCAAAACGAGATCTCCAAGAACTCGCCTTACATCAGCGCCGGTCTCGGTTTCCAGGCTGACATGAACGAACGTACCACGTTCCAGGCCGACATCCGCAACGTGCACGGCTTCCTGCGTGACGACGTGTTCCCACGCACCGACAAGAGCAACAACCTGTACCTGACCGTGGGTGTGAACTTCGCCTTCGCTGCGCCACCACGTCCAGCACCACCGCCGCCACCACCAGCACCAGTCGTGGCTGAACCACCACCGCCACCACCAGCACCAATGCCACCACCGCCACCACCACCGGTGCGCATGGAAAAAGTGACGATGTCGGCCACCGAAATGTTCGGTTTCGACAGCGCCAAGCTGAACCCGAACCAGCCTAAACTGGACGAGATCGCTACCCTGCTGAACAACAACCCTGGCATCAACGATGTGACCATCGCCGGTTACACCGACCGCCTGGGCGCCGAGAGCTACAACCAGAAACTGTCCGAGCGCCGTGCCAACTCGGTCAAGGAATACCTGGTCGGCAAAGGCGTTGCAGCCAACCGTCTGAGCGCCGAAGGCCGTGGCGAAGCGAACCCTGTTGTCACCTGCGACAACAAGCGTAAAGCTGACCTGATCAAGTGCCTGGAGCCTAACCGTCGCGTTGAGGTGGAACAAATCACCATCGAACGTCGCGTGAACTAATTCACCCGGAAAAGCCCCGCAACTTCGGTTGCGGGGCTTTTTTTTTACTCATGAGAAAAAGAGATATATTTTCGGTGCTGAAATGCACCGTTTCCGAATGGTTCTCGCACCGCGCCGGCAGCATGGGCGCGGCGCTGGCGTTCTATACCCTGTTTTCCATGGCGCCGATCCTGGTGCTGGTGCTGGCCATTGCCGGCTGGTTCTATGGTCCGCAGGCGGCGCAGGGCGAGCTGTTCGCCCAGCTCAACGGCCTGGTCGGCCAGCAAGGCGCGGAAGCGATCCAGCTGGTCTTGGCCGGGGCAAAAAACAAGGAAGAGGGTCAACTGGCCACCATCATCGCGTTTTTTCTGCTGATCTTTGGCGCCACCACCGTGTTTGCCGAACTCAAATCCAGCCTGGACGTGATCTGGCAAGTGCCGCCCGTGACCACCAGCACGGCGTGGGACGTGATCCGTACCCGGCTGCTGTCGTTCGGCATGGTGCTGGTGCTGGCGTTCCTGCTGATGGTGTCGCTGGTGGTCAGTGCGGTGCTGACGATCATCCAGAAATACTGGGACCGGATCTGGGTCGATGCCGGCGAAGCGCTCACCGGCATCAATTACGCCATCAGCTTCCTGGTGATTGCCGCCTTGTTTGGCGTGATCTTCAAGATGCTGCCCCGCGTAAAACTGTCGTGGCAGGATGTGAGCATTGGCGCGCTCGGCACCGCTGCCCTGTTCACGCTGGGCAAGTTTGCCATCGGCGCGTATATCGGCAACAGCGGCGTGGCCAGCAGCTATGGCGCAGCCGGCTCGGTGATTGCGCTGCTGCTGTGGGTGTATTACTCGGCGCAGATATTCTTCCTGGGCGCGGAATTTGCGCGGCAGTATGCCTTGCAACTGGGCAGCCTGAAAGACAAAACGCCCGCGCCATAAAAAACGGGGCGCCGGCAACGCCAGCGCCCCGTTTTTCATCTCGGCCGCCCTACTCTCCCAGCAGTTCGGCCACCACTTCCATCCCTTCCACCCGCTCGGCAACGACCTTGACGATCACGATCACAGGTACGCCCAGCAGCAAGCCCCAGACGCCCCACAACCAGCCCCAGAACAGCAAACTGACAAACACGGCAGCGGCATTCATGCGGGCGAAGCGGCCGGTCATCCAGGTAGTGATAATGGTGCCCACCAGGGTCGCGATCGCCAGCGAGGTGCCCATCACCAGCACGCTCATCTGGATCGACTCGAATTGCAGCAGGGCCACCAGGCCTGTGGCCAGCATGATCAGCAGCGGGCCGAAGTAAGGCATCAGATGCAGCAAGCCGGCCACGATGGCCCAGGCGCCGGCGTTTTCCAGGCCGATCCAGCGCAGCGCGATCCACATCATGACTGCCAGCATGCCGTTGGTGACCAGCAGCATCAGCATGTATTTCTGGATCGACGTATTGATGTCTTCCAGGATGTGGACCGTGATTTTTTTCTTCGATAATGACGGCCCGGTGAGCTTGACCAGCTTGCGCTTGAAGGTGTCGCCGGACAGCAGCAGGAAAAACACCAGGAAGATCACCATGGTGGCCTGGCTCAGAAAGCCCATCAGCCCCATCGAGCCTGCCCACACCCAGTTCATCAAGGGAAACTCGGGCGACGTTGCCGGGATGGCCTTGCGCGCCGCGCGCCGTTCCTGGGCGCCGGCGGTGGCCTGCTGCAACTCGGTGGCCACGGCCTGGATGCGCTGCAAGGCGCTCGAGCTGCCATGCAGGCGCTCGCTCACGAGCTTCGACAGCTTGTGGCCGGTGCTGGGCAGTTCCTCGACGATGGACTCGAACTCGCCATGCAGTTTATCGACCGCCATCACCGAGCCGCCCACAATCGCCGCCGTGATCAGGGTGGCGGCAATGGCGCGCGGCACGCGGCGCCGCGTCATCCAGCCCATCAGCGGACTCAGGGTGTAGCTGATCAGAATGCCCAGCAACAGGGGAACCAGGAAATTGCGCGACCACTGCAAGGCCCAGACGAAGGCGACAGTGGCAATGATGCCCAGCGCGAGACCGCGGGCGTTGACATGAATGGGGAAACGCTGAAGCACACCGGGGTCGGCCGTGCTACTCGATGCCGGGCTCGCCGTAAGGGTGGCGGGAGGAAGGTCTGCGGGCTGCTGGCTCATGATGACTCACAATAAAATTACGGCGCGACATACCGAAGCATGTCGCGCCGATCGCGTTCGCCGTCACCGGAAACCGGCAACGACGGACCAGCGACATCGAGCGAAATTACTTCACGCGGATATCGTTCTTGACGGACGAAACGCCTTTGACGCCACGCGCCACTTCGCCGGCTTTGCCGATGTCAGCAGGCTGGGCCACGAAGCCGCTCAACTGCACCACGCCTTTGAAGGTTTCCACATTGATTTCGGTGGTTTTCAGGGTAGGTTCGTTGAAGATCGCAGCTTTTACCTTGGTGGTCACAACAGCATCATCGACGAACTCGCCGGTGCCTTCCTTGGTCGAAGTCGAGGCGCAACCTGCAGTTGCCAGCAGCGAGACGGTGAACAGTGCGGTAGCGATTTTGTGGGCGATTTTCATGGTGGTTCTCCTTGGTGTTTTGATCGAATCAGGTTGTCAGCCGAGCGATGCCTTACGGTTGTCAGGTCGTCGCTGCTGCCGATGGAAACGTTTTACGCCCATCACGGCAAGGACTCTGTACGGTATCGTACACACACTGAAATTTGGCAAAGTCACCACATTTATTCCACGTAATTACTTGGTGCGAAAGCGCACAGACCTGTGCGCGCAGCATGATTATTCTGAACTCATTACTTTCAGGAGGACAACATGAATTCGAACCGCACCCTTGCCGCTGTCGTACTTGCCGCCACCGCCGTACTGAGCGGCTGCGCCACCAGCAACCAGAATCCAGGCTACGGTCAGCAGACCGGCTACCAGAATGAAGCAGCCAGTTATGGCACCATCGAATCGATCCAGGTCAGGACCGTCGAGGGCAAAGGCAGCGGCGCCGGCGCCGTTGCAGGCGGCCTGGTGGGCGCACTGCTGGGTAATCAAGTGGGCTCGGGCAGCGGCCGTGCCGCCGCGACCGTGGCCGGCGCAGTCGCTGGTGGCGTGGTAGGCAACAACGTCGAAAACAACCGCAACGCACCGCGCGACGAGTACCAGATCAGCGTGCGCATGGACAATGGCGATTACCGCCTGGTGAACCAGGACAGCGTCTACGACCTGCGCGTGGGCAACCGCGTGCGCCTGATCGACGGCCGCCTGTACCGCTATTAATTTTTTTCGCTTATCGCGATCATCCCGATCAATAACTCAAACTTAAGGGGAATACCATGGGCACCATCATTCTGATCATCCTGGTCTTGTTACTGGTGGGTGCGTTGCCTACCTGGCCGCACAGCCGCAACTGGGGCTATGCACCGAGCGGCATCACCGGCCTGCTGGTCGTGATCCTGCTGATCATGCTGCTGACCGGCCGCCTGTAAGCCACGGGGAGCCCGTCATGACGCCTTTCCAGACCCTGAAATGCGGCGCCGTGCTCGCCCTGTCCTGCGCGGCGCTTGTCGCGCAGGCACAAGACAATACGCCCCCGCAAAACGTCCAGCTGCAACAGCAGGAAATCGCCAGGGGTGATCCGGCCCGCTGGCACCGCGAAGACGTCACGCCTGCGCAAAAAGAGCGCACCCTGCGCAAGGAAATCGGCGCCGCGCTGGCCGAAGCCAAGCAGGCGTGCGCCAAGGGCCCCGCTGCCGAGCGGGCCAGCTGCCTGAAGCAGGCGCAGGACACCTATCGCCACGACATGGCACGCGTGACGGCGGTGCTCGCCGAGAATGAACCACCGCGCCAACCCTGATTTTTGCTCCATTAAAAACATTCGGGCCCGTCAGCGAATCTCGCTGACGGGCCCGAATTTTGTCGATCTGGCAGCGGCTGGGCTGAAGAATCAGCCAGCGGAGCGCTTGCGCTTGAGCAGCCACGCCACGCCGACACCGGCCAGCGCCGCCACACCCAGTACCGGCTTGATCATGCGCTTGCGCGCCAGGAACGAGCCGACCGTGATGGCGTAAGGCATCAGCGCCTTGTAGTTGAAGTTGCTCAAGCCGCCCGGCTGGATCAACCCGCCCAGGCGTGCCTGGGCCAGGCTGACCGCGTGGTCGACCGCGCCGTGCATCAGCGCATCGGGACGCATGGCTTGCGCCACCAATGCCTTGGCATGGACGACCTTGATGCGATACAGCTCGCCTTCGCGGATCAGGCGCTGAATGTCGGCCGCAACCGGATCATGTGCATGTTTGCTCATCTGCTCTCCTTACATCAACATGTCGCGGTCGGACTTGAGCTCGGCCATGGTGGCCGGCATCGACAGCTTGCCGGCTCTGATCAGGCCACGCGCGTACATGATCAAGCCTATCGCCAGCAGCAGGAAGAAGCCCGCCAGGATCGGCAGAATCAGCCAGCCCAGCGCGTTCCACGCCAGGTAACCCACCATGACCGTTATGCACGCCAACGCAAAACAGCCGGCTACCAGCGCGACGGCAAACGCCACCACCAGTTGCAGCAGGTGATTACGTACCTGCGACAGCTCGAGGGCAGCGAGTTCCAGGCGCGTCAGCAGCAGGCCCATGCTGTTGCGGGCGATGTTGCCCAGCGACGCAATCAGGCCGGGCGGACGGTTCACTTCGTCAGCTTGCGCCATCGGTTACTTACGGCCGATGATCACACCGACCAGCAGACCGATGCTGGCTGCCGCAGCGATCGAGCGCCATGGATTTTCTTTGACGTAGGCATCAGCCTGCTTGGCGGCTTCCTTGCTGGCCGCCAGGGCGCTGACTTGCGCTTCGTGGGCTTTGGCCAGTGCCGAGTCCAGGGCACGCATGCCACGGCCGCGCAGCTCGTCGGCTTTTTCACCGGTGAGCGCAGTGGCGGCGGTGAACAATGCTTGAGCATCCTTGACCAGAGTTTTCACGTCGTTATTCACGGTGCTGATATTTTGTTCCAACATAATGATGCTCCTGTTATGGTTGTGAGAAGTGAAAACTGTACAACAAATTCACCAACTGGCCTAATCGCTTATTCAAGCAGATCGCGCATATCGTCCGCGTGTTCTTCTTCCACGGCCATGATGCTGATCAAAAGGTGACGCGTGGTCGGGTCGGTATCACCGATTTGCTCGATCATTTGACGATAAGACTCGATGGCGACGCGCTCGGCGATCAGGTTAGCCTTGATCATCGCTTGCACGTCGTCCGATGCATCATACTCGGCATGGCTGCGTGCGAGCAACGTTGCAGGATTGAAATCAGGCTCACCGTTGAGCTGAACGATGCGTTCGGCCAGCGAATCGGCGTGTTCCTGTTCCTGGGTGGCGTGCTCGAGGAACTCGGCCTTGATCGGACCGTTCTGCAAGCCGCTGACCGTGTAATAGTGGCGCTTGTAGCGCATGACGCAAACGAGCTCGGTAGCCAGCGCGTCGTTGAGCATCTTGATCACTGCCTCGCGGTCGCCCTTGTAACCGGACGTGACCGGGCCGTCGAGCATATTGCGTGCCGCTTCACGGATGGCTTCACGATCGATGCCTGCCGGATGGGTGGGATTGGATTCAGCCATGATGAATAGTCCTTTTCAAGAAAAAAAATACGGGATTAACGACGGTTGGTGATCGGTGCGCCGTTTTGCGACAGCACGATTTCCACGCGACGGTTGAGTTGGCGGCTGGCAGCGTCGTTATTGCCGGCCACGGGGTAGGCGGCGCCATAACCCTTCGTGGAGATCTTGTTGCCTGGCACACCCATGCCGACCAGGGCCTGGCGCACGGCGTCGGCGCGGCGCTGCGACAGGTCGAGGTTGTGCGACGAGCTGCCGGTCGAATCGGTAAAGCCCTCGATCAGCACCATGCTTTTCGGTTCCTGCGCCAGCACATCGGCCAGCTTTTGCGCGGTGCGCATGCCTTCGGCGCTCAATTCAGCCTTGTCGACGTTGAACAGCACGTCGTTGAGGGTAATCACCAGGCCACGGTCGGTCTGCTTGGCTTGCAGATCGTTCAGCTGCTGCTGCAGTGCTGCAGCCTTGGCCTGCTCGTCGCGCGCCGATGCTGCGGCTGCGTCGGCCTGCTGGCGCGCAGCGTCGGCCTCGGCTTTGGCGCGTTCGGCAGCCATGCGGGCCTTGTCGGCTTCGGCGGTGCGCGCTTCCAGGCGCACTTCGTCACGCTGGCGGCCGGCTTGCGCCACGTTGGCTTCGGCCTGGCGTTGCTTGGTCACCTCCTGTGCCACAGCGATTTTTTGCTTGGCAAGATAGGCCAGCTTGTCGATATCGGCCAGGCTTTCTTTCTGGGCGGCAGCAGCGTTGGCGCGGTCCAGCGCATCGGCAGCGGCCTTGAATTCCACCGGGGCGTTGGCGGCAACGGCCGGGTTGCTCTGGGCGGCAACGAAATCGCCGCGCGCGCCATCGAGTTCGCTGGTGGTGATCGGTGCGCTGCTGCAGGCAGACAGGACAATCGCTACGGCGACGGCGGCAGGCAGGATACGCAGTTTGGTCATCAGTTTCATGTGGGGCTCCGGTTTTATTGATTATTGTTGTTGGGTATTGGCGCGATTGGCTTCTTCGCGCAGCACACGAATGCTTTGCTGCAGCTCGTCGGCAGCAGCCGTGGCCTTGGCCGAGTTGGCCTTGCTCTGGGCCAGTTGGGCGTCGGCCTGCGCTTGCGCCGCCAGGTCCTGGGCCAGCTTGTAGTCCTTGGCAGCGAGCGCCTGGTTGGCGCGCATCATTTTTTCACGGGCCGATTTCATCTCTTCCGGCGCCAGGTCGGCAGCACCGGCCGAGGTGGCGTTGGCAACAGCAGCGCGCGAGACGGCGACATCGGCGGTGGCCGGGGTCTTTTCGCTGGCGCAAGCTGCCAGGCCCAACAGCGCCAGGGCGCCGCAGATTACTTTGACTTTATGCTGAACGGTGTTCATTTATTGTTCTCCTCGTGAAATATTGAACTGACAAGTAACGTTATAGGCCCATGCCCGGGCGCACTCAGTTCGGTGCCGCACATAGAGCGGAGTCGATGGCGCCGGTGCACGCCGTACGTGCGCTGGCGCACCGGGACGGGTCGCCGTCACGGTCCTGTGTAGAATGTGGCAACCTTCCCGTCGCAAATTACCCATGCCTCCTGCCCTGCTCCGCCGCCGCTGCGTTCGTATCGCTCTTGTTGTAGCGGGCGTGGGCGCGCTCGCCATTGCTGCCGCCGCGATCGCGCTGGCAACTTATGACTGGAACAGCGCACGGCCGTGGATCAGCCAGCGCATCGGCGAGGCCATCGCCCGGCCGTTTTCCATCCGGGGACCACTGACGCTGGCCTGGCGCCAGCAGGGGTCCGGCGCCGACCGCACCTGGCGCGATTATTTGCCACTGCCACACCTGGTGGCGCGCGATGTGCACATCGGCCAGCCGGCGGCGATGCAGGCTGGCGGCGAGTTTGCCAGCGTGGGCCAGTTCGCGTTCGCGGTGGAACTGCTACCGCTGCTGCGCCAGCGCATCGTGGTGCCGGTGCTGCGCTTTGAGCAGCCGCAACTGTGGTTGCTGCGCGATGAGGCGGGCCGCAACAACTGGACCTTTCACCAGGACGACAAGCAGCCGGCGTGGCAGCTGGCGGTACAGCGCGTGGTGCTTACGCGCGGCGTCGTCAACTACCGCGACGCATCCACCCACGTCGATGCGGTGGCCACGGTTGACAGCATAGCCAATGACAAAACCTACGGCGTGGCGTGGACCCTCAAGGGCAAGTGGAACGAGCAAGCCATCAGCGGCAGCGGCAAGTCGGGGGCGGTGCTGGGCCTGCAGGAGCACGCCACGCCTTACCCGCTGGCGGCCAGCCTCGACGTGGGCGGTACCCGCATCGCCGCCGAAGGCACACTCACCCGCCCTGCCGCGCTTACCGCGCTCGACCTGAAACTCAAGATGTCCGGCCCCAGCATGGCGCGCCTGTACGGCATCACCGGCGTGCTGCTGCCAGAGACGCCGCCGTTTTCCACTGAAGGGCGGCTCACCGGCAGCATCACCCGGGCCGGCAGCCACTGGCGTTACCAGGACTTCACCGGCCGCGTGGGCAGCAGCGACATTGCCGGCCGGCTCGATTACCGCTCCGCCACGCCGCGCCCGCTGCTCACCGGCACGGTGACCTCGAAGCTGCTGCAATTTACCGACCTGGGGCCGCTGGTGGGCGCCGATTCCGCCGCCAGCCGCGCAGCGCGCGGGGCCGAGACTGTCCAGCCGCGCAACAGGGTGCTGCCGGTGGAAGCGTTCCGCAAGGATCGCTGGACCGCGCTCGATGCCGACGTCAGGCTCCATGCCCAGCGCGTCACGCGCGGCCAGGGCCTGCCGGTGCAAAATGTCGAGACCCAGGTGCACATGAAGGATGGCGTGCTGTCGATGAAGCCGCTCAACTTCGATATCGCCGGCGGGCGGTTCGCCTCGAACATCGTGCTCGACGGCAGCGGCAAGGTCGATCCGCGCGCCATCCGCGCCGAGCTCAAGGCCGACCTGCGGCGTCTGCAACTCAAGCAGCTGTTCCCGGATATTAGCGGCATGCGCGCCACCGTCGGCGAAGTCAACGCCGACGTGGCGCTGACAGCCAGCGGCAATTCCGTCGCCGATTTGCTCGGTACGTCCAATGGCGACTTCAAGGGCGCCGTCAGCGGCGGCAGTGTCAGCAAGCTGATGCTCGAGGAAATGGGCTTGAACCTGGGCAGCGTGGTGGTCACCCGCCTGTTCGGCGACGAGCAGGTCAAGCTCAACTGCCTGGTGGCCGACTTTGGCGTTCAAAACGGGCTGATGCGCTCGCGCCTGTTCGTGGTGGATACGGCGGAAGCAGTCATCAATGCCAGTGGCACCGTCAACCTGGCCAACGAAAAGCTCGACCTCACGCTCAAACCCGACGCCAGGAGCATGCGCATCCTGTCGCTGCGCTCGCCGATTTACGTGCGCGGCACGTTCAAGGATACCGATGTGAGCATCGACAAGGGCAGCATGGCGCTGCGCGCCGGTGGCGCCGTGGCGCTGGCGCTGGTGGCGCCGGTGGCAGCCATCGTGCCGCTGGTCACCACGGGATCAGGAGGGTCACCAGCGTCGCAGTGCCCGGCACTGCTGGCGCGCGGTCCCGCCGCCGGCAAATGAGCAGGACGTTAAAGGGTAACAAGCTGTTTCAGGGTGCGGTGCCTAACTGAGATTCGATTCGGCAAGAAGTATTCTTCAGCCATCGGTGCGGATGAGACCGCGCCTTCATGAACGACCTGAGGAGAATACAATGAATACGATCAAACGAGTAGCTTCGGCAGCGGCAGTGGTAGTGGCAACCCTGAGCCTGACGGCGTGTGCCGGCATGTCCAACCAGGACCGTAACACGGCAGTTGGCGCTGGCGTAGGCGCAGTGGCCGGGTCCGTGCTGACCGGCGGCAGCGCTGTTGGCGCGGTCGGTGGCGCAGCAGTCGGTGGCGTGATCGGCAACCAGGTGCAAAAACCAACGCGTTAAGCGACCACCAGCGATGGAAAAATCCGTCATGCCCGCGCCAGCGGGATGACGGATTTTTTGTATGAACACCTCAGACAAATACGTTGGAAATGCCGATCAAACCCTCGTCCTTGACCAGCTCGTAGCACCGGCACGACACCGCCTCCAGCCCCGCCGCATCGAGAATCTCGATGTTGCCCCGGCTATAGGAAATCAGTTTCTGGTTTTGCAGGGCGCTGGCCGCCTTGGTCACCCCCACCCGGCGCACACCGAGCGCATGCGCCAGGAACTCGTGGGTGAGATGGAATTTATCGGACTGCAAGCGGTCGCGCGTAATCAGCAGCGAACGCGCCAGCCGTGCTTCGAGAACGTGGAAGCGGCTGCACACGGCGATCTGGATCGCCTGCGCCAGCAAGGTGTCGGTGTAGCGGTGCAGCAGGCGCTGCAACGGCTCCATGCGCGCGTACGCCAGGCGAAACTCGCCGGCATCGATGCGTACTGCCCGTCCGGCGCGTTGCACCACGGCGCGTACTTGCGCCAGTTCGTGGCCGAGCACCACCGGCGCCCCGATCATGCCTTCGCGGCCCACGGAACCGACTTCGAGCGTCATGCGCCCTTCGGCCACGGCCAGCAACGACAGCAGGCAATCGAGGGGGAAGTACACGTGCCGCACGGTCTGGCCCGGTTCGTACAGCACGTCGCCTACTTCCACCTTGATTATTTCTCCCAGCCTCGCCAGCTGGCCCTGTTCTTCTTCGGGCAAACTGGACAGTAAACGATTTACCAACGCACGCGTTGGGCTCCTGTCATCTTCGGCAAGGTGGTAGTGGTGGGTATGCATAGGGCTTAGCGTAACGGCAATAATTTGGGACGTATGTACGATGACGCACGGAAGCAAAGCCGACCCGGCGGGACAATGTGCGGTGCTGCACATTAATGCAAATTAGCTGCAATACAACACAATAAAGTCATTTATCAGTAAGCAATAAGTAACCAACAAGAAATCAAGGAACCGTCATGAATACTCCCGTCCACACATCCAAGTCCGGCCTGCATCCGATGCTGTTGATTGCCGCTGTCGCCGTCATCCTGTTCTGCGCGGTCGGCATCGCTGCCCTGATGGGCTGGCTGCCAAAATCCAACGCCAATGCTGACCTGCCGCCGGCGGTGGCCGGCCAGCTGGCGCCGGGTGACCAGGCGCTGGCAGGCAACCAACAGTTAGCCGCACAGCAGTCCCAGCAGGCGCCTCTGCAACTGGCTGCGGCCAATGCACCGCTGCGCGAAGCGGACCGGGCAGTTGAGCGGGCTCCCGAGCCGCAAGCGGCTGCTCCGGCCGTATGCAAGAACTGTGGCGTGGTGACCTCGGTACGCACCATCGAGCACCGCCCGCAAGGCAGCGGCGTGGGCGCGGCCGGTGGCGCCATCCTCGGCGGCATCCTCGGTAACCAGGTGGGCGGCGGCCATGGCCGTCAACTGGCCACCGTGGCAGGCGCGGTCGGCGGCGCCGTGGCCGGCAACCAGATCGAAGGTCATATGAAAACCACCCACAGCTGGCAGGTGACAGTACGCATGGACAACGGCGCCAAGCGCACCTTCAACCACAGCACGCAACCGGCCTGGCGCGAGGGCGACGAGGTGAAAGTCATCGATGGCAAGCTGCGTTCGGCAAATTAATTGTTGGTTAATGTGCTTTTAAGACAGCAGTGCATCATTTACGTGGGACAGCGTACAGAAGCCTGGGCTGTATAGAAAGATAATAGATTCCAAGATACGAACGAACAGTTCGACATCGCTTCGATGCCCACTGCGGACGTCACAACATAACCAAGGAGAGAATCATGCTCTATACCATCGCTGTAGTTCTGCTTATCCTGTGGCTGCTGGGCCTGGTCACCTCGTACACCATCGGCGGCTTCATTCACGTGCTGCTGGTTGTTGCCATCATCATGGTGCTGCTGCGCCTGATCAGCGGTCGCGGCGTCTAGTACGCTCCCCGCTTAGAATGAGCGGCGTCCCACCTTCGTGGTGGTACGCCGCTTTTTTTATTTTGAAAGGACCACCATGAAGCACATCGCGATCATGCTCACCGCTCTGGCCGCGCTGTCGGCAAACGCCCAAACCGCTCCTGCCATCAAGCCGGGCACGTGGGAAACCAGCAGCAAGGTCTCCACCGCCGACATCCAGACCAACGCCGCGCTGGACATGGCCATGCAGCAGTTGGGCAATCTGCCGCCGGCGCAAAAGGCACAGATGGATGCATTCCTGGCCAAGAACGGCGTCTCGTCGCCGACCGTGGGCACCGACGGTGCCATTGCCGTGCGCGCTTGCGTTACGCCAGAGATGGCGGCCAGAAAGGAATTGCCGTTGAATCAGAAAGGACAATGCACGTCCACCAGTACGCCGATAGCAGGCGGCTACGATGTGGCGTTCACGTGCAAGGATCCGGTCTCAAGCGGAAGGGGAACCGTGAAATTCGTGGATGACCGGAATTACACCATGGTGATGGATGTGAGCACCACCGCCACCGGCGCCCAGCACGACGTCAAGATCAACTCGACCGGCCGCTGGGTCAGTGCAGCCTGCCCTGCCAAACCCTAGAATGAGTGGCGCAGGCCGATGTTGATGGCATGGTCGCCGCGACCACGCGTGGTCGCGGTGCCAACTGCGTAATTGCCGCCGTTGCGGTTCTTGATCTTGGCCAGCGCAGTATAAAAGTCGGTGCGCTTGGACATGGCGTAGCTGGCGCCGATGGCGATCTGGTCGGCATCGCGGTTGGCCAAGCCCTGGTCGTCCTTGCGAATGTATGAAGCGAGGAAGGTAGTGGCGCCCCTGGGCACGGCCACGCCAAACAGGGCGTCACGGCTGCGGTCGGTGGGCAGGGTTTGCACCATGGCGCCATAGGGATTCGACTGGTCCCACTGGTTGCTGCCGGCGCCACGGCTGTGGCCGTAAGCTGCATAGCCCACCACGCCGCCGAAATCGACATTGGCGGCGACCAGCGAGTTGCGCGCCGACTGGTCAACGGCCGGGGTGGTGGCATTGGCTTCGAGCAGATTGTTTTTGCGCTGGTGCGTGATGCTGATGTTGACCGGCCCCTTGGCATACCCGATGGTGGCGCCATACGCGCGGTTGAAGCGACTATTGAATTGCGACTCGCCGAAGCTGTAGATCACCGAGCCGATCAGGCCGCTGCGGCTGCGCGGCGACTTGTACTTGATCGAATTGTCATAGCGCTTGGTGGTGTATCCGACCAGATTGCCGGCGCTGCCGGCCATACCGCCGTGGAAGGGATCGGCCACGTCGGTCAGCGCTTCGTATAACAGGTTGTACTGGCGGCCCATGGTCACCGCACCGAGCGGCCCTTCGAGCCCGACAAACACCTGGCGGCCGAACAGCTTGTTTTGATGCTCGTTGGCGCCGGTATCGTTCTTGATGCCCGCTTCCAGCGTGTACACGGCAGCCGTGCTGCCACCAAGACTTTCGCGGCCACGGATGCCGAGGCGCGAACCGGAAGCGATACCGCTGTCAAGGCGGGTACGGGCGCAGTCGCCCTGGCAACCGCGCTCGACCACTACACCGGCATCGAGCAAACCATACACCTCGACCGGCGACGTTTGCGCCGCTGAGCTCAAGGGCGCGATCAGGGACAGCGCAAGGATAGTCGGTTTCATGATGAGCGATGAAAGAGTGGATTGGTGATTTCATAATAGGCCGTGCCCGGCCATAGTTCTGTGCGGACCGCCACGTAAGCAGTCACTTCTACCGCCAGTTGGTTTATAGTGGATTTTCATCAGGTGAAAGGCCACAACCATGCATGCGCACTACGACAGCAAACGTTGCACGCCCGAACAGGCACTCGACTGGTTGAAAGATGGCGACACCATCATCGTGCCCACCGGCGCCGGCGAGCCACCTGGCCTGCTGCATGCGCTGTCGGCCCACCGCACGCGCTTTCGCGACATCAAGGTGGCGCAAATCCTGGCCATGCGCAAATACGGCTACTTCGATTGCGACACCGTGCAGCACGTGCGCCACGTGGCGCTGTTCTTCGGCGGCGCTTCGCGCGCGGCGGGACAAGCGGGCTGGGCCGATTTTGTCCCCGCCTATTTTTCCGAGCTGCCCAGCCTGATCGAGCGCGACCTGGTGCCGGCCGACGTGGTGTTTTCTCTGGCTTCGCCGATGGACGAGTACGGCAATTTTGCACTGAGCCTCGGCGCCGACTACACCATGGCGGCCATCCTCAAGGCGCGCGTGATTGTGCTCGAGGTCAATCCCAATGTGCCCACCGCACACGGCAACTGCATCGTCCACATATCGCAGATCACTGCGCTGGTGGAGAGCGACGAGCCGGTAATCGAAGTGGGCCTGCCCGCCATCGGCCCGGTGCAGGAAGCGATCGGCAAGCTGGTGGCCGACCTGATCGACGACGGCTCCACCCTGCAGATCGGCTACGGCGGCATCCCGGACGCGGTGGTGATGCAGTTGACCAGCAAGCACGACCTGGGCGTGCACACCGAGATGATCGGCGACGGCATCCTCAAACTGGTGGAATGCGGCGCGGTCAACAACAGCCGCAAGACCTTCATGCCGGGCAAGATGGTGGCGACGTTTGCACTCGGCTCGCGCCGGCTGTACGACTTCATGCACGACAATCCCATGCTGGAAATGCACCCGGTCAATTTCACCAACGACCCGTACCTGGCCGGGCAAAACGCCAACATGGTGGCGATCAACGCCAGCCTGCAAGTGGACCTGCTGGGCCAGTGCGGGTCCGAAAGCCTGGCCCACCTGCCCTATTCCGGCACCGGCGGCCAGGTCGATTTCGTGCGCGCGGCCAACCGCTCGCGCGGCGGCAAGGCGTTTATCGTGTTGCCATCGACCGCCAAAGATGGCACCGTGTCGCGCATCGTGCCCACGCTCACGCCCGGCACCCATGTCACGACCGGCAAGAACGACGTCAACTACGTGGTCACCGAATACGGCGTGGCCCAGCTGCGCGGCAAGACCGCCCACCAGCGCGCCGAGGCGTTGATCGCCATCGCCCACCCCGACTTTCGCCACGAGTTGCGCCAGGCGGCGCGCAAGATCATGTTGTGCTGATGGTACGGGCGCGATTCCACGCAGGAAACTAACGTTCGAGAGCGTACATACCGGGTCGGAGCCGAGCGGGTATACTTCGTTTTTAGTTTACTGCGGCTTTTGCCGCCCGATGCATGCTCGAGATTCTCCAACGCCTGGACGCCAACAGCAACGATATCGGCCTCATGGTCGAGTTGTTCGCCACCCTGCGCCCCAAGCGTCCCACCGATGGCGCGCGCGCCACGGCCAACGTCCGCACCCTCACCCAATTACTGAAGGGCGACCCCGCCCATGCGCTGGCCCTGCGCGGCTACGCCCGCAACCTGCTCGCTGCGCGCCGCCACTCCAGCCTGTACACCGAAATCGGCGTGCTCTCCAACGACGGTTTTTTCACCGAATTCAAGCAGCGGATTGCCTCGCGCATCCTGCCGCCCGCGCTGGGGAATGAATACCTGAGCGACGCCATCGACCAGGTGCTCTACAAGCGCACCGACTACATCTGGATGAGCGCGGTGCCGCCCGCCGACTGGCTCGAGCTGATCGACGTCATCAACGCCGGCGCCGGCCACGCGCCGCGCCAGGGCTCCAACCTGATGCTGCCGGGCCTGCTCGACGCGATCCAGACCCTGTCGTACCGCGTGTGCGCGATCGGCCTCGAACCCAAGCTCACCAATTTCCATACCGAGATGGAGACCTACGAGTCGCCGTTCACGGGCCAGAATATCGAGGTGAACGCCTACCTGGCCGCGTACAAGCGCAAGCTGGCCGGCGACGACGTGGCGATGGAAGATGCGCGCCACCTGCTGGTCATGCTCGACCAGTGCGAGACCGTCGTGGTCAAGATCCGCAAGAAGGCGCTGAGCCAGGGCACCAGCATTGCCCTGACCTATTTGCTGGTGACGCTCACGCAAAGCATCAACCGCCTGCGCAAGCTGCTGTACCTGGTCGATACCAGCGGCGAGCTGGCGCCCGACGCCAATGCCATCCTGCCCACCACCGCCACGCCGGCAGACACTCAGTTCGTGCAACCGGTGGCGCAGCAAGTCGTGCCCGACCGCCGCAAGGCAGCGGCAGTGGACCTGGCGCTGGAACTGGTCACGGCGCACAACAACAAGTACATGGTCAGCGACCTGCTGCGCGACAACATCAACCTGCTGGCGCGCAACGTCACGGAAAACGCCAGCCACACCGGCGAGCACTACGTGGCCGAATCGCGCACCGCGCTGTTCGGCATGTTCCTGCAAGCGGCCGGCGCGGGCCTGATCATCGGCTTCATGGCGCTGTTCAAGATCCTGTTCTCGTACCTGCGCGCCGCACCGCTGGTTGAAACCTTTTTGTTCAGCATGAACTACTCGCTGGGCTTCGTCTTCATCCACCTGCTGCACTTCACGGTGGCCACCAAGCAGCCAGCCATGACCGCCTCGCGCATCGCGGCCGGGCTGCAAAGCAAGGATGGCAAGAACATCGATCTCGACAGCATGGCCGAGCTGTGCAACAAGGTCTTGCGCACCCAGATCATGGCGGTGCTGGGCAACCTGGCTACCGCCATCCCCACCGCCTGGCTGATCGCCATGGCCTGGCCGTACCTGACCGGCCACCACCTGGTCACGCAAGGCAAGGCCATGCACCTGCTGGCCGATATCGACCCGATCCACGGCCCCAACCTGCTGTACGCGGCCGTGGCCGGCGTGTGCCTGTTCCTGGCCGGCCTGATCTCGGGCTACTACGACAACAAGGCGCTGTACACGCGCTGGGCGCAGCGCATCGCCCAACTGCGCGGCCTGCGCTGGCTGCTGGGGCCCGCGCGCCTGCAACGCTTTGGCGCCTACATGGAAACCAACCTGGGTGGGCTGATGGGGAACTTCTGCTTCGGCATCATGCTCGGCGTGATGCCGCTACTGGGCTTCCTGCTGGGTCTGCCGCTCGATATCCGTCACGTTACTTTCTCCTCGGCCAACTTCGCGACAGCCATGGTCGGACTGGACTACCATGTCAGTTGGCAACTAGTAGTGACCTCGGTGGCAGGATTCCTGGCCATCGGCGTGGTCAACCTGATGGTCAGCTTCGGCCTGGCGCTGTGGGTGGCGCTGCGTTCGCGCCAGGTGCGCTTTACCCATGGCTGGCGCCTGACCAAGGCGCTGGTCAAACGTTTTTTCCAGGGACCGGTGACTTTCCTCATCGGTGCCAGGGCAGTCCCCGCATTACCGTTTGATGAACCGCAGTTACTGGAGAAAACACCAAAATGAAAGCGACCAGCTTGCGACTCTGGCTTCCCGCCTGCCTGATGTGCTGGGGTTTGCTGGGCGCTTGCGCTTCGCTCCCCAATGTCAATGAACTCGGCGCCCGGCTCGACGCCGCCGACGCACCGAGCGTGCACGGCAAAAATGGCGAACTGAGCGCCGCCCGCACCAAGGCCCTGTTCACCAAGCGCTACACGAAAAACACGCTCGACCTGCAACAGCAGGCCGCGCTCGAGGAAGCGGCCACCGGTGTACCGCTCATTGCCGGCAACAAGACCACGCTGCTGTTCGACGGCCCGCAGACCATGAGCGAGATGCTCAAGGCCATCGAGGGTGCGAAAAACAGCATCAACCTGGAAACCTATATCTTCGACCAGGACGGCATGGGCATGAAGTTTGCCGATGCCCTGATCGAGCGGCGCAAGGCCGGCGTGGCGGTCAACATCATCTACGACAGCGTGGGCACCATCGGCGTGCCGAAGGAATTCTTCCAGCGCATGCGCGACGCCGGTATCAGCCTGCTGGAATTCAATCCCGTCAACCCGGCCAAGCTGTCCGGCGACAGCTGGAAGATCAACAACCGCGACCACCGCAAGGTGCTGATCGTCGATGGCCGTATTGCGTTCACGGGCGGGATCAATATCAGCGGCACTTACTCCAAGAGCTCGCTGTTCCGCTCGCGCAACAAGGCGTCCAAGGGCGAAGACGATGTCGGCTGGCGCGACACCCATATCAAAGTCGAGGGGCCGGCCGTGCACGCGTTCCAGTACCTGTTCGTGCGCCAGTGGACGTCGCAGGACCGCGCCGACCTGATCGACGCCGACTTCTTCCCCAACCCCATCATCGCCGGCGACAAGGTGGTGCGGGTGATCGCCAGCGACCCGGGCGGCCACTTCGAAATTTTCAAGGCCTACAACCTGGCGATGCAGGAAGCAAAAAAAAGCATCCACCTCACCTCGGCCTATTTCGTGCCGGACAAGCAGACCGTGGAGGCGCTCAAGGCCGCCGCCCGGCGCGGCGTCGATGTAAAAATCGTGCTGCCGGGCGTGTCCGACAGCGGCCTGGTATTCCACGCGGGCCGCAGTTTTTACGATGAATTGCTGGAGTCCGGCGTGAAGATCTACCAGCTCAAGCTGGCCGTGCTGCACGCCAAGACGGCGGTGATCGATGGCAAATGGTCCACCGTGGGCTCCACCAACATCGACACCCGCAGCTTCATGCACAACAGCGAGTTGAACGTGGTGGTGCTGGGCGACGCCTTCGGCAACGAGATGGAGCGCGCCTTCCAGGAAGACATGCGCGACTCGGTGCAGATCACGCTGGAACAATGGCGCGACCGGCCGTGGCTGGACCGCATGAAGGAGTGGGCGGCGCAGTTGACCAATTACTGGCTGTAAAAGCGAATACCGCTTTTACAGGCACTGGTACGCGGACGCGCCCTGCCTGTCAGCATCTGACCTTGCCCAGTCAATAGCGCACTAGATCTGCCGCTGACCGCCATCGACAAACAGTTCGATGCCGTTGACGAAGCTGGCGTCGTCGGAGGCCAGGAACACGGCAGCCTTTGCGATCTCGTCCGGTTCTCCCACCCGGCCCGATGGAATCACGCTTGCCAGGTGGTCGAGGAAGCCCTGCTGCTGCGCGGCGTCGGTGCCCACCAGTTCCACCAGGCCAGCCGTCCTGGTGGGGCCGGGACTGAGCGTGTTAACGCGGATGCCACGCCCCTTCAAATCGAGGATCCAGTTGCGGGCGAACGCGCGCACGGCAGCTTTGGATGCAGCATATACGCTGAATGCCTCGGTGCCGCCACTCGCTGCGGTCGAACCGGTCAGGATCACCGACGAACCGTGTCCCAGCAGGGGCAGCGCCGTCTGCACGGTAAACAGGGTGCCCTTGACGTTGCGGCCGAACGTGTCGTCGAAGTGTGCTTCGGTGATCTGGCCCAGCGGCAGCAGCGAGCCGCCGCCGGCATTGGCAACCAGCACGTCGAGCTTGCCATGCTGCACGCGCACCCGTTCGAACAGCGACTGCAACTGCGCCTGGTCGGCGGAATCGACGCGCATGCCCTGCGCGCCGGCGCCGATCGCCTGCACCGCCGCGTCGAGCTCGGGCTGGCGGCGGCCGGTGATGTACACGTGGGCGCCTTCGCTGGCGAAGCGTTTGGCCATGGCCAGGCCGATGCCGGTGGTGCCACCGGTGATCACTGCGACTTTTTCTGCGAGTTTCATGATGTTTTCCTTGGAAGTTGAGGGTGAACCGCAGGGCCAGTGTGCCGCGCAAAGCGCGTACTGATAAGACAGGCCGCGCTCATATCAGCTATGCTCCCGCTGCATGAATCACAAATAGCGGAGCGCAATAATGGATAAATTACTGTGGATGCATTGCTTTGTCCGGGCGGTGGAAACCGGCAGCTTTTCGGCCGTGGCGCGTGAACTCGGGATCGGACAACCGAACGTCAGCCGCCACATCGCCTCGCTCGAGAAGACGCTGTCCACCCGCCTGCTGCACCGATCCACGCGCCACATGGTGGCGACCCCGGAAGGCCAGCGCTATTACACGCAGGCGCGCCAGGCGCTCGACGTGATTGCCGAAGCCGAAGCCGATGCGCGCGGCCTGCAGCACCCGCACGGCCTGCTGCGGGTGACGTGTACGCCCAGCCTCGGGACGGAAAAAATCATCGGCGCCCTGCCGAATTTCCTGGCGCAATACCCCGATGTCGAAATCGATTTGCGCCTCAACGACGGTTATGTCGATCTGGTGGCGGAAGGCATCGACGTCGCGCTGCGCGGCGGCGTGCTCAAAGACAGCGCGCTGCGCGCACGCCGGATCGGCACCTCAGAACGGATCTGCGTGGCCACCACGGCGTACCTGGAACGGCACGGCACACCGGTACTGCCCGCCGACCTGCTGCAACATCAATGCCTGGTCTATACCTTGATGGCCAGCAGTGGCGGCTGGCCGTTCAAGAACGGCGAGGTAGCGGTGGCGGGACGGCTGCGCCTGAACAGCCTGGAAGGCATCCGGCGCGCCGTGCTGGAAGATGTCGGGATCGGCTACCTGCCGTCCTGGATGGTGGCCGAGCAGTTGCGCAGCGGCCAGTTGCGCGCCGTGCTCAGCGACCACGCCGGCCCGCCCTCGCCGCTCAATGCCGTGTATCCCACACAAACCATGGTGCCCCGGCGCGCGACCGTGTTCATCGATTTTATTGCGGCGCTGTTTGCGGCAACGCCGGGGCTCAATGGCGCGGCCATCGTTTGAACTCTCAGGCCACCGCCGTGGTATGCCAGGCCTCGCCGATGCGCTCGAAAATCTCGGTCTGCGCCGGCTCGAACGTGGCCGTGCCATCGACCCAGCTGTAGCGCACGACTTCGATCTTGTCGCTATGCACGCGGATCACGTTGAACGAGTTCGACTCGCCCCGGCCCCGGGTTGACGTGGCCGTGCCGGCCTGCACCACCAGCGCCGCGTAGCCGGGCAGCTTGTAGCGGTCGGTGCTCAGGCCTGCGCTGCTGGCGTGAAAATGGCCGGCCAGCAGCAAATCGACACCGCACTCGGCAAATGCCCGCATTGCCATCGGCGCGCGATTGACCAGGTCGTCCTTGTCGAAGGTTTGCGGCAAGTCGAACGGGTGGTGCGTGACCACGATGCGGGTAACGTCTTTCGGCACGGCGCTCATGCGCTGGCGGATCAGCGCCACCTGTTCAGGATTCACGCGGCCGTCCTTGATGGTGAGCGAGCGCGCGGTGTTCAGGCCCAGCACGGCGATCTCGTCATCGACATACTCGGGCGTGAGGTCCAGCGTGACGTAGCGCAGGTATTTGCGCAGCGGCGTCAGGAAACGGCTGGCGACGTTGTAGAGCGGGATGTCGTGGTTGCCGGGCACGACGATCTGCGGCCCCGGCAAGGTGTCGAGAAAGGCGCGCGCGGCAATGAATTCCTCGGTCTTGGCGCGCTGGGTCAGGTCGCCGGAGACCACCAGCACGTCGGGCGCCAGCGAGGCCACCAGCACACGCAAGGGGTCCAGCAGTTGCTGGTCGACGCGGCCGAAATGCAGGTCCGACAAATGAACGATGGTGCGCATTTCAGTTCCCCTTCGTCATGGTGCGGCCGGGCGCGATCACGCTCAGCGCGCCGGCGCGCGAGCGGTACTTGAGCGGCGGCTTCATTTCCGTGACCTCGCCATCGGTGGCCACGCGCAGGTGGCGGTGGCGGGTATCGATTTCCAGTTCGGCAGCGGTCAGCACGTCGAAATCGCGCGCCTCGGACAGGCGGTTGAACAGCGCGTGGATGGCGTAGCGAAACAGCGCCAGCCGGGTGGGCTTTTGCGCCACGTACATCACCAGCTTGCCGCTGTCGAGCCGCTCGCGCTCTCCGAGCGTGAGGCCCTGCAAATACTCGTTGTTGCCGATGAAAACGAAGGGCGTGCGGCGCAAGTGTTCCTCGCCGTTGATGGTGAGCCGCACGCGCATGAACGGAAAGCGCCGCAGCACCACGAACAGCGCACGGCCGAACGCGTGCCACTTGCTGCGCCCGAATTTTTTCTGCTGCTGCTCGCGGTCGCGCACCAGGTCCGGGTAAATGCCGAGGCTGGAATTGTTGAGGAAGATGCGTCCATTCACCTCGCCCACGTCCACCCGCAATGGCTTGCCGGTGACAGCGTGGGCCACCGCCTCGTCGAGGTCGAGCGGGATGTTGAGGTCCTTGGCAAAGTGATTGAGGGTACCAAGCGCCAGCACGCCCAGGTGGGTGTCGCTGCCGACCAGCTGCGAGGCCACGCAGTTGATGGTGCCGTCGCCCCCGCCCGCCACGACCACTGTGACCTTGTCGGCAACCGCCTGGCGGGCGCGGTTGATCATTTCCTCGCCGCTCTTGGCCAATAATATTTCCGGTTCAACACCGTGGCGGCGGAATTTTTCCGCCAGCGCGGCGGACCAGCCGCCGCAGTAACCGAGGCCGGCACTGGCGTTGATGATGACGACGATCGAATTGAGCACGCAGTTCCTTACATGGTTCCGTTGGCAGCAAGCGAGCGCGCTTCGCTGCGGCGGCGCAGCGTGGAAATGGCCGTGATACACACCGCCAGCCAGGCCGCGCTGCTCGCCATCGCGGCCAGCACATCGCTCAGATAGTGCGCGCCGAGGTACACGCGACTGAATGCCACCAAGAATATCATCATCACGCAGAACGCCGCTGTTGCCAAGCGCACACTCCAGCCCTTGCAGGCAATCATGATGTAACACGCCAACACGCCATAGAACAGCGTCGCCGCCGCCGTGTGGCCGCTGGGGAAGCTGTAGGTGGACAGCGTGACCAGCGGTTCTTCGAATAACGGGCGGCTGCGCTGGAACACCTGCTTGAGCACCACATTGAGGATCATGCCCGGCAGGACGGTAACGCCCAGCGCCAGCAGCCAGTAGCGCTGCCGGCGGCGCCACAGGTAATAGCCGAAAGCGGCCACCAGCAGGATCATGCCCCCCACCTTGTGAACGAAGGAGATGAACAGCAGGAAGCTGGTGTAGGGCTCAACGTGGTGGGTATTGAACCAATTGGCGATGTGCACGTCCAACACGGTGATGGCGTCCTGGTCGGTGACCTCGTCGGCGATGTTGCCGAAGACGGCGACCGAGACGATCATGGTCAACACGCCCAGGGTCAGGTGCAGGCCGAACTGGCCGCCGGGAGTCAGTCTTGCCCCCATGAAACGTAATATTTTGCTAAAAATTTGGTGCCTCCGCATAGGTCGCCATAGAAGTTGGCGTAAAAATCACAAAACAACAAATTTACTGTTTATTTAAACAGTACCTGTTTATCCATACAGTACTTATGCTATTCTGAACTCCTCGTTAAACACATCGCCATAAAGGAAATGTCATGATCAACAGCAGCCTCAGCTCCCGTTTCGGTCTCGAATACATGCCTACCTCGTTCCTGGTACGCATGGGCAAGCGCGAATTGCTGGTCTGTCGTGACTTCCGCAAGCGCTTCTACGCCGTCAACCCGGTCATCGAGTGCGACACCGGCGTGCAGGCAGGTCACCTCGAAATTCTGCTGTGCCGCCGCTGGTTGCTCATCATGTCGAAGGCGCATTAATGGTTGCCTCAGCAATTGTCGGTACCAGTTGCCCGATCCAGTCGCCCGATAGCCCGGCAGATGCTGCCAGCTCGCAGGCGCTCCTCACCTGGATCTGGCAGCTGGGCCACCGTCAAACGCCACAGCGCAAACCGCAGTCCTAGTCCATAGCCGTGGTGCAGACCGACAAGTCTGCATCTATGTTAACTGTTTTTCCTCGCAGCACAGTACAGCAGATGCCGGCTTAATCGTCTTCTAAGCCTTGCCGCACTGCTCGCGCAAAAAATCGCGCAAGGTCAGCACGGTTGCAGACACCTGCGACCGGTGCATGCACACCATGTGCAGCGGGGTCGGTTCGCCGGCCACGTCCGGCATCAGCACCATCAGCCGTCCCGCGCGCAGGTCGCCGCTCACGTCGAGCCGAGATTTATACGCCACGCCCAGTCCCGCCACGGCCCAGCGCCGCACCAGGTCGGCATCATCCGCACTGCGGTCGCCGTGGACCTGCACCGCCATCGGTGCGCCCTGCTCGGCCGCGCCGTGCATCGGATAGAAATTCCAGCGGTCGTGGATCACATCGTCGAGCATGAAGCGCAGGCAGTTGTGCAGCGCCAGGTCGTGCAGGTCGGTCAGCGGGCCGTGGCGGCGCACATACTCGGGCGAGGCCACCAGTACGCGGCGGTTGTCGGGCGCCAGCGGCAAGGCGATCAGGTTCGAGTCGTCTTGCCGCCCGTAGCGGATCGCAATGTCCACCGGCTGGCGGTACAGGTCCGACAGGCGGTCGCCCACGCTGAGCTGGTAGCTCACCTTCGGATACAGGTGCTGGAACTGGTCGAGCCAGCCCACCAGCATGTTGCGGCCCAGGTCGGACGGCATCGACATCTTCAGCACGCCGCCCAGGGTTTCCTTGCCTTCGGCGAGCGCGTCATGCCCGTCCTGCAGTGCGCGCAAGGCGTCGCGCGCGTGGCGCAGGTAGCGCTCTCCCTCGTCGGTCAGGCGCAGCGAGCGCGTGGTGCGGGCAAACAGGCGTATGCCCAACTCACCTTCCAGGCGCTTGACTGCCGCACTGGCCAGCGCCGGCGAAATTTCCAGCTCGCGCGCCGCTGCCGACAGGCTGCCCCGGTCTGCCGTGCGGACAAAGACCGTCACATCATCGAGTCGCACCACTATCTTCATTCCTTTGAAAGTGTTTCAGTCAAACGGCTCTTTTTCGCTCAAGCGAAATAAATGATCATACATGCACTTAACCTCAACGGAGTTCCCATGAAAGCCATCGCCTACCGCCAGTCCCTGTCCATCACCCACGATGAAGCGCTGATCGATATCGACCTGCCCGCCCCACAAGCGCAGGGGCGCGACCTGCTGGTGGCGGTCAAGGCCATTTCGGTCAACCCGGTGGATGTCAAAATCCGCGCCAATGCGCCGCCTGCCGAGGGTGCGGCCAAGGTGATCGGCTGGGATGCGGCCGGCGTGGTGCAGGCGGTCGGTCCCGACGTCACCATGTTCAAGCCCGGCGACGAAGTCTGGTACGCCGGCGACCTCACCCGCGCCGGCACCAACAGCGAGCTGCACCTGGTGGACGAGCGCATCGTCGGCCACAAGCCGCGCACGCTCGACTTCGCCCAGGCGGCCGCGCTGCCGTTGACTGCGATCACTGCATGGGAATTGCTGTTCGAGCGCCTGCAGGTCAGTCGTGACAAGGGCGTCACCGGCAAATCCTTGCTGGTGATCGGCGCGGCCGGCGGCGTCGGTTCCATCCTGGTACAGCTGGCGCGCCAGTTGACGGGCTTGACCGTGATCGGCACCGCTTCGCGCGAGGACACGGCAGAGTGGGTCAAGGAACTGGGCGCCCACCACGTGATCGACCACAGCAAACCGTTGAACGAGGAAATCGCCCGCCTGGGCCTGCCGCCGGTGACCTACGTGGCCGCGCTGAACCAGACCGACCACCATTGGCCGGCCATTGCCGAACTGGTGGCGCCGCAAGGCAAGGTGGCGCTGATCGACGACCCGGCAGCCATCGACGTGCGCGTGCTCAAGCGCAAGAGCGTGTCGCTGCACTGGGAATTCATGTTCACCCGGTCGATGTTCGAGACCGACGACATGGCGCAGCAGCATCAATTGCTGGACGACGTGGCGCAACTGGTGGACACGGGCGTGATCAAGACCACGCTGGGCGAACGCTACGGCGCCATCAATGCGAGCAACCTCAAGCGCGCGCACGCACTGATCGAGAGCAACCGCGCCAAGGGCAAGATCGTGCTGGAAGGGTTTGAATAATCCGGACGGCTGAACCCGGGACATTGCTGCGGGCGACACGTCGCCGTTACCGGCTGGGGTCGGGCCCGCACCAGGCTAATGCGGGCTGGCGACACAGGTTGAATTTCAGGCGCAGACCGGCAGATGCGCGTGTTGGCGTTGCTTTAGCAGCGACAGCACGCGAGCATCGTGCGCGGCCAGCGTGTCCTGCATGGTGGCGGCCTGCACGCAGGTATGCTCGATCACCGACAGGAACAGCCGCTGGCGCCGGTTCAGCCGTGCCGACTGGTAGCCGAGCTGGTCGAACATGGTGGCGATGTCGATGCAATAGGCGCGCAGTTCCCACATGGTTTGCCGGGTAGCGTCGATATCGTCGCGCATGGCGTGGTCCATGTCGATGAACTCCAGCTGCGTGCGAGCGTCCTGGTCGGCCGCACGGATGGCCGGCAGCCATTGCTCGAACTTGTGCGCAATGCGGCGCATGCGGGCGATTTTATGGTCGAGCATGCGGCAGTAATGCCAGCCCAGCCACCAGGCCGGCAAGCGCGCCATCCAGCGCGGCAGGCCGGACGTGTGCAGCGAGTGTTCGAGCTTTTTGACAGCGGCAATCAGGTGGCGGGTGCTGTCACTTCCAGGCACGGTGGACATGGTGGGGCTCCAGTAGCAAACGAAACCTCACCATAGCCGTCTGATCAAACAATCTATTTGATACCGATTAAACTTTGCGCGATTTTACGTGGCGGTTTTGCGCAACATGGCTTTGATACCACGCAGTCCCTGGCGGATGCGCGCCTCGTTTTCGATCAGCGCAAAGCGCACGTAGTCGTCGCCGTACTCGCCGAAACCGATGCCGGGCGAGACGCACACCTTGGCCTCGGCCAGCAGCAGCTTGGAAAACTCCAGCGAACCGAGGTGGCGGTACGCCTCCGGTATGCGGGCCCAGATGTACATCGACGCTTTCGGCTTATCCACCGGCCAGCCCGCTTCGCACAAGCCCTTGTGCAGCACGTCGCGCCGGCTCTGGTACATGGCGCGGATCTCTTCCACGCAGTCCTGCTTGCCTTCGAGCGCGGCAATCGCGGCCACCTGCACCGGCGTGAAACTGCCGTAGTCGTGGTAGCTCTTGATGCGCGCCAGCGCCGCCACCAGCTCCTTGTTGCCCACCATGAAGCCGATGCGCCAGCCGGCCATATTGTAGCTCTTGCTCATGGTGAAAAATTCCACCGCCACGTCGCGCGCGCCCGGCACCTGCATGATCGACGGCGCCTGCCAGCCATCGAAAGTGATGTCGGCGTAGGCCAGGTCGTGCACCACCAAAATATCGTGCTGGCGCGCCAGCGCCACCACCCGCTCGAAGAACTCCAGCTCCACGCACTGCGCGGTAGGGTTCGACGGAAAGCCGAGTATCATCATCTTCGGCTTGGGGTAGCTCTCGCGCACCGCGCGCTCGAGCTCTTCGAAGAAATCGACACCAGGGGTCATGCGCACCGAGCGGATATTCGCGCCGGCAATCACTGCGCCCCAGATGTGGATCGGGTAGCTGGGGTTGGGCACCAGCACGGTATCACCGGCGTCGAGCGTGGCCAGCATCAGGTGCGCCAGGCCCTCCTTGGAACCGATGGTGACGATGGCTTCCGAATCGGGATCGAATTCGACGGCATAGCGGGTCTGGTACCACTTGGTGATCGCCCGGCGCAGGCGCGGGATGCCCTTGGAAGCCGAGTAGCCATGGGTGTCGGGCCGGCGCACGGTATCGACCAGTTTATCGACGATGTGCGACGGCGTGGCGCCATCCGGATTGCCCATCGACATGTCGATGATGTCTTCGCCACGGCGGCGCGCCGCCAGCTTGAGCTCGGCGGTAACATTGAAAACATAGGGAGGCAGGCGATCGATGCGCGAAAATTTGCGCGGAGTTTGGGTGTCAGTCATGGATGTCTCACGTAAGCGCCCGGAACCGTCCGAGCGACGTCGATGCAATGTTGCACCGGAATCCATCCTAGCCGAATTATTGGACCTAGCGCAAGGTGGTCAGTGCGGAGGCCGCAACAATGCTGGCGATCGCCAGCCACTGGGTGGGCGTCAGGTGCTCGCCCAGCAGCACCATGCCGGCCAGCGCGCTGAGCGCCGGCGCCGCGCTGCTGAACATGCTGAAAGTGCGCGACGACAGGCTGCGCATCGACAGCATCTCCAGCGTGTACGGCAAGGCGCTCGACATCACCGCGATCGCCAAACCGATTGCCATGAACGACGGCGTGAGCAGCACTGCGCCCGAGGTCCAGGCACCCAGCGGCACGATGAACAGCGCGCCGGCCGTCATGCCCCACGCCACCGACTGGCCGCCATGCATCACCGACACCCGCTTGCCGAACACGATGTACAGCGCCCAGCACACCGCCGCCCCCGCCGCGTAGGCGACGCCGACCGGGTCGAGCTGATCGACCTTGCCGTGTATAGGCAACAGGAAATACAGCCCCAGCACCGCCAGCCCCACTGCTGCCAGGTCGCGCGGACGCCGCGAAGTCCACACCGCCACCGCCAGCGGACCGGACACTTCGATCGCGACTGCGATGCCCATCGGAATATGGCTGAACGCGCGGTAGATCAGCAGGTTCATCAGGCCGATCACGCTGCCATACACGGCGACATTGCCGGCCTGGCGCCACGTGAGCGGCACCCGCCACGGCCGGAAGACCGCCATCATCAGCAAGGCCGCAAAGCCGATCCGGTACGCGGTCACGCCCTCGACGCCGACCAGCGGAAACAGGTGCTTGGCCACGGCAGCACCGGCGTTGAGCGATATCTGGCTGGCCAGCAACGCCAGGCTGGCCAGGACCGGGCTACCGGCGGTGATTGATTTTTCTGTCGTCATCTGTTTCGGGCTACCGGTGGCGTCAGGCGGTGCAGCGGCCAGGTGCCGGACGCCGCTGGCCGGACTGGATTATTCCTGGTCATCATTTGGCCGATAATTCCAGCGCCAGCGCGACCGGCCGGCCCGCCGCCACCTTGAGGTTGTGCGGCGCGCCCGCCTTGACCGCTACCGTGCCAGCGCCAGCCAGCTTGAGCTGCGCGACAATGGCGGCAGCACGCCGCGCGGCCAGTTGCGGCAACGCGTCCGCCGGCAATTTTTCGTGCTCAACCAGTTGCGCCTGCAAGGCCGCGTAGAAGGCCGACGGATCAACCACCTGCGGCTCGCCCTGTACCAGCTTGCCGAGGCGCTGCAGCAGCGGCAGCTTGGCTGCTGTGCCAGCGACGCCGATACCACTACCAGCAGTCCGGCCAGCCGCACCAGAACCAGCAACAGCGCCAGCACCTTCGGCCGGGGCCGCATTCACGACCGAACCGTCAACCGTCACTGCGGCGCCGCCTGCCTTCTCCGCCAGTAATTTTTGCTGCGCCAGCGCCGCTGCGCCCAGGCGTTCGGCGTACAGATCGCGCAAGGCGGTGCGCAGTTTGCGGCCGCCCAGGTCGAGCGGGCCCGGCTGCTCGTCGGCCTCGACGTGCACGCCGGCGCGGGCCAACACCGTGCGGCGCAGCGCCTGGGTGCGCAAGGCCAGGCCATCGGCCGCCTCGCTGTAGCCGGCCGGCACGGTCAGCGCCAGTTCCGGCTTTTTGGCCAGCAACTGCGCCACCTGCTGCAATTTTTCTCGCTCGGGCGGCAACAGGCGGTCGCTGCCGGCATCGAACTCCACCGCCTGCAGGCGCTCGCCATCGATGCCAAACAAGCGGCCCAGCGCGCGGAACGGCGCCGTCACCGCGCGCGTCATGATGTTGCCAACAGCCTTCCACACCACCGCGCCGTAGCTGAACTGCGGATCGTTGAGGTCACCGGTCACCGGCACGCCGAGATCGATGCGGCCATCGCCGTCCTTGAGCAGCGCCAGCGCCAGTTCCAGCGGCAGTTTTAACGCGTCGGGACTGGCTATGCGCTCGCCCAGGGTCAACTGGTCGAGCACCATGCGGTTGCTGCCTTGCAGCGCGCCATGCCGCACCTGGTAATCGAGGTCCAGCGATACCTTGCCCTGGGCGATCTTGTAGCCGGCGAACTTCATGCTGTACGGCGACGCCGACACCAGGTCCAGATTCTTGAACATTACTTGCACGTCGGTGTTGTCGGCCAGCGCGAACGGATTGAGGTGGCCACGGATGCGCGCCAGGCCGAAGTCGTCAACCCGGCCATCGAGCTCGATCTGGGCCCGCGCGCCGGGCCGGGTGGACAGGCCGGAGACGACGCCATTCAACTCCACCACCCTGGCGGCAAACTGCGGCCGCAGGCTGAGGTCGGTGAAATCGAGCTTGGCATTCTCGACACGCACGCGCCGAACGCGTACCGGAAATGCCTCGGTACTCACTTCGACGCGCGCCGCAGCAGGCATCCCCACTGGCGCGGACACGGCCGCTGGTGCAACCGCCACCGGCGCGGCCTCTGATGCGGCGGCTATTGGCGCAACGGTCGGCGCCGAGGCTGGTGCGGCAGCCGCTGGCCGCTGCACCAGCAAGCGCTGGGCATTGAAGCTGCGGTCGTTGTCGATGATCAGGATGGCGTTCGGTTCGACCACGCGCAGCTCGGACACCTCCAGCCGGTCCGGGCCCAGCGTGAATGCCACCTGGTCGGCGCGCACCGACTTCCAGTGCGCGAAGTGGTCGCCATCGTGCTCGTTGAGTGCCAGCTGCGCCACCTCGAACCAACCGTCGTAGCGCAGCGCCGGCGCGGCCTTGTCGCCGGTGCTGGCGCTGGTGCTGGCACCGCTGCCGGTACGCAAGCGGCCGGCGGCCGACACGCTGCCATCGACCAGCTTGAGCTTGACGTACTGCTCGAGCAGCGGCTGCAATGGCGCCAGCGCCAGCCCGTTCACGGCAAGCTCGGTATCGACCACGGCGCCGGCCGGTACGAATGATCCTTTGGCAGTCAGCTGACCACCTTCGCGCAGGCCGACGCCGCCGTCGAACGCGATAGCATGCGCAAGGTCGGTACCGGCATCCGCCAGGTTCAGGTAAAAGTCTTGCAGGTGGACCTTTACGCCGCTGGCGCCATCATCCACCAGGGCGCCGAACTCCCGCACCTGTACCGACTTGACCACAGCAGTCCACGGATTACCGGCCGACGTCTGCCGCTCGAGCTCAACTCGGCCGCCATCGCGGCCATTGACGCCATTGAGTCCGCTGCCGCTGTTGCCTCTGTTGCCTATACTGGCCGGGTTGCCCGCCGTGCCGCGGTCGCTTATGCTGGCCCCGCTTAAGCCATCGAAACCGTTGCTACCATCGCCGCCATGACCACGATCGCCACCACCATCACGACCTGCCACCACCCAGCCGTCGAGCAGTCGCCATTGGCCGGCCGTATCGCGCGACAAATCGAGCTGGCCGCCTTCGGCATACAGACGCCCCACGCTGGCGCGCCGCGCCGCCAGGTCGAGCACCCCATCTTCGATGCCGAGCCGCGCCACGGTCACCGGCGTGGCCGCACCGTTGACCAGCGCCAGTTGCGCCACTGCCAGCGCCGCCTGGTCGATGTCGAGCTGCATGCCGCTGGCCGCGCTGCGCACGTGCAGCGCCAGGCCCAGATTGACGCGGTCGGCACTGGCACGTAGCGCCGGACGCTCGGCCAGGCCCAGCGCCACGCCGTCGAGCGTCACGCTGGCGCCCGGCAGACTGGCGTCGAACTTGCCGTCGTTGTAGGCGTAGTGATACGGCAAGGTCGCCGACAACCGTCCTTGCGTCAATGTGACGCCGGCCAGGGTTTGCAGATAAGGCGCCAGGCCCGGCAAGGCGACATTGCGCAGCACCAGCGCGCCGCTGCCGGTCAGCGGCGCCAGGGGATCGAGGCTGGCCCTGCCCTGCCAGTGCAACTTGCCGCCACGGCCGGCATCGGCGCTCAGCGTGTAGTCGCCGTGCTGGTTCGGCAGGGTGCTCAGGTTGCGCAGTTCGAACGCGATCGGCGCGAAGGTTTCGTCGTAGCCGGCATGGCGGTCGTGCAGCGCCAGCTTGCCCTGTGCCAGCACGAAGTGCTCGATCACCAGGCGCGGCGGGGGCGCTGGCGGCTGGTCGGCCCGGTCGCGGTTAAAGGTGTCGATCAGGCGCGCCAGATTGAGCGAGCCGTTTTTGTCGATCGCCAGTTGTACCGATGGCGCACCAATTCGGACTTCAGCCAGGGTCCAGGCCCGGCGCAGCAGCGAGCGCCATTGCAATTCCACGGCCAGCGACTCCATCGCAAACAGCGGCGCGCCATCGGCCTCGGTCAGTACCAGGTCGGTCGCCTCGAGCCGCAAGGTAAACGGGTTGAAGCGCAACTCGCCCACGCTGGCCTTGCGATCGAGGCGGCTTGCGGCAAAGGCCGGCAACTGCGTTTTGAGCACGTGCGGCAGCACCCATCCGCCCACCGTCGCGTACAGCCCCACCGCGCCAGCCATGCCGATGCCCCATCGCTTCCACCTTTTGCCCATCGCTCAGTCTTATATACAAAGTTGCAACAGCTGCCATTATAATAGTTTACTTGAATCAATTTATTGGCTTCTCAGCCATTTGACAATGCGACTCTCTCCTGCGCTACTCCCCGCCGCCATCGTTCTCGTTGCCGCCAACGTTACCACCCAGCCGGTGCTGGCGGCCCCCAAGGCGGCTGTCGCCAGGCAGGACACCACTTTTATACGCAACGCCCCGCTGCCGAAATGGATCGCGCCGTTGTCGGCAGTGCCGCCGGCGGTGCAGACCGGGCCGGTCGTGCTGCGCCTGATGGAAACCCAGGCCTGGGCGGGTCCGAAGCCGGTGGTACTGGTCAACCGCGCAGTGCAGGTCAACGACAAGAGCAAGCTGGGCGAAATCGGCCAGTACTCGCTGCCGTATCGTCCCGCCTACGAGAAGTTGTCGCTGCACCGGGTGGCGATCCTGCGCGGCGACGCCGTGCTCGACCGCACGGCCACGGTCAACATCCGCCTGCTGGAACAGGAAACCAGTGTTGCCACCGGCTTCTACATGGGGGTCACCTCGGCGCAATTGCTGCTCGACGACGTGCGGGTGGGCGACACGCTGCAAATCGTCTATTCGACCGAGGGCGCCAACCCGGTATTCGGCAGCACGTGGACCGACGACTACCAGTGGGACCGCCATATTCCGCAGGAAGTGCGCAAGCTGCTGGTGTCGCATCCGGCCGCCACGCCGCTGCACTGGCGCGAAGTGAGCGACGCCTACCCGCCCGGCCTGGCGCCGGTAGTCGAACGCATCGGCAATATCGAGCGCCTGCGCTTCGAAGGCCAGGCGCTGGCGCCGTTTTCGCTCGACGAAGGCGTGCCCAACGACGTGCTGCGCGCGCGCATGCTGCAGTTCAGCGAATACGGCAGCTGGCAACAGGTGGCGCAATGGGCCAACGCGCTGTTTGCACCGGCGCCTGTACCACCCGCGCGGCCGACCGCCAAAAAGCCGGCGGCGCCATCCGAACTGGTCACACTGGCGCAGCGCTTTGCCGGCGGCGCCAACGATACCGAACGGGCCAGCGCCGCGCTGCGCTGGGTGCAGGACGAGATCCGCTACTTCAGCGTGGCGCTGGGCGAAAATTCGCACCGCCCGCAAGTGCCGGACGAGGTGCTGCGGCGCCGCTTCGGCGATTGCAAGGACAAGAGCGTGCTGCTGATCGCCCTGCTGGCGCAGATGGGCATCAAGGCCGAGCCGGTGCTGGTCAACGCCCAGTTCCCTACCTATCCGCGCAAGAGCATTGCCGCACCCACCGTGTTCGATCACGCCATCGTGCGCGTGCACCTCGATGGCAAGACCTATTTCGTCGATCCTACCCGGGTGGGCGAGAAGGCGCTGATCCCGCTGCTGCCGACGGCCGTACCGGGCGCAGCCGGGCTGGTGGTGGCGGCCGACACCACCGATCTGATCGCCTTGCCGGAAGAAGTCGTGGATCAGCCGGTGATCGAGCGGCTGGAGTCATTCGTCCTCGACGAGCTCGACGGCGACGCCCGCCTCAAGGTACGCATCAGCTACCGTGGCAACCTGGCGGCGCCGGTGCGGGCAGCGTTGAACGGCAGTTCGCCACCGGACCTGGCCAAGAATGTACTGGCCGACTTCGACAAGCTGTATCCAGGCGCCGAGCTGGTCGAAGGACCAACGCTCGAAGACAGCGCGGACGGCACGACATTCTCGGTACTGTCCGCCCTGCGCCTGCCCAAGCCGGTCCTGCAGCAGAACAGCCTTTACGTCATGCGCTTCGATTCCAAGGTGCTCAATGGTTTGCTGCGCATCCCCGGTTCGCTGACCCGCACGCTGCCGCTGCAAATGCCGATGGGCCGGTTCCAGACCCGTTACCGCATGCAGGTGCAATGGCCGCAACGGGTAAAAATGATGTTCAGCGAAGGTGCGGTGGACATCAACAACCCGTTCTTCGATGCACGCCAGGAATTTTCCTGGCGCGGCAACGAGCTCGATTACACCATCGATTACGCCACCAAGCGCGCGCAAGTGCCGGCGGCCGAGGTGCCGCAGCTGGGCGCGGCAGTCAAAAATCCGGCGCTGCAGTCGTTTGGCGAAGGCAATGTGCACTTCCACGAGGCGTTTGCCATCAACGTCGGCGCCGAGCAGCTGACGGTGCAGGATGCGATTGCCATGCGCAACAAAACGATACTGGCAAGCCTGGGCGAAGCCATCAAGGAGCGCAGCCGGTCTCCAATGACCGCAGAGATCCTGGGCCTCAAGTGCGCAGCCGTGCGCCACCTGGTGACGGCAGGTGACGGTGGCAGCGGCACGCTACGGTATCTGCCGCAGATGATCGCCGACGTGGCGCAACAAAAAGGTTTCGATAAAGAACGCGACCTGTGCCTGGGCCAGGTGTACTTCAGCCAGCTCGACTATGCGCGCGCAGTTGAAACCTTTGCCAAAACCGACGTCAAGGAAGACGACACCGCGCTGCTCAAGCAAGCCTGGGCACGCATGTCGCTCGGCAATACCGCCGCTGCCGCCGGCGACGCCGGCCGCTACGTCAAGGCCAAGCTCAAGCAAGGCAAGCTGCTGCCAAGCGAAGCGATCCAGATCGCGCTGGTGTTCCAGCATGCGCACCAGCCACTGCCCCCGGACTTGCAAGCCTACGTGGATGCGGTGCCGGACGGCGCGTGGCCGCGCCCGGTGCTCGATTACCTGGGCGGCAAGATCGGCCAGCAGGCCCTGCTCGATATTGCGCGCGAATTCGGCCCGGTCAAGCGCGAGATGGCGCTCAACGAAGCCTGGTTTGCCATCGGCTCGAACCTGCGGGCACAGGGGAAAGCCGCCGAAGCCATTGGCGCGCTCAATTACGTGGCCGACCACGGCTTGCGCGGATTCGAGTCCACCTTGCTGGCGCGCAGCGAACTGGCTTTGCTGACCGGCACCGCACCGGCCGCCAAGTAATTCGCGCAGGGCTTACAATACGAAAATCGCCGACTCGTTACGTAAAATGCAATAGCATGCAAGCCCAACTCGAACCGTTCCACGCCATCGCCATCAGCCGCCTGGCCCATGCCCTCAAGGCGCAGGGCCGCTCCATCATCCACATGGAGTTCGGCCAGCCGTCCACCGGCGCGCCAGCGGCCGCCATCGCCCGCGCCCACGCGGTGCTGGACGACGACGCCATGGGCTACTGGGAAAGCGCACCGCTCAAGCAGCGCCTCGCGCAGCATTACCACGAACGGTACGGCGTGACGGTCGATCCCGAGCGGTTCATCCTCACCTGCGGCGCCTCGCCGGCGCTGGTGCTGGCCTTGAATTCGCTGTTTTCTCCGGGCGACCGGGTGGCGCTGGCGCGGCCCGGCTATGTTGCCTACAGAAACGCCTTAAAAGCTTTACACCTGGAACCTGTGGAAATAGCGTGCGGCCCCGAGGTGCGCTACCAGCTTACCGCTGCCGCCCTGGCCGCCGTCGAACCGGCACCACACGCCGTCATCATTGCCAGCCCGGCCAACCCCACCGGCACCATCATTGCAGCCGAAGAACTGGCGGCGATTGCCGAAGTGTGCCGCGAGCGTGGCATCCGCATCATCTCGGACGAGATCTACCACGGGCTGAGCTACGTGGAACCGGCGCAAACCATCCTGGCCTACGCACCCGAGGCGCTGGTGGTGAGCAGTTTTTCCAAGTATTTCAGCATGGCTGGCTGGCGCCTGGGCTGGCTGCTGGTGCCGGAAGACCATATTGCCCGCGCCCAGGCGTATTGCGGCAACCTGTTCCTTACCGCGCCATCGCTCAGCCAGCACGCGGCGCTGGCCGCCTTCGACGACTTGACCGAGCTCGACAGCCACCTTCACGTGTACGCGGAAAATCGCCGCCTGCTGCTGGCGGCATTGCCCGACCTGGGCCTGCGCGCCATCGCCCCGCCCGACGGCGCGTTCTATATTTATGCCAGCATCGCCCACCTGACCGACGACAGCCTGGACTTTTGCCAGCGCCTGCTGAACGACACCGGCGTGGCCACCGCCCCCGGCATCGATTTCGACCCGGTGGACGGCCGCCATTTTTTCCGCATGAGTTTTGCCGTGTCCACGCCGCAGATCGTGGACGCCATCGCCCGCCTGCAGCCGTGGTTTGCCGCGCAGGCCGGTTTATAAACAACTTTCGGGATCGCTAAAATTTATAACAGCAATGCGTAAACTAACGACTATCTCCCCGGCCCTGGCCTTGGCCTTGGCCGCGCTGATCCTGGCCCCTCAGGGCGCCAGTGCACAGGCGCCGTCCCCGCTCGGCGATGCCGTCACCATCGTCGGGCCGCTCCAGCCTGGCACTACCCAGATGGCGTGGAGCTACAAGGGGCTCGAAGCCGGTGTGGACATGTTCGAGCGCCGCAGCCCGCGCCTGGCGCCGGGCGCCCTCATGCGCTACCAGATGCCCAAGGGCATGCTGCCGCCCAGGGAAAAAGATGGCAAGCTCGAGGACACCACCGCCACCATCGCCGTCAAGGGCTGGTCGGTGCCGCTGCCGTTGGCGCCCGACCTGAGCTTCGTGCTGCCGCCGAACGACCGCGCCCGGTCCGATGGTGCATACGTGGTGATGAGCCGGCGTTTTCCGTCTGGCCTGTACCAGCACCCGATAGTATCTGTACGCACACCGGACCTGCCGCAAAACGTGCTGCGCATGGGCGACTTGCGGCTGGCCTGCGAAGTCCAGGTACGCATCCTGAAAAAAGACATGTTGCGCGAACGGATACTGCTCGACGCCAAGAGCTGGTTTGAAAAAGGCCCGTGCGAGCAGGACCGCATGTTCGACGCCCCGGCACCGTACAACAGCATCACGTACACGGCCGGCTCGCGCAAGCAGGTCATGCCGGCCAGCGGCAAGCAACTGGCATTCAACGCCCCGCTCGGCGACGACAAATGGCCCGACGATACGCTGCTCACGTTCGAGCTCGACGGCGAGCCGGCGCCGAAACCGGTCGCGGTACCAAGACCCGTGCAACCGCCGAAACCATTCAATCTGCCGATGGATTCCCAGCCCGCGCCATTGCCGCTTGAATTGCTCGAACCCGACCTGTCGCGGGAATCGCTGCTGTACCAGGAGGCCGAGGTCATCCCCGGAACAACGCATCCCTGAGCAAGCTCGGCACCAACCCCGTCCAGCGCTTGAACGAGCGGCGGAAGTTGGTGGCGTCGTGAAAGCCCAGGTACTGCGCCACTGCCTCGTTGTCATACCCGCGCACCTGGAACAGGTGGATCGCCACGTGCGCCCTCACCTGGTCCAGCTCGGCCTGGAAATGGCTGCCGTGGCGCGCCAGGTGGCGCTTGAACGTGGCGGGGCTGACGTCAAACGCCGCCGCGCTGCCCTCCAGCGTCGGCCCCAGCCGGATATTGTCGAGCAGGTAGTCGTACAGCGCTGTCAGCAGGCTGGGCACCAGTGCCGGCGCTTCTGCCGCCACGCCCTGCAATGCCGCCGCCGACGCCAGCGCATTGCCGCGTGGCCAGGGACGATCGAGCCACACGGGATCGATCAGCATGGCGTCGAACTGGCAGTTGAAGCGCAGGTCGCTGCCCAGGTGCGCCTCGTGCTGCTCGACGTGCGACGGCGCGCTGCGATTGAGGCAATAACGCCACGGCAGCCGTTCGCCACCGAGCCAGCGGCACATGGCTGTGACGGCCGTCATGTGCATTTCCACCAGCGCCGGCAACTGGCTCGGCGCGCCGAAGCTGTCGGTCCAGTACAGCACGGCCATGCCGCCATGAGTGCTGCCGCTACCGCCTTGAGTACCGCCATGGATGCCACCTTGGGTGCTGCCCTGCGTACCTTTTTCACGCCAGCGCGGCGTTAGCAGCGGGCAAAGGCGTGCGTGGCCGGCGCACAGGATGTCGAGGGCCTGGCGCAGGTTCTGCGCCTGCAGCAGCGCGTGGCTGAGCGCGCCGTAATGGCCGGGCAGCATTTGCTGGCCCAGCAGGAAGCTGGTGTCGCTGCTGGCCAGCGCACGCATGACGTTGGCCAGCAATTGCAGGTACTGCTGCGGCGCCAGCAGCACGTGCGCGCCCGGCGGCTCGTCATCCGTCAGGCCGGTGCCGCGCAGCAGTTGCTCGCCACTGATCTCCTGGCTGCGCGCGTAGTCGAGCAGCAGCGCCGGCTGGTGGCGCGCCACGATAAAACTGTCATGGCTTTGCCGGTAGGCGATCACGCTGACGCGCCGGCGACCGAGACCGAGACCGGTTGAACGGGCCGTTGCACTTGCGCGGCATGTATTCCCTGAGCCGGCGAACCGGGCTGTTCCGGTTGTGCCGACGCTGCGGACTGTACCGGCTGGGCTGATGCCGCCAGTATCCGCCCCAGTTCCGCCAGCAACACGTCGGCATCGATATCCGCACTGGCGCTGGCATGGCGCACGCTGATGGATACGCGGCCATCCTTGGCGTGGTGGCGCATCTGCCCTACCATTGCTGCCAGGTGGCGCGCCATCGCTTCGGCCTCGGCCACGCCGGTATCAGGCAGCAGCAGTGCGAAGCGGTCGCCTGCATAGCGGCACAGCAGGTCGTCGTTGCGCAGGTTGAGCAGCAGCATGTGGCCGACGGCCTGCAACACGCGGTCGCCCTCGCGCTGGCCGAACTCGCGGTTGATCAAGTGGAAGCTGTCGATGTCGAGCAGCACCAGCGCGCACGGCCGGCCCGGGCGCTGCGCCTGCTCGTGGCGGATCTGGCGGCGCAGGTAGTCGGCATTGGCCAGTTGCGTAATGCGGTCGAACGCGCGGTGGTCGCGGAACAAGCGCTCGCGCTTTTGCAAGTGTTCATTGAGGCGAAACTGTTCGTGGCGCCAGTAGTACATGCCGCAGGTGAGCACCAGCATGCCCAGCGGCACCAGCATCTCGAGCCAGTGGTCCCACCTGGCCGCCTTGCTGACGGCGAAAAATTCATCCATGCAGTCGGCAAACGAACCGACCATGATCATCGCCAGGCCGCCGGCCAGCAGCCGCGTGACCAGGCCGCCAGGCCGGCTGCTCAAGGTAAACAGCACCCAGCTGCCAGCCATGACCGCCGTGCCGCCTTCGCTGACGATATCGGTCCACTTCCACATGTGGAACGGTTTTGCCACGCCCAGGGTGGAATACAGGAACACGCAGGCGACCAGCGCCAGGCAGGAAACGATCAAGGTGGAGCGGTGCAATTGCAGCATAAGGTTTTACCAGGACGTGGGTACTGCGGCGGCAGCTTAGCGCCCGCGTATGACCGCCGTGTGACAAGGCCGGACATGGGCAAATACACAACACCGCAGCGGGGACAGGTCATTACGGCTCACCGAGGTTCGCAGGGCGAAGCCGCGCCATAGCAACGGCGACCAGCGCCGGGAAGCACCGCCAAGCGGGGGCGGGTCAATCGAGCTCATTTCGCCACGCCACCGCCTGCAACGCGGCGGTTTACAGCACTTGCCGCCGGGGCATGTCATGCAAGTGACATATAGCATCCCTAGAATCCGCAGCGTTCCCTCATCCAACCCACGGTACGCCATGAAAACCACTGCTTCTCACCTTTCCACCCATCCACGCCTCAAGGCGATGACGCTCGGCGTGCTGGCCATGCTGGCAGGCACAGCTACAGCCCAGACCGCCGTGCCGCTCGACGGCGCCAACGGCGCCAACGCTGCCCTGGTCACCGCCGCCAACAGCGTGGTCATCGCCGGCCAGCGCTCGAGCCTGCGCAACGCCATCGCCGCGCAGGAGAAGGCGGACAATATCGTGAGCGTGATCAGCAGCGACGACATCGGCGGCCTGCCGGACAAGAACGCTGCCGAAGCGCTGGCGCGCCTGCCAGGCGTGTCGGTCCAGCGCGACCAGGGCGAGGGCCGCTACGTGAGCGTGCGCGGCCTGGGCCCCGACCTGAACGCGGTCACCATCAACGGCGCGCTGGTGCCGTCGCCCGAGGCGGGCCGCCGCGCCGTGGCGCTCGACGTGCTGCCGGCCGGACTGATCCGCTCGCTGGAAGTGAGCAAGACCCTCACGCCCGACCAGGACGCCAACTCGCTGGGCGGCACCGTTGAGGTGAAAACCCTGTCCGCGTTCGACCTGCCCGGCAAACTGCTGTCCGGCTCGATCGGCGCCAGCCGCGACCAGAACATCGGCAAGACCAGCCCCAACGCCAGCGTGCTGTTTGCCGACCGCTTCATGGGCGGCAAACTGGGCGTGGCCGGCGGCATCAGCTTTGAGAAGCGCGAGTTCGGTTCCGACAACGTGGAAACCGGTGGCGCCTGGGACAATGGCAAACTGACGGGACTGGAACTGCGCGACTACTTGCCCACGCGCGAACGCCGCGCCGCCGCCATCAATCTCGACTACCACCTTGACGAACACAGCAAATACTACGTGCGCAGTTTCATCAGCGACTTCAGCGACGACGAAGTGCGCGACCGCCTCACGCTGTCCAACATCAGCGGCGGCAGCGTGGCCGAAGGCGCCACCGCCACCGCCCGTGGCGAACGCCGCCTGCGCCAGCGCAAGTACACGCAAACCATCAGCTCGGTCGTGGCCGGCACCGAACTCAAATGGGACCGCTGGAAACTGGAAGCGTCGGCCGGTACCAGCCGCGCCAGCGACGACGCGCCCGAATCGATCAACGACGCCCGCTTCCGTGGCGCCAGCAACTTTGCCGGCGTGGGCTTCACCGGCACCGACATCCCGCGCCTGACCGGCCCGGAGTCGCTGTACGACGCCAGCAAGTACAAGCTGAACTCGATCGCCCTCAAGCAAAGCGACGCCACCGACAAGGAACACCATATCCGCTTCGACCTCGGTCGTAAATACGACCTCGGCGAAGGCACCGGCAAGTTCAAGTTTGGCGCCAAGCTGAGCCGCCGCGAAAAGGACAACAACACCGAAGCCTGGTCGTACAGCAGCTCGCAGATCGGCGGCGCCAGCACCGCGCTGACCAGCTACATCACCGGCGACCAGCTCGATTTTAAACTGGGCCGCATCGGCAACGCCATCAACCCCGGTGCGATCCGCCAGCTGGTGGCTGGCCTGAACCGCGCCAATGCCCGCGTGCTGGTGGACTCCAGCGTGGACGACTACAACCTGCACGAAGACATCGACGCCGCCTACCTGCAACACAGCTACGACATCGACAGCTGGCACCTGCTGGCCGGCGTGCGCGCCGAGCACACGCGCTTCAAGGCGTCTGGTACCAGCGTCAACGAGGAAGAGGAAACCTTCACCCCTGTCGAGCGCCAGCGCTCATACACCAACTGGCTGCCGACCCTGCAAGCGCGCTACGACCTCGACGGCAAAACCAGCGTGCGCGGCGCCTGGACCCACTCGGTGGTGCGCGCCAACTTCGACCAGCTGAAACCGGGCATCAGCCAGTCCAGCGACACCGAAGCGACCATCGGCAACCCCGACCTGGCGCCGCTCAAATCGACCAACCTCGACCTCGGCATCGAACGCGTGCTGGGCGACGACGGCGCGGTATCGGCTTACGTGTTCCACAAGGACATCAAGAACTTTACCTACACCACCAACCTGGCCGGCAGCGGCGCCTGGGCCGGCTACACTTCGGCCATCACGTACGCCAACGGCGACAAGGCCAGCGTGAAGGGGCTCGAACTGTCGTACAACCAGCCGCTGCGCATGTTGCCGGCACCATTCAACAACCTGGTGTTCGGCGCCAACGGCAGCCTGACGCGGTCCAGGGCCAACGTGGCCCGCTACGACCAGGACGCCGGTGCGATGCGTTCGCGCAGCATCCACCTTCCGGGCCAGTCGAACCGCGTGATGAACCTGATGCTCGGTTACGAACAGGGACCGCTGTCCACCCGGATCGCCGTCAACTACAAGTCGCCCTACCTGCTGGAAATGGGCGACGACATCCTCGATGCCAGCGGCGACCGCATCGTGGACAGCCAGAAACAGGTCGATTTCTCGCTGTCGTACCAGCTGACCAGGCAGGTGCAGCTGAACATGGAAGCGGCCAACCTGAACAATGAAAAGTACTACACGTACCTGGGCACCAAGGCCTATAACGCCCAGTACGAACAATACGGCCGCACCTACAAGCTGAGCTTGAAGGTAAGCCTGTTCTAAGCCGTGAAGCGGCCAGCACGCAACGTCAGCACCGCTGGCCGCCAACAGAATAACCTTCATCCCCGAGCAGGCAGACCGCCTTGACAGCGGGGACCAATGTAGCCGAGCAGCTGCCGCAGCCAACCGCCAGCCGCCGCCCGAAAATCCGTCATCCCTGCGAAAGCGGGGATCCATACTGAGCAAGCGCCCACGCGCCAACAAAAAAAATGAAACTGTCCCTGTCAGCACTCGCCATCGCCATGGCCCTCACCACACCAGCCCAAGCCGCTACCACGCCAGGCCCCAACACCCACGCCCACGAACTTGCCCCACTGCCCAACGGCAACTGGCTCGCCCTCGACAAGACCGCGCTGCGCCTGCTCGCCGCCGACGGCACCGAGCGCGCCCACCTGCCAGTGCGCGCCAAGCACCTCGACACCCGCCCGCTCGGCGCCAACACCCTGGCCGTAATCGTCGATGCCAACGCCGAACAGGCAGTACCCATCCTGGTCGATACCAGTGCCGGCACCCTCACCGCCCAGGCGCCGTTCCCCGCGCCCGCCTTCGGCATCGAAGCGGCCTGCCTGTACCGCGATGCCCAGCAACTCGACCACCTGTTCCTGGTCGCCAAGGATGGCCAGGCCGAGCAATGGGTGATGCAGGGCGACAAACGTCTGCCGGTACGCAAGCTGGCCCTGCCCCCGCACAGCAAGCACTGCCGCGCTGACGACGCCAGCCACCAGTTGCTGGTGAGCGAAGACGGCACCGGCCTGTGGGCCTATAACGCCGATGCCGAAGGCGCGCCAAGCCGCGCAGCGGTACTGCTCAAGAAACCGTACGGCACGCTGGAAAAAGGCGCGGGTGCACTGGCCATCCTGCCTGGCGGCGTTGCCGTGCTCGACGCCAAGGGCAAGCAATTGCACCTGCTGCGCCGGGAGGCTGGCAAGTGGAATACCGTGTCCGCCACGGACACCAATATCAAGGGCGCCGAGCAACTGGCGGTCAGCACCACTGCCAATGGCCAACTGCAACTGGCCATCGGCGGCGAGGAAGCAGCCGGCTGGCAAGTGCGCACGCCGGCCTGGTCCGCTACCGCAGCAAAAGCGGATGGAAAAGCCGTCATCATGCCGCGCGGCCAGACCGAATCGGTCGCGCGCACCGGCGACGCCGCCGACGATCCTGCCATCTGGCGCAACCCGGCCGATCCACAGGGCGCGCGCATCCTCGGCACCAACAAGAAGCAGGGTTTGCTGGTGTACAACCTGCAAGGCAAGCAGCTGCAATTGCTGGAAGTGGGCCGTCTGAATAACGTCGATGTGCGCCAGGACGTCAGGATCGGCAACCGCCAGCTTGACGTGGCCGTGGCTACCCAGCGCGACGACAACAGCGTGATGGTCTTCACCATCGATGCGCAAGGCACGGTGGCCACCGCCGGCGCTTTCAATACCGGCCTGAAAGACATCTACGGCATGTGCTTGTACCGCCCGGCGGACGGTGGTGTGGAAGCGTTCATCAACGACAAGGACGGCACCTTCCTGCAATACCGCATCGTGGCCGATGGCGACAAGGTGAGCGGCAAGCTGCTGCGCCGCTTCAAGGTTGATTCCCAGCCCGAAGGCTGCGTGGCCGACGACCGCAACCACCGCCTGTTCCTCGGCGAAGAGCGGCGCGGCGTGTGGACCGTGTCGGCCAAGGGCGATGCGCCGGCCCGGCTGGAGATGATCATGCCGGTCGGCCCGCAACTGGTGGCCGACGTGGAAGGCATGGGCATCTACCATGGCGCCAGGGCCGACTACCTGGTGGTGTCGAGCCAGGGCGACAACAGCTACCTGGTGATGGATGCCAAGGCGCCGTACAAGGTGCGAGGCAGCTTCCGGGTCGGTTACAACCTGGCCGCCGGCATCGACGGCACGTCCGAGACCGACGGCCTGGAAGTGAGCTCGGCCAACTTCGGCGGCCCGTACGGCAACGGCATGCTGGTGATCCAGGACGGCTACAAGCGCCTGCCGGACGGCCCGCAAAACTTCAAGATGGTGGCATGGGACGACGTGGCCAAGGCGCTCAAGCTCGACTAAAAATTGTGGCGCAGCCCCAGGTTGTAGGCGCGGTCGCCACTGCCGGCTTCGCTGTTATTGGCCACCGTGTAGCCGGCGCCGTTGCGGTTGGAAATACTGCCATAAGCGCCGTACAAGCTGGTGCGCTTCGACACCGGGTACACATAGCCCACGCCCCAGGTGTTGGCATCCTGATTGAACGCGGTACGGTCGTCCTTGCGCATGACCGACGCCATCAGCGTGCCGGTCGAGAGCGGCATGGTAAAGCCGAGCAGCGCTTCGCGGCCATCGGTCGAGGCGGTCGGTGGCACGCCGCCAAACGGGTTGCTGGTATTGCCCAGCGGCGCAGCGTTAAATCCTTTGTCGATGCCGACCGCAGCAAACAGCTTGATGACGCCGAAGTTGTAATTGGCAGCGAGCAGCTTGTTGCTGGCCGAGCCACGGATCACGGCCGGCGTGGTCGGCGTACCCACCACGTCGTTGTTCTTGTGGTTGTAGGCAAAGCGCACCACCAGTGGGCCGTTGCTGTAGCCGAACGAGGTGCCCACCTGGCGGCCGGCCGCTTCGCTGCCAGCCTGCTCGCCGAAGCTGTAGGCGACGTCGCCATTCCAGCCGCGCACGTCGGGCGACGCATACATCACCGTGTTGTTGGTGCGGACATTGGTGCCCCAGTCGGGGAAGGTGTTCTTGATGGTGCCGGCGTAGCCGGTGGCAAACGGGTCGGCCACCGCCACCAGGGTGTTGTGGTACGGCGTGGTCTGGCGGCCCAGCATCAGGGTGCCGGCGCTGCTCTTGAGACCGACCAGCGCCTGGCGGTTGAACAGCATGGTGCTCGAGGCCATGGCGCCGGTGTCGATGCTGTAGCCGGCCTCCAGGATGAAGAACGCGGACAGGCCGCCACCCAGGTCTTCCGTGCCCTTGAAGCCGATCCGTGACGATGCTGCCGGACCGCTGGTGAGCTTGGTGACGTTGCCGTCGGCGCCGCCGCGTTCGCCGACGATGCCGACATCGGCGATGCCGTAAATGGTGACGTTCGATTGCGCGTGGACCGGTGCGGCAGCGGCAAAGGCCAGCGCCAGCGCGGTGACCAGGGGTGTTGCGAGATTGCTGCGTTTCATGTGTCTCCTCTAGTAGTTTTGGTCGCCCTCCTCGCGCTGTTGTTTGGCAAAGTAGTCGATTGCCAGGAGCCGGAACGCGGTGACGGCGGGATTTTCCTGGTCCGGTCGCCAGGCCATGCTCATCTCGGCGGGCGCCACCACGTCGCTCAAGTGCCGGAATTCGACATTGTCGTAATGGAAGCGCTGCGCCGAGGCCGGCAAGATCGACAATCCCAGCCCGGCCCGCACCATCGACAGGATGGTGGGACTCTGGTCGAGGTACTGCGTGATGTGCACGTGTACATCGTTGCTGGAAAAAATGCCCATCAGCCGGTCGTAAAAATACTTGCCATGCACGGGCGAGTGCATGATGAACGGTTGGTCTTTCAGTTGCTTCAAGGCGATGGTGGCCGAGGCACACAGCGGATGTCCCTTGGGCAAAGCCACCACCAGCGCTTCTTCCTCCACCAGCATCATGTCCAGCTGCTGGCGCGACGACACCGGGCGCATGAAGCCGAGATCGATGGTGTTGGCATAAAACGCCTCGATCTGCGCCACCGAAATCAGTTCCAGCAGCACCACGTCGATATCGGGCAACTCCTGCCGGGCCACTGCCAGCAAGCCCGGTATCAGCTCGTAGCCGGCCGCACCCGTAAAGCCGATGCGCACGCGGCCGGTCTTGCCCTTGCTGGCGCGCCGCACCGTGCTTTCCGCCTGCTCCGCCAGGTTCAGCAAGCGGGCGGCGTCGATCAGGAAAATGCGGCCTTCCGTGGTGAGCTTGACGGTGCGGCCCACGCGGTCGAACAGTTCCACGCCGAGGCTGTGCTCGAGCAGCTGTATCTGCCGCGACAGCGGCGGTTGCGTCATGTTCAGCAGCGCGGCAGCGCGGCGGAAGTTCAGTTCGGTCGCTGCGGCAACAAAGCAGCGTACCTGTCCCAGGTCTAGCATGGTGTGTCCTGTATGGCTACAAAGGTCAGCCATGATAGCGATAATTGCCTACAGGACGTGCTCGACTCGCCTCTGTCTTTAGGGTTAAGTGGTGAGGCTGCCTTCGGGGCGCTGCCCGGCCAGGCCGGCGGCCAGGCTGGCCAGCACCATCTCGCCCATGGCCGTGCGCGATTCGACGGTGGCGCTGGCGCGGTGGGCCTGCAAGACCACGCGGTCCATAGCGAACAGCGCTTCCGGCACGTTGGGTTCATCGACAAACACGTCCAGGCCGGCGCCAGCGATGGCGCCGCGCGTCAGGGCATCGACCAGGTCGGCTTCGACCACCAGCTTGCCGCGGGCGATGTTGATCAGGTAGCCGTCCTTGCCCAAGGCGTCCAGCACGGCGGCGTTGATGATGCCTTGCGCCTTGTCGGCAGCGGCGGCCAGCACCAGGATGTCGCTGTCGCGCGCCAGTTGCAGCAGGTCGGGCACGAAGTTGTACGGCAATTCCGCGATATGGCGCAGGTCGGTGTAGGCGATCGGGCAATCGAAGGCGGCGGCGCGCTGGGCAATTGCCCGGCCAACCTTGCCCATGCCGACGATGCCCACGCGCTTGCCGCTGAAGCGGCGCGACAGCGGGATCGCGCCCGGATGCGGATTCTTTTGCCAGTTGCCGGTTTTTACGAAATCATTGCCCGAGCAAATCTCGCGGCACGACGCCAGGATCAGGCCGATGGCCAGGTCGGCCACGTCTTCGGTCAGCGCGCCGAAGGTGGCGGTGACCGGCAGGTTGCGCGAGCGGGCAAATTCCAGGTCCACCGCATCGGTACCGACGCCGTTGACGGCAATTACTTGCAGTGCCGGCAGGCTCTCGATCATGGCGTTGGCGATGCCGGTGTGGCCACCGGTGATCACGCCCCGGATGTTGGCGCCATGCTCTGCCAGGTACGCCGTCTTGTCCTGTTGCTCGAACAGGCGGTGCACGGTGTAGAGTTCGTTCAGCTTGTCGTTAATGGCTGGCACGAGGATCGGGTTCAGTTGCAGGACGTGTGGTTTCAATGGGGTCTCCCTGTTAGGCGATGGCAAGCATCGAGATGTGAGCGCATCATGGGATGTTTTGTTTTGCGCGTCCAATCCCAAAAAGCTATCAGTTGATACACGGCTTGGACTGTGCCTTAGTGATTCAATTTGCGGATCACGTCATGTCGATAAAAGATTGGACGCGACCGGGGCCGGGTGGGAGGATTTGTAGCGCCTTTAAAACCAAATAAAAACATCACTGGAGACATCTATGCGACAGCAATCCACCGCGAGCATGCCGGTAACATCTGAAGCAGCAGCACCGCAGGAAGAAAAGAAGACCAATTACCGCTGGGTGGTGATGGGCCTGATTTTCTGTATCTGGGCCATCGCCTGCGCCGACCGCGCCAACTTCGGCATCGCCCTGCCCTACATGAAGAAGGAATTCCACATCACCAACACCGAAGCGGGCCTGATCGTCAGCCTGTTTTCGTTTGCTTACGCCATCGTGCAAATTCCGGTAGGCATGCTGTACCGCCGCCTCGGCGAAAAAGCCAGCGGCATTTTCCTGGCACTGTGCATGGTGTTTACGTCGCTGTTTACGGCGCTGATGGCCACCACCACGTCCGTGCTGTTGCTGCAACTCTACCGCGTTGGCCTCGGTTTTGCCGAAGGCCCGCTGGGCATCGGCTGCACCAATGTGATCAACCGCTGGTTCCCGCCGCAGGAAAAAGGCCTGGCAACGGGGCTGTGGATTGCCGCGTCCAAGCTGGGGCCGCTGATGGTGCCGTCGGTGTGCCTGATCGTGATTGCCATCTGGGGCTGGCGCGAGATTTTCTACGTGTTCGCCATCCCGGGCTTTTTGTTCGCCGTCCTGTGGATGCTGCTGGTGACCAACTCGCCCAGCGAGAGCCGTTTCTGCTCGCCGGCCGAACAGCGCTATATCCGTGGCGAAGGTGCACCGGCAGATGCTGCCAACGCCGGCAAAAAACCGGCGCTGCGCTACCTGCGCAGCATGCCGCTGCTCGACGCCATCAACCGCACCCGCCGGGTCGAGCGCCTGCAAACGATTCGTCAGGTCTTCACCTCGTGGAACATCATCGGCGTGGCGCTCGGTTACGGCTGCATGATCGGCATCACCAATATCTTCATGTCGTGGATTCCGACGTACCTGGTGACCGTGCGCGGTTTCGAATCGGTCAAGATGGGCTTCCTGGCCTCGGCGCCGTTCATCGGCGCGGTGACCGGCAACATGATCGGCGGCCTGATCTCCGACCGCCTGCTCGACGGCCGTCGCAAACCGATGATGCTGCTTGGCGCCATCGGCACCACCCTGATGCTGTGCCTGCTGATCAATGCCCCCGACAGCGCCACGTTCCTCGGCGCCACGCTGCTGATCTCGGGCCTGATGGTGGGCATCGGCTTTGCCGGCTACTCGGCCTATGCGATGGGCCTGGTCAGCAAATCGACGTACCCGACCGCGTTCGGCATCGTCAACTTCCTCGGCCAGATCGGTGGCGCTGTAGCGCCGCTGATGGTCGGCATCTTGCTCGACCACTTCGGCTGGAGCAGCGTATTCCTGTACATGGTGGGCACGGCGCTGCTGTGCGTGGTGCTGGTGGCCAGCGTGGTGGAGCCGGTGGCGGAGCCGGAGATGTAAAGCTTGTGTCGGTTAATCAGAAGCCCGCAACGCTGCAAAGCTTGCGGGCTTTTTCTATGCCGGCAAATGCAAACGGCGCCTTGTAGAACCTGCCTGTCCAGCTCGCTTCATAGCGCAGAGCCCGCTAATAATCGGCCTTGCACTCCTCGATTTTCGTCCTATATTGTCCGCTATCGTCACACCTCAACAGGAGCTCGCCATGCCTCTGCACCAGTACGGCGTACTGAAAGGACGTCCGATCAATCGCCAGCTTGGATCGAACCAGAACGCGCACTATCAAGTCCACATCATCGACGACACCACCGATTACCGCATCGCCGTCAACGTCAAATCGCAGCTGGCGCCGTCCGAGGTGGAGTACCTGGTGGACGCGCATTTCCAGCATCCCGTACTGGCGCAACTGGAGGCGTTGCCGGTGGGCTGGTCGCAACTGGCATCGAATCCCGGTGGTCCCGCGCTCGACTTCATCCGCAGCAACCTGTTTGATCCGCGCAAGATGGTGCCGCTGCCGCTGAGCATCAACGGTCCCGACAACGACCTCAACGAGAAGATCGACCAGCACATCCAGCGTGCGCTGTCCGACGAGAACGCCGTGCTGTACGCGTTTGGCGAGCGCTGGGGTCCCGAGGCCGGCAAGAAAGATAAAATCTTCGGCTTCTTGCCCGGCAACGGCGTGCACGATATCCACATGAACCAAGCCAACGCCGGCAACTTCAAACAGGACGACGGCGTGTACCAGGACGGCGCGCTGCTGTTGAACTTTCCCGATCAAAACCAGTGGGTGGGCATCTTCCTGAAATTCCAGTCGCAAACCTGGCACAGCGACGACCAGACCGGCCACCGCATCGAAGGCGGCGTCAGCGGTCCGCCGTCGGACAACCCCAATCCACCGAACCCGTTCGAGCCCGGCACCACGCCCACACCGGAGGCGCCCGATGGCGCGGTGCGCATCGTCGCCGCGCTGGTGAACCCGGTCAAGTCGCCGGAAATCGAAACCGTCACCCTGCTCAACGCCACCGCGCAACCGGTGGATCTGGCCGGCTGGAAATTGCTCGACCGCGACAAGAACGCCATGCCCCTGCAGGGCGCGATTGCTGCCGGCGAAGCGCTGCGTGTCACGCTCATTCCGCCGGTCGTGCTGCCCAACAAGGGCGGCATCATCACGCTGCTCAACGCGGACGGCCTGCGCGTGGACGGCGTGAGTTACACCAAGGCCCAGGCGTCGAACCCCGGCTACTCTGTGACCTTCTGATCCGCAAGGAGACGGCCATGCGCGCGCAACGCACCGAAGGCGGCCTGCATGTACAGGCGATTGCCGGCAGTCATGTGATCGTATTCGGCTTCGACTGGCCCGAGCAGCAGGCGGGGCTGCTGCAAGGATTCGCCATCCACCGCACCGATCACGAGACCGGCCGCGCCGACTGGCTCGAAGCGCAAAAGCGCTACGCCACCACCGACCCCGGCCTCGATAAGGGCACGCGCGTTTCCACCCGCAACCATCCGCTGCAAACCTTCCAGTGGGCCGACTACACGGTGCGCCCCGGCGTCGACTACACGTATCGCATCGTCGCGCTCGGCGGTACGCCGGCCGCGCTCGAGGCGTTGGCCGAAGTGGTGGTGCCGGTGCGCACGATTACGCGCACGGCGTCGGGCCACGCGATCCACTTCAATCGCGGCGCAATTGCCGCCCAGGAGTACGCCAGGCGCTTCGCCAACCGCGCGCCAGAAGATGTGCCTAACAACCAGGCGTTCGAATGGCTCAGCCGTGGCCTGTTCGAATCGTTGCTGGCGTTTATCGCCGAGGCGCAAGCCGGTGATGCGCTGCACGCGGCCATTTACGAAGCACGCCACCCGCCCGTGCTCGACGCCTTGCGCGCAGCGCGCGAGCGCGGCGTGGAGGTGCGCATCGTTTTCGATGCCAAGGAAAACGGCGACGACGACAGTCCCTCGTATCCGCGCGAGGAAAACATCGGCGAACTCGATATGGCGCACCTGGCCGACATCGGCATCGCGCGCGAGAAAAATCCCAGCTATATCGCCCACAACAAGTTCATCGTGCTGTCGAAACAGGGCGTGCCCACGGCGGTGTGGGGCGGCTCGCTTAACTGGTCGCAAAACGGCTTCTTCGGCCAGCTCAATACCGGCCACGAAGTGTGGGACGCCACGGTGGCGCAGCAGTTCCTCGCCTACTGGCAATTGCTGGCAGCCGACCCGGCCAGCATGGCGCTGCGCGAAGCGATCACCACGGCGTTTCCGCTGCCGGCGCAATGGCCCGACGGCTGCACGCCGATCTTCAGCCCGCGCAAGGAGCGCGACGCGCTCGACCGCTACATCGATGCGATACCCGCTGCCGATGCGGTTCTGCTCACGCTGGCGTTTTCCATCGACGACCGGCTGGGTCAAGCGCTGTCGCCCGAGCATCGCGGCGTGCGCTACGTGCTGATGGACGGCCTGAAAGGCAACAAGCAGCAGGTGGATAAAATCGGCCGCATCGTCAAACAGATCCGCGCCACCGAAAGCGGCCGCGTGGCGATGGGCGCCTACCTGCGCACCAACGCGCTCGACCAGTTTCTGCTCGAACGCAGCAATGCCATGGCCCAGCACGTGCAATTCATCCATACCAAGTTCATGCTGATCGACCCGCTCGGCAAGCGGCCGCTGGTGATCAGCGGCTCGGCCAATTTCAGCCTCGCATCGAGCAAGCAGAACGACGAGAACATGCTGGTCATCGCCGGCGACCACGAGGTGGCCGACATTTATCTCGGCGAATTCATGCGCTCGTATACGCACTACGCGTTCCGCGACGCGGTGCGCGCGGCCATGGCGTCCGGCACCTTCTTTGCCAGCAATCCACTGGTGGAAGATTGCAGTTGGGCGCAAGCGTATTACGGCGCCGGCTTTCGCAGCCGCCAGCGCACCTATTTTTCGCGCAGCGCGGTCTGACCACCGCCTGCGTTTTCACCGCCGTTGTTCAACAAACAAGGAGAATCATCATGAGCGAACTGGCTACCAGCAGCAATCCCCTCAACGCCAAGTATCCGGAAATCATCACGGAAACCGAAACCGACGAACGCGAGGAATCGACCGAAGAACAAAAGCTGGTGTATGAATCGGGCGCGCCGCGCGGCACGTCCATCATCAAGAAGGTCACTGTCAGCAAGATCAAGATACGCACCACCACGCCTTATCTGGGCACGGTGTAACCGGCCGCGCGCGATGACCGCCCGCCCTGCCTACGTGCCGGCCATCGCCGCCGCGCTGCGCGACCACGGCATTGCCGTGGTTGCCGGCGCGCATGGGCTTGGGCTGCGCGCCACCGCCCGCGCGTCAGTCGAAGCCGAGCGCGAAATCTGGGAACTCGACGGCGACGGCCACGCGCACGGCTACTTGGCCGGCTTCGAACCGCTGGCCATGCAGTTGCTGGATGAGGCGGAGCGAGACCAGTCGGCGCTGGTGGCTGCGCACGAGCAAAGCCTCAAGCGCCTGTGGCCACGCCGCGATTCACCGGCCTACGCCCTGCCGCGCGATCTGACCAGCACTTCGGTACGCGACGAGCGCACGCGGTTTTATCACCACGAGTACCAGAACAAGTTGCTGGTGGGACTGGCCGAGTTCATGCTTGCCGTGCTGGCTGTCCGCCAGCAAGCGGTGGTAGTGGTGATCGACAATGCGGAGCGGCTGCCGCCGACTTCGCGCAGCCTGCTGGCGGTGTTGCGGCGGTTGCAGGAACGGTCAGACGGACTGCCGGGGAGAACGTGCCGCTTGCAGTGCGTCCTGCTGGAACGCGGTGACGCGAACCGGCTCGATGGCCACTATACCGGCTGCAATGCCGACCACGATGCCGGCCGCTCTGCTGGCCAACATGCTGGCTGCGATACACACCGCTCTACTGACCACAATGCCGGTGGCGGTACCGGCAGCTTTGCCGATTGCAACAACGGCGGGGATACTGGCCGCGCTGCCAAGCACATTACCGATCCCGTCACCATCCGGATCGCGCCGTTGACGCTGGCAGAGTTCGAAGCAGCCACCGACCTCGCCCACCTCACGCCATTCCAGCGCGAAACGGTGTACCGCCAGTCCGGCGGCAATCCGGCCACCTGCCGGGTGCTGGCCACCTGCCTGGGCCACGACCTCGGCAAGGCCGCCACGCTGCCGGTCACCACCGTCATCGACCTGTACCTGGGCACGCTGGACAGCGAACGCCGCCGGGAACTGGCGCGCGACTCGGTGGCGTCGAGCTGCCAGGGCGACCTGCTCGCCCAACGCAACGCCGCCACCCTGCCCGCCGCCGAGCTCGATGAGTTGCACCATGCGGCGCACCTGGCCGCGTGGCAGCGCTATGCCGCTGGCGAAGGTCCGCTGGTGCTGGTCCATGCGCTGGCGATCCGCGACCCGCTGCGCCGCCTGCAAGCGCTGGTGGAACCATGCGACGTGCTGATGGGTATCGGCTTGTACGACACCTGGTTCGAGTTCTTTGCAGAGCTGTTCTCATCGACAGAATTGCGCCGCCAGGGCAGCGGCGACGATGCCATCAACGGCCTGTTCATCAATGCCGCGTTCGTGCTGTACTCGATGGGCTACACCGCCGCCGCGCTGGCCCTGCTCGACGATTTTTTAACGACCTTCCCCGCCAGCCGCTTCGTGCCCACCGCGCTATACGCGCAATCGATGACGTACGGCCGTTACCAGGTGCCGGTGAACCTGCCGGCAGCGGAAGACTGCGCCGTGCGCAACCTGCGCCTGATCGAAGAAAAATTTGCCGACCACCCGCGCCACACCTACATCAAGGTATTCGCCGAAAACGCCTACGCATACATCAAGGCGCGCCAGGGCAAGTTCGACGAGGCACTGGCCCTGTGCGAACACGGCATCGCCGAGATCGCGGGCGCATACGGCGAAGACCAGTTCCAGCTGCACCGCTCCATCCTCATTTACAACACCAGCCAGGTGTACGAACTGGTCAACGACACCGAACGCGCCGAACGCCGCCTGCGCACGGCGATCGCCTGCGATCCGTTTTACGCCGAGTATTACAACGACCTCGGCAACCTGCTGTCGCGGCTGAGCGGGCGCGAAGAGGAGGCGCTGGAAGCATACGCGCGGGCGATTACGCTGTCGCCGCCGTATTACGAGGCGCATCTGAACCGGGGCATGTTGCGGGCGGAGCTCGGCGATGTGGAGGGCGCCGCCGCCGACTTCGCACGGGTGCTGACGATCAAGCCGGCCGAGTGGCGGGCGTTACGGGAGCTGGGGAATTTGCGGCTGGTGAGCGGCGATGCGGCGGGTGCGCTGGCGGCGTACGATGAGGCGCTCAGGATCGAGGCGCACGATGCGGATTTGCTGGCGAATGCGGCGGTGGCAGCTTCGGATGTTGGAGACAGCGCGCTGGCGATCCGGTACGGCCAGGCGGCGCTGGCCATCAATCCACAGCATGCGAATGCGCGCCATAACCTGGCGGCGGAGTTAGTGGAAGCTGGACGCGTTAAGCCCTTTTAACACTGAATGAATTACCGTTTAGCGTACTTGCAAGGCGCCGCTCCGGCTATCATATAGACCAGAAGCAAGTAAAAATTGCCTTGCGTCAATTTCAAACTTCTCACTTCAGTTACGCTCGGTTCTCCGGAATTCGTCAACCAAGGACCTGCATGCGGCGCTATCACATCACGTTAGGCGCGACCACGACTGCCGGCGATAAAGTAACCTCAGCCAGCAGCAATGGCAGCATCAACAGCAAAAAGATCGCATTAGAGGGTGACCCGATAATTTGTCCTGCTTGTAAATCCAGCGGAAAAATTATGTGCGTCGGCCCCCGTATCCCATAAATCTGGAATGGTAAAAAGGTCGCGCTGGAGAACGACCTGTGTATTTGTGGATGCTCTCCTCCTCCAAAACTCAAGCCGAGTCAAAGTTTGCCAATATCAAGACCAATTATGCGCGCCACTTCAAGGTTCGACGCGGCATCAAGTTCGCTGATCCTTCCCACAATATATATGGGATCAAGGAATCCACAAAAGTCGTGATCATATCGAAAACAACCAAGACCCGAAGCCGTACCACTGGAAAGATATCGACCGCCACGGAAGAAGTCGGGCGCTATGATCACCAGTACGATTCCACAGCGGCATACGGCGGTACGATTTTCTGGAAGTTGAATCCGGAATTCCTGAAGGTCACGCGAGGATGGGAGTACAAATGAAGCATTTTTTCTTCATGATGTTTCTTTCAGCTTTGGTCGTGGAAGCTCAAGCCAAAACGCCGTCAAGGGCGGCGATCGTCAGTTGTCTGTCCGCGCAGTCAACTTCGAAATCGGTAAAGTGGAGTCCTTTACCCACTGAAAAAATATATTCGGAAGATGATTACCTCGAAGGCTTCAATGCCATCTATTACATCAAGTCAGGTAACAAACCGATAGGTTATGCCGAGCGCGGCCACGTCAAAGCTGTCATCTACGGCAATCAGCTTTTTTCCATCGCTCAGGCACACCCGCTTGCCGGCTTCCATACCCGTCCCACGGAGCTTGATCCCTTCGCTGCCGATTGGGCGACCGTGGCCGATCAAACCGGCACCTACGTTTGCATCAGCTTCCCGTACGGTGATCTTGGGCAGAGCGGGAGCTTTCAGAAAAACCGAAGCGCTTACCTTATAGCCATCGGCGAAAGAAATGGACCACGTATTTTGTATTCTGCCACTGGCAATCTCGACGCATTGCAGATGAACAGAGGTCAGCAAAAGTAAGCAACCGGCGCTGGCCGGCACTATGTTCACCCATCGCCGTCTCGAAGCGCACCTCGGGCTCGACCGGCAGCGCCGGACGCAATAGCGCATGAACGCACGCAACTGGCTTAGACCACCTTGGTAGCCACGCTCGACAATCTCGCGGTGTAAGACGCTGGCCGGTATCCAATTCGGCTGCGCCGCCGCCTGCCGCTCGCGCAGATAACTTTCATGCGCCGCCAGCTTCGTAGGGCGCTTGACCTTGCGTTCGTACTTCGGCACCGCCTGCAGCGCCAAATGTCGCCGCACCGTGTTCACCGCGCAGCCCACCTCGGCGGCGATGCGCCGCAGACTCAACCCATGCTTGCTCAATAACTGAATTTCCACGTACACCTCGTTGGGTTTCAAGGCCGCTCCGCAAAGCAGCCATCATCTCAAAACGGTGTATCAGTTTTCAATCGCTGCTTGGGGATGCGGACCTTTTCTTGGACTGGTTTACATCGTTAAACCCAAGCTTTCACGATACTCGATCGGACTCAGATAGCCAAGAGAGCTCTTGATGCGCTTTTCGTTGTACCAGCGAATGTA